>JANDLU010000011.1 GCA_024330215.1 Candidatus Gaiellasilicea maunaloa
CTTCCGATAACGTCAACCGAGGTGGAGGCGAAGCACGACGTACTCGTGATCGGAGCCGGTTGCGCTGGGATGCGCGCCGCGATCGAGGCTCACGATGCGGGTGCGGACGTCGCGATCGTCTCGAAGCTCCACCCGACCCGAAGTCACTCCGGCGCGGCCGAGGGCGGGATCAACGCCGCACTCGGAAACGCCGGCGACGACAGTCCCGAGAGCCACGCCTTCGACACCGTCAAGGGCTCGGACTACCTCGGCGACCAGGACTCGATCGAGATCTTCACGCGCGAGGCGCCGCTCGACATCTACCAGCTCGAGCAGTGGGGCGCGGTCTTCTCGCGCGGCGAGGACGGCAAGCTCGCGCAGCGTCCGTTCGGCGCCGCCGGCTCGCCGCGCACGGTCTATGCCGCCGACATCACCGGCCACGTCCTGATCCAGGTGCTCTACGAGCAGCTCGTCAAGCGCGACATCACCGTCTACGAGGAGTTCTTCGCCTGGCAGCTCGTGATCCACGAGGACCGCTGCCAGGGCGTGATCGCGTGGGATCTCCTCCACGGCGGCCTGAAGGCGTTCGGCGGCAAGACCGTCCTCCTCGCGACCGGAGGCGTCGGTCGGCTCTACCGTGCGACCACGAACGCCTACGCCTGCACCGGCGACGGGATGTCGATGGCGCTCCGCGCCGGCCTGCCGCTGAAGGACATCGAGTTCATGCAGTTCCACCCGACGACGATGTACCCGAGCGGGATCCTGATCACCGAGGGCTGCCGCGGCGAGGGCGGGATCCTGCGCAACTCCGAGGGCGAGCGCTTCATGGAGCGCTACGCGCCGACGGCGAAAGACCTCGCGAGCCGCGACGTCGTCTCTCGCTCGGAGCAGAGCGAGATCGACGAGGGCCGCGGGATCAACGGCTCCGTGCTGCTCGACCTGACTCACCTCGGCGCCGAGCGCATCCTCACCCGTCTGCCGGGCTCGCGGGAGCTCGCAATGGTCTACGCCGGCGTCGACCCGATCCACGAGCCGATTCCCGTACGGCCGGGCGCCCACTACCACATGGGCGGCGTCGAGACGGACACGGACGGGCTCACCGAGCTGACGGGCCTCTACGCCGCCGGCGAGGTCGCGTGCGTCTCCGTCCACGGCGCGAACCGCCTCGGCGGCAACTCGCTGATGGAGACGATCACGTTCGGCCGCCGCTCCGGTCGTGCCGCCGCGGAGTGGGCGCTCGCGAACACGATCGTCGAGGTACCCGCCTCCGCGACGCGCGACGCGGAGCGCGAGCTGAAGGGGCTGCTGGCGCGCAGTGACGGAGAGCGGCCGTGGAAGATCCGGGACGAGCTCGGGCAGACGATGCTCGAGAACTTCGGCGTCTTCCGCCGTGAGGATCAGATGACGAAGCAGATCGGGATCATCGACGGGCTCCGCGAGCGCTATCCGACGGTCGTCGTCGAGGACAAGGGCGACGTCTTCAACACCGACCTGACCCAGGCGCTCGAGCTCGGCTACCTGCTCGACATCGCCTCCTGCATGCTCCAGGCCGGGATCGCGCGCAGGGAGAGCCGCGGCGCCCACTCGCGCCCGCACGACTTTCCGACGCGCGACGACGAGAACTTCATGCGCCACTCGATCACCCGCTGGGTCGACGGCGGGCCCGAGCTCTCGTACAAGGACGTGCGCTTCACCAAGTACCTGCCCGAGGAGAGGAAGTACTAGCCCATGCAAGTAGGCCTCAAGATCTGGCGGTACGACTCGACGACGGGCGATCGCGCGCTGAAGGAGTACGAGGTCGACGCGCCCGAGGAAGCGACGCTCCTCGACTGCCTGGACATCGTCAAGGACCGGCTCGACGGCTCGCTCGCCTACCGCAAGAGCTGCCGAATGATGATCTGCGGCTCCTGCGGGATGCGAATGGACGGCGGCGCCGTGCTCGCCTGCAAGGTGCGGATGTACGACATGGCGAGCGCCGGTCATGCGCCCGTGATCTCGGCGATGGGGAACCTGCCGATCGTCAAGGATCTCGTCGTCGACATGGAGCCGTTCTGGCAGAAGTTCAAGGCGATGAAGCCGTGGCTCCAGCCCGGCTACGACCAGCCGCCGGCCGACGAGGAGCACGTGATCTCGCAGGAGCGGATGAACGTGATCCACAAGGAGTCGCTCTGCATCAACTGCGGCTGCTGCGTCTCGGAATGCAACTCGATGGAGTCCGACCCCGAGTTCCTCGGGCCGCAGGCGCTTGCGAAGGGGATGCGCTTCGTCGGCGACCCGCGCGACGCCGCCAAGACGGAGCGGCTCGACCAGTACAGCGCCGAGCACGGGATCTGGGACTGCACGCGCTGCTACTTCTGCAACGAGCGCTGTCCGAAGGGCGTCGATCCGCGCGATGCGATCGCGAAGCTCGGCGCCGAGGCGATGAAGGCCGGGATCGACGAGGACATGGGCGCGAAGCACGCGAAGTGGTTCGTCCACTCGGCGAAGACGACCGGCTGGCTGCGGGAGACCGAGCTCGTCCCGAAGACGCAGGGGATCGTCTCCTCGATTAAGGAGATGAAGTTCGCAATGGGCCTCGCGGTGAAAGGGAAGGTGCCGCCGCCGTTCCCGCCGCACGTTGCCGAGGGCGTGAAGGAGTCGCGCGCGCTCTTCGAGCTCGTCAAGGAGCAGGGAGTCGACGGCGCGCTCGGGATCGTCCAGGGAGAGCGGGCGCTCTCGCGGCTCGAGCACGAGGTCGGCCATGCGGCCGGCGGCGGCGGCGACACCGGCGTCGGCAGTCGCGACCAAGCCGACGTCTCGCCCGGCGAGGAACCGACGAGGAAGCGGGGCGGCGAATGAAGCGGGTCGCATACTACAAGGGCTGCCTCGCGTCGCTCTCGGCGAAGGAGCTCGACATCTCGACGCAGGCGCTCTCCCCGAAAGTGGGTCTCGAGCTCGTCGAGCTGGAGACAGTCACCTGCTGCGGCGCCGGCGACATTCACGAGGCCGAGCCCGACTACTACCTTCATCTGAACGCGCGCATCCTCGCCTATGCGGAAGCGACCGGCTCGGACACGCTGATGACGGTCTGCAACGTCTGCACGCTCAACCTGCGCCAGGCGAACTTCCAGCTCCAGGGCGACGAGAGGCTGCTCGAGCGCGTGAACGAGAACCTGGCGAAGGTCGGCGTCCCCGAGTACCGCGGCACCGTCGACGTCCGTCACTTCCTCTGGATGGTCGCCGAGGGCGAGGGCTACGACCTCCTCAAGGCGGCGGCTCACAAGGGGCTGAAGGGGCTGAAGATCGCTCCGTTCTACGGCTGCCAGATCCTGCGCCCGTCGAAGCTGCTCGGCTTCGAGGATCCCGACCGGCCGTCGTCGCTCGAGCGGATCATCGAGGCCTGCGGCGGCGAGGCGATCGACTATCCGGCCAAGATCAAGTGCTGCGGCTTCCCGATCATCCAAGCGCGCGAGGAGACGGCGCTCGGCGAGCTGATCCAGCCAATCGAGCAGGCGAAGGAGGCCGGCGCGGACGCGATCGTGACCCCGTGCCCGCTCTGCCACCTCTCGCTCGACGCCTGGCAGTCGAAGCTGAAGAAACAAACGGGCAAGGACTTCCAGATGCCGATTTTGCATCTCTCGCAGCTGATCGGCGTCGCGGCCGGATTCCACGAGGCGGAGCTCCGGTTCAAGCGCCACGTCGTCTCGGTCGAGCCGATGCTCGACAAGCTTTCCGTCTGACGCTCGCGTCCCTGGCCGGCCGACTCCCGCCGGGCGGAGCCCGGCTCCGTCGGCCTCGCGCGCCTGAGAGCACGCGCTTCTCCGGGTCTGTGCTTCCGCACTATCCCCTCCGGCCGCGCACTCTCAGCCACGCGCCAGGAACGCGAGCGCCTCGGGGTCGAACGTGATGACGTCGAAGTTCAGGTTCGGCCAGGCCGCGCTCGTCGCGGGGCTCCTCGCCTACGGCTGGTTCGAGGCCGGCTGGCTGCGCACGCGCGTCCTCGAGGTACCGCTGCCGGGCCTGCCGGCGGAACTCGATGGGCTGCGGGTCGCGCACCTCTCCGACTTCCACCTCGGCGAGCCCTCCCGCGGCGCGCGCGCGTCGATGCGCGCGGTTGCCTGGGTCGCCTCCCGTGAGCCCGACCTCGTCTGCATCACGGGCGACCTGCTCTCCCGCCCGGGCGGCGAGCCGCTCCTCCGCAGGTTGCTCGAGCGCCTCGGTCCGGCCTACGCCGTGCTCGGGAACCACGACCGGGCCGACTCCCGCGATCCGCTCTCCCAGAAGCTCGAGCTCACGCATCTCGGCGTGACCGACCTTCTCTCCGACGAGTCGCGCGTGCTCGAGCTGCGAGGACGGCGGGTCCAGATCGTCGGCGTCGACCCGGCCTCCTACTCGCTCGGGGTCGCTCGGCCCGAACGTCACGTCGATGGTACGGCCGAGCTCCGGATCCTGCTCTGCCACTTCCCGGGGGTCGCGCGAGCCCTCGAGCCGGGCGCGTACGACCTCGTGCTCGCCGGGCACGTGCACGGCGGTCAGATCGTGCTGCCGTACCCCGGCGGTCGCTTCCTCTTCGCGCATCCGCTCGCCGGGGAGCACCGCGGGATCTACCGTCAGCCCGGAACGACGCTGCACGTCTCGCCGGGCGTGGGCACGACCTTCGTTCCGTTTCGCTTCTTCTCCCGGCCCGAAGTGACCGAGCTGATTCTCCGCAGCGCCTGAGCCAGGGAGAGCTTGTGTTGATCCAACACAAGCTCCCTCGCGCTCACGCAACCAAGCCGTTCTCGAGTCAGCGAACAGAGCTTGTGTTGTTTCAACACAAGCTCTCGCGCGTAGACTGACACCCCGTGGAGGGTCACGCGCTGATCTCGACCGACATCCTCGCGCGCTACGCGGGCGATGCCGCGCGCGAGGTCGCCGGCGTGCGCGAGCTCGTCGGGAGCGGCCTCCACCGGCACACGCTCCACAGGCATGACGGCACCAAGGTCACGCGCGAGGCTGGCCGCGTGGCGGTCGAGCTGCATCTGTCGCTCGACTGGGACGCGAGCGCGCCTGCGGTCGGCGCACAGGTTCAGACGCGGGTCGCCGACTACCTCGCGCGAATGGCCGACGTCCGGCCGGACAGCGTGGACATCGTGGTGGACGAGTTTCGCCCGCCCTCCCAGAGGTCGTAGTGGCGACGCGGGTGCAAGGCCTGACGGGCGCGACGATCGAGCACGCGCCCACCGTCTGCCACGACTGCGTCTTCTGGCAGTCCCGCCGGACGCGGCAAGCCGCCAAGGAGCGCTGGATCGAGAAGGTCGAGGAGGACTGGGGTGCCTGGGGGGCGCTCTACCACGACGACGACGGACGGCTGCTGGGCTCGATCCAGTACGGCCCGTCCGAGCTCTTCCCGCGCGCTGCGGAGCTCCCCGCCGGGCCTCCGTCCGACGACGCCGTGCTCGTCACGTGCGTCTACCTCGTCTCGGCGGCAAGCCCATGGGTCGAGCAGTCGTTGTTCCTCGCCGCGATCGGCGAGGCGCGGGACAAGGGCGCCAAGGCGCTCGAGACGTTCGCCTTCCGCTACCCGGAGGGCGAGTCGACCTACGAGCGATTCCTTGTCCACCGAACGGTCTTTCCCCGTGACTTCCTCGCCGACTTTGGCTTCAGGACGGTGCGTACCGAGGGTCGCGTCGAGCTGGCCCGCCTCGAGCTCGGTGGCCTGGTCCCGGTCGAGGAGGGGAAGCGCTCGAAGGTGCTGAAGCTCGTCCAGGAAGCGTTCACGCCGGCCCCGGTTCCGCAGCGGCCCTGAGAGCCCCTACTAGCGCTTCATTGCGTTAGGGGCGCTTAGGATTGCATCGCGCGCCCGCGCCACCACGAGTGTCTCCTGTGCGTCGATCGGCGGCGGCGAGCCGGTCGCGATCGCGTCGTACGTCCTACGCACGAGCTCCCGCAGGCCCGGGTAGGCGACTTCGCGGGCGACGGCCCGGACGGCGAGATTCCCGCCGGCGCGCCCGAGTGTCGCCCCCGCGAGGGTGAAGGGCCGCGCCAGCTTGCGAATCCTCGTCGCCCCTCCACGCTCGACGACCGCGAAGCCGTGAAACAGATCGGCGTGGGCGGATGCCCTGCCGCCGAGGAGATCGAGGGTTGCACGGGTGGGACGGGCACGCGTCGAGATCGCGATCTCGAAGGTCGTCCCACCGCCGACTGCGAGCGCCCGGAGCTCGCCGGCCGCTGGTCGGATGACTTGCCACTCGAGTTCCGGGAACACACCGGGAGCGAACCGCGAGAAGAGCGCGAGCGGGTGCGGAAGGATGTCGGCGACGAGGTCGTCCGGGTCGAGGCTCGTCCGCTCCGCGCCGGCGGTCGTCGCCTCGAAGACGCAGCGGACGAGCGGATCGAAGCGGTGCCGGGAAGCGAGTAGGCGCTGGACGCCGCGCTGGAAGAGGAACTGGTGCACCGGCACCACGAGCAGCCTCCGCTCCGCCGCGGCGGCGAGGAGAGCCGCCGTCGTCGCCGCGTCCGGTGCGAGCGGTTTCTCGACCACGAGGTGCGCGCCGAGCGCGAGCGCCCGCTTCGCGAGGCTGGCGTGCTCCGTCAGCGGGGCGCACACATGAACGACGTCGACCGGATCCCGGTGCCCGCGGAGCTCGTCGAGCGAGCGCAGCACGTCCGCGCGACCCGCCAGCCTCTGCGCGCGCTCCACGCTCGGATCGACGACGGCGACGAGCGTCCCGCCGGCGCGCGCGATCGCGGCGGCGTGGTGCCGTCCCATCAGGCCGGCGCCGACGACGACGGCGCGAAGCTCGCGTCTGCTTCGGAGCACGGACACCGCCCGAGTATCGCGCGCCCCGGACTGGCCGAACGGCCAGTTGTCGTTCCAGCATGCTGTGGCGATCCTGAGGTCCCAGGCGCCATTGGAAGGCTCGTCCGTGCACGCAGCTGAAGCGATCGCCCCACCGGTCAGCGTCGAGGCCGACCCGCGTGTCTCCGCGCCGACGATCGACGCGCGCAACGTGACGCGCAGCTTCGGCCCGCGCCGTGCCCTCGTCGATGTCTCCCTCGCGGTCGCGAGCGGCGAGATCCATGCGCTCCTCGGCCCGAACGGCGCCGGCAAGACGACGCTCCTGCGGGTTCTCGGCGGTCTGATGCAGCCGGACGGCGGCTCGGTGAGGATGCTCGGTGCCGACGCGACGCGGAGCACTCGGGCCCACCGGGCTCTCATCGGCCTCGTGCCGTCGGGAGATCGCAGCTTCTATCTACGGATCTCGGGCTTCGAGAACCTCGTCTTCTTCGCGCGCCTCCACGGCCTTCGTCGCAGGGCGGCGAAGCAGCGGGCGACCGAGGTGCTCGAGGCCGTCGGCCTCGCAGAGGATGCGCGGCGCCCGGCCGGGGAGTACTCCCACGGGATGCAGAAACGGCTGTCGGTTGCCCGCGCGCTCCTCACGGAGCCTCGCGTGCTGCTCGTCGACGAGGCGACGCACGACCTCGATCCCCACGCCGCGCGCGTGGTCAGGGAGCTTGTCCAGCGGATCGCGGCCGACGGGGCCGCCGTCGTCTGGGCGACCCAGCGCATCGACGAGATCCGGGGCCTGGCCCAGGACGTGACGCTCCTCCGGGCGGGGGAGGTCGTCTACACGGGAAGCGTCGTCAAGCTCGCCGCGCGCGTCCGGGTGACGCGACACGTGCTCCGCCTTCGCTCCCGCTCGACGCTCGCCGCGCCGTCACTCTTCCTGCTCCGACGGCTGCTCGCCCCGATCGCGACGGTCGTCCCGGCGACCGACGATCCGGAGCTCTTCGTCGTCACGTTGAACGACGACCGCATTCTCGGCGACGCACTTGCAACCCTGAGTGGGGCCGAGCTCGACGTCCTGTCCTGCCGAGAGCTTCAGTCGGAGATCGAGGAGGCGTTCGTGCAGTTGACGGGCGCCGGTTGATCCGATGAGCACCCTCCAGTACAGCGGCCCCGGCCGCCTCAGCCTGATCCGCCTCGAGCTCGGGAAGCTCTCGGCCTTCCTCCGCCGTGACCTGCTCATCGCCTGGAGCTACCGGCTCGCGTTCGTCTCCGAGTGGAGCGGGCTCGCGCTCCAGGCGGTCATGTTCTACTTCGTCGGCCGGCTCGTCGACCCGTCCGTGCTGCCAACGTACGGCGGCTCCGAGACGACGTACATGGAGTTCGCCGCCGTCGGGATCGCGATGACGGCTTTCGTGCAGCTCGCGCTTTCCCGCGTCGGGACGGGACTGCGCGCCGAGCAGGTGCAGGGGACGCTCGAGTCGCTGCTGATGACGCCGACCTCGCCGAGCACGATCCAGATCGGAACCGTCTTCTACGACCTCCTCTACATCCCGCTCCGAACCGCGGTCTTCCTCGTGCTGACTGCCGTCGCGTTCGGTCTGCACTTCGATACCGACGGCTTCCTGCCGGCGCTCACGGTCCTGCTCGCCTTCATCCCGTTCGTCTGGGGTCTCGGCGTCGCCAACGCCGGGTTCATCCTCACGTTCCGGCGCGGCGGTGGCATCAGCGGCCTCGTGGTCACCGTGCTGACGCTCTTCTCCGGGGCGTTCTTCCCGCTCGAGCTCTTGCCCGAGTGGGGCCGGGACTCGGCGAGGCTGAATCCGATTGCGATTGCGATCGACGGGATGCGCCAGCCGCTCCTCGGCGGCAGCGGCTGGAGCGGTGTCGGCGGCGAGCTGCTCGTCCTGCTGCCGCTGTCGGCCCTGTCGCTCGCAGTCGGCCTGCTCGCCTTTCGAGCGGCACTCCGGCGGGAGAAGCGGCGTGGGTCGCTCGGCCTCTATTGAGTCGTTGGGGGGAGTCGCTCACATCGCCGAGACCCAACCTCAGCCCGACCTCCAGCGCGATGCCGCTGAGATCTGGCGCGCCGTGGATCGGCTCGTCGACCGCGCGCCGAGCCTCGCCGACCTGCGCAGCCACAAGCTCGAGCTCTTTGCCGTGCGCCGCTGGCGGGCGCTCGGACGCTTCATCCCGGCGGAGATGCTCGATCGCGAGCGGCGCGCGGCTCTCGGTGCTCTTGCCGCACCCCGGTTGCTCGAGCGCGTGCGGACGGCGTACGGCGGCGAGATCATCCCGCTAAAGGGGCTGGAGGTCGCGGCGCGGTACCCCGACCCGGCCCTGCGCTCCTTCGGCGACCTCGACCTGCTCGCCGCGGACGCAGAGGCCGCGCAGGCCGCGTTGCTCGGCGCCGGATTCGTCGAGGTCGGCAACCCCGCGATCTATCTCGGCATCCACCACCTCCGCCCGCTCTGCTGGCCCGGCCTTCCGCTCGTCGTCGAGATCCATTCGCGACCGAAATGGCCTGGCGGGATCCAGCCGCCACCCTCGACACGCGAGCTCTTCGACGCAGCGGCCGGCGACCAGGTGAAGACCCTTCCGGCCGCCCAGCACGCGCTACTCCTGGCAGCCCACTCGTGGGCTCATGAGCCTCTGCGCCGGCTGCGGGACATGGTCGACGTCGCGGTCATGGCGGAGGCAGCCGGCCGCGCGGAGGTCGCCGCACTCGCCCGGGAGTGGCGCATCGAGCGGCTCTGGCGCTCGACGATCGACGCGGCCGACGCCGTTCTGCTCGGGAACGATCGGCCGTTGGCGCTGCGGCTCTGGGCGCAGAACCTCGAGAAGGCGCGGGAGCGAACCGTGCTCGAGAATCATCTTCAGCGCTGGGTCAGCGACTTCTGGATCATGCGGTTCGGCGCAGCCGCCGCCCGGGTGCCGACGACGATTGCCCGGGAGCTTCTTCCAAAGGAATCCGAGGGATGGGGCTCCAAGCTATCGCGCACGACTCGGGCCGTGCGGAATGCCTCTCGCCGGAGGTCTGAGCACAACAACGAGCTCGACCTCCGGCGGCGTCGCTAGAGCGAACGGCTTGGTAGGAGCTCGAACACGGGCTCGGCGAGCTCCCAACGCTCGAGTACCTCGCGCGCGAACTCCGGCGCCGCCTGCATGCGCAACCAGCACTCTGCCACAGCAAGACGCCAGAGCAGCCAAGTCTCACGTCGGCCACGACGTGCAGGAGCGACGGCCCGAAGCCGATCGAAAAGATCGCTGCGGACGTAGCGGCGGATCTCCGCGCGGTCATCGAGCAATCGCCCGATTGCCGCGTCGTCCTCGACGTGGACGGCGTCGGCAAGCACGTCGTTGAAGAAGCTCTTCTCCGCGCGGAGCCGGATAGGGTCGGGAAGCAGACCCGTGAGAGCCTCCCGCAGGAGCGGACGGTCGTACTGGCGGTCGAAAGCGAGTTCCGGCGGCAGCGCCAGCACGGTCTCGACGAGGTCGACATCCTCGAGCAGCGGATGCGATCCGGCGAGCCCAGCGTCTGCGAAGGCGTGACGGAAGAAATCATGCGCGCCGGCGCGCTCGCGCCCGCGTGTGACGGCATCAGCCAGGTACGCCCACCAGCGAGGGCCCGCGGTCCCCTTCCATGCCCACGGCGAGCGGCCGCCCGCGTGCAGCTCTGCCGCCTCGTCAGTGAGCCAGCGTGGGGCATATCGCTCAGGCCGCCGCCTGCGCCGCAGTTCGTGCAGCCAGGCCGGGATCGCTCCTTTCAGCGCCACTTCTCGGAGGACATGACGGCGGGCAGCCGACTCCTCAGCGTCCTTCGGATCCAGGAGCAGGCGCAGCAGCCGACGGGTCTCGACGAGCCGTCCGCCGCGCAGGCGGTCGGCGGCGAGGTACGGCGAGAGACCGAAGAGCTCGTCTCCGCCCTGCCCGTCCAGCATCGTCGCCATGCCCTCGCGGCTCGCGAGCCGGAGCAGGGGCTCGTGGAAGAACAGGTTCGGCGACGCGGGCGGTAGCTTCCAGGAGTCGAGATAGCGAAAGCTGGCCGCGAGGCTCCCGCCGCGCCGAAAGGAGACGCCACCGATCGCGAGGCCGAGGACGCGTGCTCGCTCGGCCACCAGCGCGCTCTCGTCGGTGGCAGGATGCGCCGGGAAGACGGCCGAATAGGCGACGAGACTCGCGCCGGCGGAGAGGGCAACGGCTGCGACAGCGCTGGAGTCGAGACCGCCGCTGAGCAGGATCCCGCTCGGGCCGCCCCGGGCGCAGCCGCGCTCGGTCGCCTGCGTCAGGCCTGCGCGCAACTCCATTGTCGCGTCTGCCCTCTTGCTCGCGCGCGACCGGCCGTAGCGGGGAGCCCAGTACGGCATCGGCTCGTGCGCAGCGGACCCGAGGCCGAGAACGTGTCCCCCGGCAAGCCGCTCGACGCCCGCGAGCAGCGTCTCGCCGGGCTCGCGGTTTCCGTCGACGAGCCAGCGCACCAGCACGCGCTCGTCCGGACTCGGGGCTGTGTCGAGAAGCGGCAGCAGGTCACGAACCTCGGGGGCGAAGGCGAGACCCTTCGACGATTGCCTGTAGACGACGCTGCCGGCGCCGAGCTGATCGACGGCGATCAGCCCCTCGCGGCCCCCGCTATCCCAGACGAGGAGCGCGAAGGCACCGCGTAGCCGCGAGAGCATCGCTCGTCCCCAGCGTCGGTGTGCGGCGGCGACGAGCGCGTGGGGCGCCGTCGACCGAGGAACGTCGAGTGCGTCTGCGAGCTGAAACCGGTTGTCCAGCGATCCGGCGAGAACGGCGAGGGCGCCGTCGTAGACACCGCCGTCGCGCGTGTCGTAGCTAACTCTCAGGGATGCATCGCGAAACGACATGGTGCGCCCGCCGGCGTAAGCGGCGAACGCACCCGTCAGATGGAAGATCGATCGTCCGAGATGCGAAGTGCTACGGCGTGCTCGAGAACGTCAGGTCACTCTTCGGGGTTCCCGCCGGGAACGCCGCGTCCAGGAAGTCACCGTTCTGCGTCCCGGCGGTCAACTCGACGAGATCGCCATAGTCGACGACGTCAGGCGTCTCGTACTCGACTGTCTGTTCGTGCTCCATCGCCAAATGCTCCTACTGGTGGGTGAAGCCTAGAGCTTAGGGGCCTCGCCGCCTATTGACAAGGCGGAAAAAGGTCGGAGTGGCAGTCGTCGGGGTCCGTTCTGATCCGAGCTGTGACGTCAGTGGTTCGAGAAGGATGGGTGGTGGTCGACTGGCGTCCCTGTGTGGAACGCGGAATCGAGACCGTGACCGTTCGCCTGGCCTGCGGTCAACTCGACGAGGTCGCCGTAGTCGACGATCTCCGGACTCTCGTACTCGACTGCCTGCTCGAGCTCCATCTGGCGATCCCCCTAGCTCGTGTACGAAGGAGAATACGCTGCTACACGGAATTGGCAAGGACTCAGACGTAAAGAATTACAGCTCGGCGAGCCGTCCGAACTCCCGACGGTGGGCCGGCAGCAGCGGGACGCCGTCGCGCTCGACCCAGGCATGCGCGCTGAAGCGACCGGCCGGGGAGACGCCGATCACAAGCGTTGATTCACGGCCGCGGCGCGCGAGCAGGCGGGTCAGGACGAGCGATTGCATCAGGCAGCGGGAGTCGGCCGGCAACCGCCGGAGGGTGCGCCGGACCGCGCCGGCGAGGCGCTCGTCGGTCGGGCGAGGCGGCAGGAGTTCTGCCGGCGCAACCGCACGGATCAGCTCCAGCGTCCGCGGCAGGTCCAGGCGGCGGAGAATCCACCTGACCCGTACGTACTCTGCGACGATCTCGCCGGCCAAAGCGACCTTGCGCGACAGCGGGAGCGGGCCGGAGTCGATCACGCGCCGAGCACCTTCTTCGCGTGCTCGAGCACGAAGCTCGCAGCCTCGCGCGCCGAGACGGAGGCGGGGATCTCGAGGTCGTAGAGTCGAGCGGATCCGGTGACTCGCTCGCAGATCGCAAGCTGGTTCAGCAGGCGCTGCCTCGTGCGCAGGTACGTCAGGAAGCTGCTTCCGAGCACGGTCTTCGGCTCCGGTGGAAGCTGCTCGCGCAGGCTCAGCCGGGCGAAGCGCGAGCTCCGGCTGAGCCGGAAGAGGATCGCGAGCGGCAGCGCCGAGGAGGCCTGCGAGGGCTCGAAGTGGGGCTTGTCGGTCGAGCCGACTCGACGCCCGAGACGATCCCGCCCGACCGCCGTCATCGACCGGAGCTCGTGTGCAGAGACGCCGGCCCGCGCTGGCCCCGGATGCGCGAGAGCTCCATCGGGACCCGGCTCGAGCGCGAGCACGTCGTCGGTCAGGAAGGTGGCTCCGGCCGCGACCAGATGAGCCGCGAGCGACGATTTTCCCGTTCCGGATGCAGCGGTGAAGGCGACCGCACGCCCGCCGATTCCGACCGCGCTCGCATGCAGCACCTCGAGGCCCTGGAGCGCCGCCGCGAGCGGGAGGGTCTGCGCGAAGAACAGCCGCTGCCAGCCGAGCGCCGACCGCCGCGGCAGCGCCGATCGGATCTCCCGCCCGTCGGGCGACACGACATGGCGTCCATGTCGCGGAGCCCAGATGCGGTACCCCCGTTCCGGATGACGGTCGATGCTCATGAACAGCCGGCCGTCCGGAAAGCGCAGATCGACGGGATGCTCGACGCCCGTCCTCGGCCAGTCGCGCTCGAGGTCGACGGCGTCCTGCTCGTGGCACACGGTCAGCCGCGCGGAGGAGCCGGCGCCGCCGCTCAGGGCCGGGATGTCGAACGTCGACCGCACGTCGAGCCCGAACGCCCGGCCACGGTGAGAAGCGGCCGCCGCCGTCAGACCGGCCGCAGCCTGCTCAGCGACTGCCATTGAGCGTGACGTCGATCAGGCCACGCTCGTGGAGCCGGGTGCAGAAGGCGCGGAGATCCTCCTCGACCTCGACCGGCTCCTTCCCGTATCGGCCCGCGAAGGCAGTGAGCGCCTCGGCCACGCTGTCGCAGCGGTCGAGGAGCTCCAGCATCCCGCCTCCCGTCGCGTTCAGGCCGTGGTAGCGCCCCGTCTCCAGGTTGAGGATCACGGTCTCGGCGGCGAACTCCCGGTACACGACATGCGCAGGGATCGACACGTGTGCAGTCGGGATCGAGAAGTCTGCCGGGAGCTTGCGCGTCATCTGAGCGTCACGAGTCGCCGAACACGTCGAGAGCGACATCGGGGTCGGCGATCGAGAGGATGCCGAGCCCGAGTCCGTCGTGGGGATCGAGGATACGCGCGGAGGCCTCGGCTCGGGATCGGACCCCGAGCTTGCGGAAGCTCGCGGTCAGATGGCTCTTGACCGTCGCCTCGGTGACGTGCAGCTTCGCCGCGACCTCCTGGTTGGAGAACCCGAGCACGACGAGCCCCAGTACCTGCTTCTCGCGGACGGACAGCGCCGGGGGTGCGAGGTGGGTGCGCCGCGTGCGCGGGAAGACGAGTTGATCCGACAGGACGGCCGCCAGCGCGGGCGCGAGCGCGATCTCGAGCGTGGACTCGAGCACGAGCCCGTCGGCGCCGGCGGCGAACGCCTCGCGCACATCCGCGGCGCTCGCCGCCGGAACGACCAGCACGGTTCGCAGGTCCTGCTGGGCGGAATCGCGGAGGCCCGCGAGGGCTGTCAGTCCGTCACGAACGTCGCGACCCGAGACGACCGCGACGTTGGCAGCGCCGGAGCTCGAGCCAAGTCCTCCGAGGGCGGCCAGGAGACGCCGTCTCTGGATCGCATCCTCGGCCATGACGAACGCCCGCGGCGCGGGGTCGAGAACCTCGACGATCGGTGCGCGCTGTGGGTTGCCCGACAAGGCAGGCCCTAGGCCGACCGGCTGCCGACGGGTGGAGCGGCGTCCGGGACGGTCACCCGCGCGCCTTCGGCGAGCGAGCGCTCCGCCGCCTCGACGATGCGCACGACCTCGACCCCGAGCGCCGGGGTCGAGCGCAACGGCGAGCCGGTGCGGATCGCGGTGCAGAAGTCCTCCAGCTCGAGCTCGAGCGGCTCGGCGACCGCGACCCGCGGCGAGACGATGTCGCCGGTGCGGTAGCTCAGGCGGTACTCGCCAAACGTGGCCGGGTCGGGCAGATTCACGCCCGAGTCGAACACGCGCACCGGCTCCACCGACGTGTCGTCGTAGACGACCATCTTGTGCGAGCCGACGACGGTCGTTCGGCGCAACTTGCTCGGCGCGAGCCACGCGAGCTCGACGTTCGCGATCACGCCGGAGGCGTACTCGAGCTGGATGAACGCCACATCCGGCGTTTCCGGCATCACGCAGCCGCGGCTGAGCGCGCTCACTCGCACGGGCGGCTCCTGGAGCCAGTAGGAGAGGATCGAGAAGTCGTGCGGGCCGAGATCCCAGATCACACTCGCGTCCGACTGATGGAGCCCCAGGTTGACGCGGCTCGTGGAGACAAAGTAGATCTCGCCCAGCTCGCCCGAGGCGATCAGGTTGCGGATCGCGTGGACCGGGGGGCTGTAGAGGAACGTGTGTCCGGGCATCAGGACGAGGTCGAGCTTCGTCGCGACGGCGACGAGCTCGCTCGCCTCTTCGAGCGAGCCGGCGAGCGGCTTCTCGACGAACGTGTGCTTGCCGCTCTCGAGGGCGGCCCGCGCGAGCGGATAGTGGGTGCTGATCGGGGTCGCGACGACGACGGCTTCGATCTCCGGGTCGGCGAGGATCTCGCCGAGGTCGGTCGCCTGCCGTACACCGGGGTACCGGCGGGCCAGCGGCGCCAGAGCCTCGGGCCGCGCGTCGCAGACCGCTGCCAGCTCGGCGTGGGGCGACTCGTAGAGATTGCGGACGAGCTGCGGCCCCCAATACCCGAGCCCGACGACGGCCACGCGAACGCGAGTCATCTGGTTCCCCCGCGGTCGCGGAAGAGCTGGAGCGGCGTCCGGGCGAGCAGACGCAGGTCGAGGCCGAGCGACCAGCCTCGTGCGTAGGCGACGTCGAGATCGAGCGCTTCGCCGAAGGTCGCCCGCGACCGTGCCGTCACCTGCCAGAGGCCGGTGAGGCCCGCGGGCACGAGGAAGCGCTCGAAGTGATGGGGCCCGAAGAGCTCGGTCTCGTACGGAATGCACGGCCGCGGCCCGACGAGGGACATGTCCCCGCGCAGTACGTTCACGAGCTGCGGAAGCTCGTCCAGCGACGTCTTGCGGAGCCAACGGCCGGTCTTCGTGACGGCGTCGGGCCGCTCGAGCTTGTAGAGCCCATTGTCGCCGACCGACGCGGACGAGCTCATGATCGACTGCACGTACTCGAGATGCTCGCCGTCGTGCCTGGCGTCGGTCATCGTGCGGAACTTGAGTGCAGTGAACTCCTTCATGTCCTGCCCCAGGCGCGTCTGCCGGAAGAACACCGGGCCCGGCGAGTCGCGCCTGATCCGCCACGCGAACAGCGCGAAGAGCGGAGCGGTGAGGAGCAGGAGCAGGCTCGCTCCCACGACGTCGAGCGAGCGCTTGACGAATCTCGAGGAGCGCGAGATCCGAAGCGGGCGCAGGCTGAGAAGCGCAAGCCCCTCGACCGAGTGCACGTCGACATTCGGCGGCAGCACCTCGTAGAGCCGGGGAACGAGGTCGATCTGCACGTTCAGCTCCCGCAGCCCTCGGATCAGCGAGAGCGTGTGCTCGTGCGGTGCCTGGGAGAAGGCGAAGACGACCCGATCGATCTGCCGCTCCTGCACGAGGTCGAGTAGCCGGTCGGTCGGCCAGATCTCGATTCCCTGCAGCTCGTCCCGTCGCTCGAGCGGATCGTCGTCGACGACGCCGAGCAGGCGGATCCCGTACTCGGGATGCAAGAGGTACTTTCGCGCCACGAGCTGGCCCACCTGGCCGCCGCCGACGACGACCGCGTTCTGCACGTACGAGGCGCTGCGCCGGACGAGACTCCGACCGAGCGCTCGGCCGACGGTGATGAAGAGGATCGCAAGCGCCCAGAAGAGCGCCGTCTTCTCCAGATTCGGCGTCGTGACCTCGGTGAGCCGCGCGCCGACGTAGAGGATCCATGCTCCGACCGTGACGAGATGGAAGACGCCAACGACGTCGTCGCTCGTCGAGTGATCGGTTCGCTCCTCGTCGCGGTCGTAGAGGCCGTAGAGCTTGGCGGCAACGGCCCAGGCCGGCAGGCTGATCAGGAAGAAGACGAAGAGCTCGGCGACGTCCGGGTTGACCCGGTCGAAAACATCTCCGAGGAAGAGCTGCGCCACCACGAAGGCGGCCACGAGCCCGATGAGGTCCGCAAGCAGGAGCACTCGCCGGACGAGCCACCCGCGACTCCGCCGTCGGCGGGTCGGAACGAGCGTCTCCGCCTGGGCGGTCAGACGCGCGACCGTCGTCTGCTGGACTCGATCCATGGGCCCACGATAGGCGCAGTGGCCGCCTGTGGCCAGGCCAGCTTCAAACTGGCGGCCTGCCGGTACCTAGCCGTTCGCATAGGCGCCGAAAACGACAAGACTCCCCGCTCGGGCCGTGGACGCTCGGGCGGGGTCCGATGAGACTGCAGCCATGACGCCGACGGGGGCATCGACGAGGAGAACGCCGGCCGCCAGAGTCGGTCAGCGGCCGCCCGCAGAAGGCCAGGAGTCGATCGGCTACGCCGTTCTCGGAGGAGGCCCGGCGGGCCTGACCGGAGCCTACGCCCTCGGTCTGCGCAACCATCGCGCGGTCGTCTTCGAGGCCGACGGCACCGTCGGCGGGATCGCCAAGACGGTCGAGTTCAACGGCTACCGCTTCGACCTCGGCGGTCATCGCTTCTTCACGAAGCTGAAACAGGTCGAGCGGATGTGGGAGCACCTGATGGGCGACGACTTCCTCACGCGGCCTCGCCTCTCGCGGATCTACTTCGCCGGGAAGTACTTCGCCTATCCGCTGACGGCGAAGGACGTCCTCGGCCGGCTCGGCCTCTTCGAGTCCGCCCGGTGCGCCTTCTCCTACCTGTGGGCGCAGCGCAAGCGCAATCAAGACCAAGACACCTTCGAGGAGTGGGTGACCGCGCGCTTCGGCCGGCGGCTCTACAACGCGTTCTTCCGCTCGTACACCGAGAAGCTGTGGGGCATCCCGGGGACGGAGATCCGTTCTCTGTGGGCTGCCCAACGGATCAAGAACTTCTCGCTCTGGAAGGCGGGGTTGACGATCTTGGGTCTCAAGCAAGGCGACGTCACAACGCTGATCGAGGAGTTCAAGTACCCGCGTCTCGGGCCGGGCCAGATGTGGGAGCGCCTGCAGGGGCGACTGGAGAAGGAGTTCGAGATTCCGGTGGAGCTCAAGCATCGGTGCACCCAGATCAAGCACGCGGACAACACGGTGACGAGCGTCGTCGTCCAGCGCAACGGCGACGTGATGGAGCATCCGGTCGACGGCGTGCTGTCCACGCTGCCGCTCAAGGATCTCGTGCACAGCCTCGACCCGGCGCCGCCGCAGGAGGTGCTCGATGCTGCCGACCGGCTCCGCTATCGCGACTTCTGCCTCGTCGCGCTGATGACGACGGAGGCCGAGCCATTCCCGGACAACTGGATCTACATCCACGATCCCGGCACGCGCGCGGGCCGGGTGCAGAACTTCGGCTCCTGGAGCGAGGAGATGGTCGTGCCCGGCACCACCTGTCTCGGGGTCGAGTACTTCTGCTTCGAGGGCGACGACATCTGGGAGATGTCGAGCGAGGACGCCGTCGAGATGGCCAAGAACGAGATGGCCAAGATCGGCCTGATCGATCCCGACCAGGTGATCGACGGCGTCAAGGTGCGCGTGCCGAAGGCCTACCCGACCTACGACCTCGAGTATGAGCCGGCGGTCGAGACGATCCGGGAGTACCTCTCCGCCTTCACGAATCTGCAGGCCTGCGGTCGCAACGGCCTCCATCGCTACAACAACCAGGATCACTCCATGTGGACTGCGATCCTGGCCGCGTTCAACCTCGCAGAGGACATGTCCTACGACGTGTGGTCGGTGAACACGGAGGAGGTCTACCTCGAGGAAGGCGAGCTCGTGGACGCGCTGCTGGACATCGACCTCGTTCGCTAGAGCAAACTGCTGCCATGAGTGCTGGGAGCCAGCCGACGGTCACCGTCGTGATCGGGTCGAACGCGCCCCCGGAGCGGCTGGCGGCGTGCCTCGAGGCGCTCGAGCCGCAGCGAGACGGCGTCCAGGTGCTCGTGCACGAGGGACAGGCGAGCCCGACGGAGCTCCGGGAGCGGTTCCCGTGGGCGCAGTTCGACCTCGCCCCTGGCCGGCTCGTTCCCGAGCACTGGCGCGATGGGATCGACGTGGCGACCGGAGAGATCGTGGCGCTGACGATCGCGCAGATGATCCCGGCGCCGGACTGGATCGCGACGATCCGGAGGCTGCATGCGACCCACGACGTCGTCGGCGGCGCGATCGAGCCCGGCCGCGGCCTGCGCCTCGTCGACTGGGGCGAATACTTCTGCCGGTATGCGCGGGACATGCCGCCGTTCGAGGCGAGCAGGAACGTCGACCTGGCAGGGGACAACGCCGCCTATAAGCGTGCGTTGCTGGAGGGCATTGCCGAGACCTACCGCGAGGGATTCTGGGAGCCTGTCTCGCACAGGCGGCTCGCCGCGGACGGGGTCGTCCTCTGGCACGACCCGTCGCTCGTCGTCCGGCAGGGTCGCTCCGCGGGTTTCGCGGCCTTCGCCCAGCAGCGGCTGGAGCACGGGCGTCTCTACGGACATCAGCGCGGCGTTCACTTCTCGAAGGCACGGAATCTCGTCGGGGTGGTTGCTGCTCCCGCGGTACCAGCGCTGATGACGGCTCGTGTGCTGCGTCAGGTCTTCGTCAAGGGGCGCTACCGCGTCCAGGCCCTGCTCGCGTTGCCCGTGATCGTGGTCTACAACACGGTTTGGGCCTATGCCGAGGCGCGTGGGCATCTGGACCTGCTGAGACGATGAGCTCACCGAAGCTCGCAGTCGTGGTGGCCTCGGTCAACGGCCTCCCGTACCTCGCCGACTGCCTGGAGGCACTGGAGGCGCGCGCGCCGGAGGCCGAGGTGGTGGTGGCCGACTGGACCGACGAGGCGACGCGGCAGCTCGTGCGCGAGCGGTTCCCGAAGGTGAAGCTCCTCTCCTTCGACGAGCCGATGGCCGTGCCGGAGCTGCGGGCGGCCGGCATCTTCGCCTCCGGAGCTCCGTACGTGGCCCTGATCGAGGACCATTGCAACGTGCGCGAAGGCTGGGCCGAGCGACTCGTCTCGGCGCACGAGGTCGGGCACTCGGTCGTCGGCGGCTCGATCCGGAACTCGCCCTACCTGCGGATTCGCGACTGGGCGGCGTTCTTCTGCGAGTACAGCCGCTACATGGAGCCGGCACCGGCGGGCGAGGTCGACGACCTGCCGGGGATGAACGTCTCGTACGACCGCCGCGCGCTCGACGCGATCGACGATCTGCTGCACGAGGGCCGCTGGGAGTCGTGGCTGCACGGGCGCCTGCTCGAGCGCGGCTTCGTGCTCTGGTGCGAGCCCGCGGCCGTCCTCGACCACGCGAAGGACTTCGGCTTCGTCGAGTTCCTCTCGCAGCGCTACCACTACTCCCGCTCGTACGCGGGGATGCGGAACGCCGAGCTCGGCGGCAAGCGCCTGCTCTTCGCGCTCGGCTCGCCGCTGATCATGCCGCTCATGTACTGGCGGATCGCCCGGAACGTGCTCGCGCGTCGTCGCCACAGGCGGGAGCTGGCGCTCGCGACGCCGCTGATCCTGCTCTACATGGGAGTGTGGGCGGGCGGCGAGGCGATCGGATACACGCTCGGCGGCGGGCGCAGCCTGCTGCAGGTCCGGTGACGACGATGAGAGTGGGAGTGGACGCGACGAGCTGGGTGAACCGCCGCGGGTTCGGGCGCTTCGCCCGCAACGCCGTCGGGCGCCTCGTCGAGTCGGATCCGGCGACCGAGTACCTCTTCTACATCGACCGACAGAGCGCGGACGGCGCCGACCTGCCCCCGCACGCCGAGGAGCGGCGCGTCGAGCTCGGGGAGGCACCGTCGGAGGCCGCCGCGGCCGGCTCGAGCCGGAGCCTTCGCGACCTGCTCCGCCTGACGCGGGCCGTCCGGCGCGAACGCCTCGACGCCTTTCTCTTCCCGTCCGTCTACACCTACTTCCCCGTTCTCGGGACGCCCACGGTCGTCGGGCTGCACGACACGATCGTCGAGGAGCTTCCCGATCTGACCGTGCCCTCGCGGCGCGAGCGCGCGGCCGTGGGGCTCAAGCACCGGGTCGCGGTGCGGCGTGCGAGTCGGCTCTTCACCGTCTCGGAAGCCTCCCGGGCGGCGATCGTCGCGCATTTCGGAATCGCGCCCGAGCGGCTGCGGCTCGTGCCGGAGGCCCCGGATCCGGTGTTCACGCCGCGCGAGGGGGAGAGACTCGCGGCCGGGTTGGCCGAGGCCGGGCTCGAGCCGGACGAGGCGTTCTTCCTCTTCGCGGGCGGGATCAGCCCGCACAAGAACGTGGAGACGTTGATCGAGGCTTACGCGCTCTCGAGCCGGCGCCGCGGCGAAGGGATGCCGCTGCTCGTCCTCGCCGGCGACCTGGAGCGCGAGGCCTACCTCTCCTCGGCCGCCTCGGTGCGCGAGCGCATCGCTCGTCACGGCCTCGAGGAAGCGGTGCGGCTGCCGGGCTTCGTCTCGGACGAGGCGCTCGCCTGCCTCTACAGCGGGGCGACGGCCGTCGTCATCCCCTCGCTCGCCGAGGGCTTCGGGCTGCCGGCGGTCGAGGCGGCTGCCTGCGGCACGCCCGTCGCGCTCAGCGACCTGCCACCGCATCGGGAGACGCTTGGAGACGCCGCTCTCTTCTTCCCCCCGACCGACGTCGAAGCGCTGGGCGCGATTCTCGACCGGCTGATCGACGACGAGGCGCTGCGGAGAGACGTCGGCAACCGTGCGCGCCGAGCCGTCTCCGGGCTCACCTGGGACGCCGCGGCGGCCGAGCTCGGCACGTTGATCCGCGAGGCGGCGCGACTACGATGAGCGAGCGTGCGATGGCCGACAACTCTCTCTCCTTCTGCATGGTCACGACGTTCTACCCGCCGTACCACTTCGGCGGCGAGGCGATGTACATCTACCGCGTCTCGAACGAGCTGGCCGAGCGGGGGCACCGCGTCACCGTCGTCCACTGCGTCGATGCGTTCCGCACGCTGACCAAGGCGCCCCCACGGGGCGAGTTCCCCCAGCACGAGAACGTCACCGTCCACCGGCTGAAGAGCCGGCTCGGCGCCCTCTCGCCGCTCGTCACCTACCTCTCCGGCCGGCCGGGGCTGAAGTCGCCCGCGCTCCGGCGGATCTTCGAGGGCGAGCGCTTCGACGTCGTCCACTTCCACCTCGTCACCCTGTTCGGGCCCGGCGTGCTCGAGCTCGGAGGCGATGCCCTCAAGCTCTACACGACGCACGATCACTGGCTCGTCTGCCCGATGTACGACCTCTGGAAGCAGAACCGCGAGCTCTGCGAGAAGCCGGAGTGCCTGCGCTGCACACTCTCGTTTCACCGGCCGCCGCAGCTCTGGCGCTACAGCGGCCTGCTCGAACGCGCGCTCGGCGAGGTCGACCTCTTTCTCGCGCCCAGCCGGTCGACGATCGACCAGCACCGCCGCCGCGGCTTCGACCACCCGATGCGGCACCTGCCGTACTTCCTCCCGCTGGAGGAGGCGACCGCACCGTCGGCGCCCGGGCCGGTCGAGGGGCCGCGGCCCGGCCGTCCGTACTTCCTCTTCGTCGGCCGGCTCGTCAAGCTCAAGGGCGCGCAGACCCTGATCGACGCCTTTCGCCGCTACGACGCCGCGGATCTGCTCATCGCCGGCGACGGGATCTACGGCGACGAGCTCGAGCGGCAGGCTGCAGGGCTCGACCATGTCCGCTTTCTCGGTCGCGTGCATCCGGAGGCGCTGCGCGCGCTCTACGCGGGCGCGACCGCCGTGCTCGTCCCCTCGCTCGTCTACGAGACGTTCGGCTTCATCACGCTGGAGGCGCTCGCGCAGCGGACACCGGTGATCGCGACCGAGCTCGGAGCCGTCGGGGAGCTGGCGCGCGAGAGCGGCGGCGGGCTCACCTACCGCGGCGAGGACGAGCTCCTGGCGGCGATGGAGCGCCTGCGCACCGAGCCGGGGCTGCGCGAGGAGCTCGGCGAGCGCGGTCATGCCGCCTACGTCGAGCGCTGGTCGGAGGAGCCGCATCTCGAGCAATACCTCGACGCGGTCGCCGAGGCGCGCGAGCGCAAGCGCGGCATCGTCAGGGAGCCGGTACCCGCATGAGTAGCGCACTCGTTCTCACCTACCACGCGATCGAGCCGGGCGACGGCCCGCTCGTCGTCGATCCTGCGACCTTTGCCGCCCACCTCGACTGCATCGTCGAGTCGGGCGCGCAGGCCGTGACAGTGTCGGGGCTCGCCGAGCTGCTGCGCGCGGGAGCGCTTTCACGGCCGACCGTCGCGGTGACCTTCGACGACGGGATCGCGAGCGTCGCGCGTGTGGCTGCACCCCTGCTGGCCGAGCGCGGAATCCCCGCAACCGTCTTCTGTGTAGCCGGGCACCTGGGCGGCGCGAACGACTGGCCGAGCGCGCTCCCGGGCGGGCCGAGGTTCGAGCTTGCTGCGGCAGACGAGCTGGCCGCGCTAGCCGCCCAGGGCTTCGAGATCGGCTGTCACGGGATGACGCATGCGCCGCTCGTCTCTGGCTCAGACGCCGAGCTCATCGACGAGCTCGTCGCGTCGAAGGAGCTGCTCGAGCAGGTCGTCGAGTCGCCGGTGGAGGCGTACGCGTATCCGTACGGAGCCATCCCGACCTCGGCAGCCCGGCGTCTTGTCGAGGCTACCTTTGGCTCGGCATGGACTACGGCCACCGGCTATGCTGAGCTGGGCTCCGACCTCCATGCGGCGCCGCGCGTCGATGCGCACTACCTTCGCCGTACTGCCGCCTTCGATCGCGCACTGAAAGGCGGGTCAGGTTCCCGTCTTCTGGCGCGCCGACTGGGTGCCCGCGCGAGGCGGGTGGCTCGGAAGGACTACCGGGTCCCTCTTCTCCGCGATTGGCCGTTGTGAGGACACTTGCTGTCGATGCGCTTCGGATGGTCGGTAATCGGACCGGCCAGGGACGCCATATCGAGTACCTGGCGTTCGAGTGGAGCCGGATGGACATTCCGTTCGATCGCGTTCTCTTGCTGGCGCCGCGTCCGTTCGAGCTGCCGGAACTCGGCTCGACGACCGAAATCGTGGCCGACTGCTTCGGCGCGCGTCTTCCACTGGTCGTGTGGGAGCAGCTCGCGCTCCCCTGGCGGGCGCGGAACGCTTCAGTCCTCTTCTGCCCGACCTACATCGGCCCGATGTCGAGTCTGGCACCCGTCGTCGTGGCGAACCATGGAATCTACGAACGGATCCCGGACGAGTTCTCGCGCGCCCAGCGACTCAGAAGCACGACGTTGCACCACCTCAGCGCCCGACGCGCCCGCCGTGTGATCGCGAACTCCAGGAACACGCGCACCGACGTCACCGAGTTCTTCGGCGTACCACTGGACAAGATCGACGTCGTCAATCCAGCTGCCAACAACGTGTTCTTCGAGGAGCAGGCGGTCGAGCGGGTTCACACCGAGATCAGGCGTGTCCTGGGTGCAGTCGACCCCTACTTCATCTTCGTGGGCAAGCTGTCGCGCCGACGTCACTTGCCCGAGCTGATCGAGGCGTTCTCAATCGTCCGGAAGAACGGTCATCCGACCCAAAGACTTCTGATCGTCGGGCCGAATGCCATGCAGCTCGATGTCGCCGGCGTCGCTCGCGAACACGGGGTGGCGGACGCAGTCACATACCTGCCGCACCTCGATCAGGACGCGCTCGCACTCTTGTACGCAGGCGCCGACGCGTTCGTTCTGCCAACGACGTACGAGGGCATCTCGCAGACGATGTTCGAGGCTATGGCGAGCGGAACAGCAGTCCTCACGGTCGAGCACCCGACGCTTGAGGAAGGTGCGGGAGACACCGTGCTCGCGTTGCGGACACCGTCCGTTGTCGAGCTCGTCGACGGGATGCGCCGCCTGCTCGGGGACGACCACCTGCGCGAATCGCTCGCGAATCAAGGGAGGCGCCGCGCCCGTAAATTCTCATGGACGGCAACGGCACGTTCGACTGTCGAGATTCTCGACTGCGTCGCTCGTCCGGCGGATCGCCGGAAGCGCGCTCGGCGAGACGACGTGTGAGCGGCGAACGCGGCGTCGTCGCCGACTATTGGGAAGAGCACGCGGGGCGTTACGACGACGACTTCGGCGATCCCGGCTCCGACGGCCACGCGCTGCGAGCTCGTCTGGCGGCAACGCTGCGTCTGCTCGGTGCCGGGCCGGGGGACCTGCTCGACGCCGGGATGGGTCCGGGCCGACTATGTGAGGCGCTCGACCAGCAGGGTTGGACCGTGTCGGGGGTCGACGTCTCGGGCTCGATGGTCGAGCTCGCCCAGCGGCGGGTGCCGAGCGCAGCTGCACGCCTTGTCGTGGGTGAGATCGAGCGCCTGCCATTCGACGACGAGCTTTTCGACGCGGTCGTCGCGACCGGCGTGCTGGAGTACGCCGATGTCACCCGCGCGCTGGGCGAGCTCAACCGGGTCGCGCGCCCCGGTGGGCTCGTCGTCGTGAGCTATCCGAATCCGCACGCCCTCTACGGCATCTGGAAGACCCAGGTCTTCTATCGCTCGGTTCGCGTGCTGAAGCGGCTCGGCCGGCGACCGCATCATTGGATGCCGCGCGGCGGGCCGACCGTCTCTCCGAATCGCTTCGCCGGGCTGCTCAGGTCGGCGGGGCTCGTGGTCGAGTCTGTCGAGCACACGAGCTACCTGGTCGTGCCGACGCCGCTCGACGCGATGCTTCCGAGGGTCACCGCCCGACTTGGCGCACGGCTCGAAGGGAGCTCTCGCCCGGCGCGGCTCCTCGCGACGCAGGTCGTCTATGCGGCGCGGAAGCCCTCCTAGCGCGTTGCAACGAACGTGGTGATGCTCTGCGGCGGCAGTTCCGCGGTGAAGGAGCCGTTGCTCGGCGAGATCGGCGTCAGGCTCTTCCACTGCTCGGACGCGCTCGAGCGGACCGGCCGGACGACGCCCTTCAGCTTGCCGCCCGTCACGGTGACGCGAATCGTCTGGGTTGCGTCGCTCCGGTTCGTCGCGACGACGATCGCCCGCCTCGGCCCCTTGTAGGCGCTCGTGAGCACGGAGCCGGCCGACGACGGCGTCGCGGCGACGCGGGCGAACCCGGGACGGACGTAGCGCGAGTACTGCCCTGTCAGCCAGTAGAGCGGCGTCGCCGAATGGCCACGGTAGACTCCGTTGTCGAAGTCGATCGAGATCATGGTGTCCGTCCGCACCCAGTCGCCGAAGTAGCCCCAGAGATAGTCGATCGCGTTGACGCCGCCGTCGGTGAGCAGGCTGTGCATCCGCTCGGCCCACTCGAAGGCGGAGCGCCAGTCCGTGTACGTCCGAGTGCTGTACTCGGTCATCCACACCGGCAATCCGTACTGGCTGGCGAGACTGCGCATGCGCGCGATCTCGTCCGCTCTGCTCGGGCCCCAGCGGTAGACGTGGTAGGCGAGCGCCCCGACGTACTGCCGGGCAGCCGGGTCCTGGAGCACGGCGACTGCGCGCGTGTAAGCGTCCCGGGGGTTCTCGTCGTCGGGGATGACGAGCTTCGTCTTGAAGCCGGCCGCGCGTAGGCGCGCACCGAGCTGGACGACCACGTCGCGCAGCCACTGTGGCGGGAAGTCGTTCGCGACCTCCGGCTCGTTCAGCGGGGCATAGAGCGCCGGCTCCAGTCCGAGTGCGCGCCACCGTTGCAGCATCGCCATCGCCCAGCTCACGTACGCCGCCGGGTCGTTCGGCTTCATCCACGGCTCCAGGTAGACGGGGCCGGGGAAGAACGTCTTCAGGCCGAAGCGCTTGGCCTGCTTGACGAACGCGACGTGGTCGTCGGCGAGCTTGCCGCCGAACTCGAACCGCCCTCCCGGCGCCTTTTGAACGCCCTGATCGAGGACGTTGCGCACCCGCGTCAGCCCGAGGCGGCCGTAGAGCGCGGTCAGGATCTGGGCACGAGCCGCGGGCGGGACGAACGTCTTGCCGGAGTTGCCGAGATGGGGATCGCTCCAGACGCGGTTGGAGCTGCCGAAGCCCTGGATCACTTGCCTGGTTGCGGCAAGATCGACGGTCACGGCGGAGACGTCGCCTGCGGCCCCGGCCTTCCCGGCCGTCGCGCTCCCGCCGGCGACGACGAGCAGGCCGAAGGCGAACGCGACGATGGCGATCGCGGGTCGCATCGGGGTCAGAGTCTAGCCGCGCGGCTAGATAGTCGGGGAGCGGCGGGCTTTAGGACGCGCAGCCAGCGTACGGATCACCCGGACTTTACGCGTCGGGACCGGGACGAAGATCGTCCTCAGAGTCGGCAAACTGACTTGGCGATCTGGTACTGCCCCAGGTGCTTCGTCGCGAGCGTCTTCGCACTTGTGCTCACAGCCAAAAGTCATTCACGCGATCGAGAGATCCGGTGCTTAAGGCTCTGGTGCGCGGCGAGCCCGCTGCCGTCGGTCACCACACGTCCTGAATCCCTGCGCGGCGCTATCCCGCCCTGTTGTTCGCGTCAGTGGTCATCGAACCGGTCCACGTCGATCGTAGCGATGACAATCCAATGACCACTCCTATAGCCGCGCCACCTCCTCCGGCGGCCGCCCGCTGAGGAAGGCCGCGTGTTCCCCGAGGCCGAGAGCGACTTTCGGGGTTCACCGGGACCGAGAAGATGCTCGCCTACGTGATTCGAAGTTCGGGCGCCGGTGCCGTTGCCTTCCTTGGAGCCCGTTGAATGTGGGGGCAGGGCCGCGATAATAGGGACATGGGCCCAGCGCATGGGGGAACGAAGCACGGATCGACTGCGGAGCGGCCGCTTGTCTCGATCGTCGTTCCCGTCTGGAACGGGGAACGGCACCTGCGCGAGAGCCTCGATTCGATCCTCGGGCAGACCTACGCGAACCTCGAGGTGATCGCCGTCGACGACGCCTCGACCGACTCGACATCGGCGATCCTCGCGTCGTACGGGGACCGCGTCCGCGTCGTGCGCCAGCCGGTTACTCGCGGCATCTACGGCAACGCGAACGATGGGATCGCGCTGGCCCGCGGTGAGTTCGTGGGCGTCTTCCACGCGGACGACGTGTACCTGTCCGAGATGATCGAGCGCGAGGTCTACTGGCTGCTCGCTCATCCGGACGCGGGCGCCGTGTTCACCTCGGCCGCCTTCATCGACACGAGCGGGCGCGAGGTCGGTCGGAAGAACATCCCTCCCGAGGTGCGCGGAGGGCGTGCCCTCGACTACCCGACTGTCTTGAACGCGTTGCTCTCCTACAAAAATGCCTTCCTCGGCTGCCCCACCGCGCTCGTCCGCGCAGAGGTCTACCGGCGCGTCGGTGTCTACCGCGACTCCGAGTTCAAGAACACGTCGGATCTCGAGATGTGGCTGCGGATCGCGAGGAACCATCCGCTCGGCGTCCTCCAAGAGGAGCTGATCCGCTACCGACGCGGCCAGGGGAGCTCGTCGGAGCGCTACCACCGACTGCGCACCGACCAGGAGCGGTTCTTCACCATCATGGACATCGAGCTAGGCGCGAACGGTGGCCGGGCGGTCGCGACACCCGAAGGGCTGGCCGCGTTCGAGGCGCACCGGGCGCAGGACACGCTCGCGCGCGCCGTCAGCCATTACATCCTCGGCGAGCGTCACGAAGCCGAGTCCGTCCTGCGCCGGGCACGCCTGCGGACGCTCGCGGCCAGCCCGCGGATCCGGCGCGGCCGGATGCTCGCGCTCGCGCTCGGCCTCAACGTGCTCGTGCGGCTACCGCGGATCCCGGCGGTTGCGCAGATGTTCGAGCGCCGATGGCACCGTCGGCCTGCCGTTCCCGCGCGGTAGTTCGTCGAAGCAATGGAGCAGCTCCGCTTCGCGCTGCTCTACGACGGCGCCCGGCTCGAACGGTGGCACCTCGGCTGCCTCGAGGAGCTCGAGCGCGTTGCCGAGCTGGTCGGGATCGTGGTCGCCCAGGAGAGCGCGTTACACGCGCCACCGCGCCCCCGTTCGCGCCTTCTCCGGTGGTACGGGCAACGGCTCGCGCAGGCGGCCGCCGTCTCCGTCGCGGATCGGTTCGCGCACCTGCCGGCGTCGAGCCTCGAGCGGGGCGCCGTCGACTTCGTCCTCAGGCTCGGTCGTGTCGCGGTTCCAGCCGGGGTCGCGGAACGCGCCCGACTCGGGCTCTGGTCATTCGAGCACGAGGCGGAGGGAACGGAGCTGCCCTTCTTCGCCGAGGTCTACGCCGGCGCCGACGTCACCCGCGCGGCGCTCGTTGCGATTCGCTCCGGACGCGACGTCTCGGTTCTCGTCGAAGGAGCCTTCCGGACGGACAAGCGCTCCTACACTGCGAGCCGCAACCGAATCCAGGATGCGATCACGAGCTGGCCCGCGCGGGTCTGCCGGCGGGTGGGCTCGGGCGGAGCCGTCGACGCCTTGAACGAAGCAGTGACGCCCGCTGGGGAGTCGCCCGCGGAAGGCGCAAGCCTCGCGCTCTTCGCGGCGAGGATCGCGTCGAGGCGTGCCGGGCTCGCATGGACGCGGCTGTTCCGGCATCCGCAGTGGAACGTCGGCGTGCTCCGACGTCCGGTCCAGACGCTTCTGACGACGGGGACGTACACCGACGAGGAGGTGGAGTGGTTCCCGCTCGAGGGTAGAGCCGGCTTCCTCGCCGATCCGTTCGCCATCGCGCGCGAAGGGAGGCTCCACATTCTCTGCGAATACTTCGACTACCGTGAGAGCTCGGGTCGGATCTGCGCGCTCGAGTACTCCGTCGACGGCTTCTCGTCTCAGCCCGTCGACGCTCTGTCGCTCGCACTGCATGTGTCGTATCCGTACGTGCTCGACGTGCCGGAAGGGGTCTTCTGCGTCCCCGAGACGGCTGCCGGTAAAGAGGTCGCGATGTACCGGGCGAGCGAGCTGCCGGGCAGCTGGTCGAAGGCCGGCGTGATCCTGCCCGACTTCGCGGGAGTAGACCCTACGATGTTCCGACACGAGGAGCGCTGGTGGCTCGTGTGCACGCGGCAGGGGCCGCAGGAGGACGCGGAGCTGTGGGTCTGGCACGCACCCGAGATCGCTGGACCGTGGACTCCGCACGACTTGAACCCCGTCAAGACAGACGTCCGCGGCGCCCGTCCCGGCGGGGCGCCATTCGTCCACGACGGCACGCTCTATCGGCCGGCGCAGGACTGCTCGAAGGCGTATGGGGGTCGGATCACGCTGCAACGGGTGATCCGGCTCACTCCGACGGAGTTCGTGGAGGAGCTGGCGGCCGTGGTCGAAGCGTCGAGCTCCAGCCGGTTCCCACTCGGGCCCCACACGCTCACTCCGATCGGCAACGTGGTACTCGTCGACGGCCGCCGGACGATCTTCGTCCCGGTCGCGTTCCGGGCGTTCCTCGGTATCTGGGGGAGGGCGATCGTGCGCCGCGCGCGGCGGGCTGGCTAGAAGGTGTCGATATCGCCGAACGTGAACCGGAGCGCGTCGCGCGGGATCTTCGAGCTGAGATCGAAGCACGAGATGTGGCGCGTCCTCGCTTGCGGGAACCGCGTGCCGAGGTAGCGCGAGAGACGGATATCCGGCGAGGCCTGGAAGAGGATGCGGTGAACGCCGAGACGACGACCGAGCCGCTCGAGTGCGTCGAGCCCACGACCGAGCTCCTCGTCGGAGTCCGCGTCCATGTCGCCGACGAGCACCCCATGGCGCACCCTGAGCCACACCCGGGCGCCCTCGAGCCTCAGCACGCGGCTCCCTTCGAACTCCGCCTTGTAGTCGAAGAACGCCTGGTCGCGATCCACTCCCGCATACCCTTCGGTGAGCGCCGAGCTGGCGAATGGGGGACCGTGGTCGACGTGCCGCTCCGTGAGGCGCTCGAAGCGACGGTCGTAGGCAGCTCCGAGAGCTGCCCTCCTTGCGACCCGCTCCGCCCACGCCGTGCGGACGGGCCGGTCGTACTCGACGAGGTCCTCGAGCGGTGTGTAGCCGAGCTTCGACGTCGTGATCGCGAACGAGAGGTCGTTCGAGAACCTGAACACGAACGTCATCGCGGCGGACGCAGAGACTTCGTGGACGAGCTGCACGAGGCGGACGTGCAGCCCGCGGCCCTGGTGGGCCGGCGACGTAGCGCAGTCGGCGAGCTGCGTCGCCAGCTCCGTCCGCTCCCCGTACCGCATCGGCCACGGCAGCGCACCCACGGTGGCGACCGGGTGGCCGTCGGCTGCGAACGCCACGCAGGCGAATGCGCGCCTGCCGTCCCGCTCGCAGGCGTACTTCCGCCGGACCCACTCGGGAGTGAAGCCCCTCGGCCCGAAGACCTCGAGCAGCAGCGGCGAGATCACCTCGATCTCTCGTCCGTGGAGAACCGCGATGCGGTACGTCTCGCCCCGCGAGGTGAGCGACGTCGCCGTGAGGGGTGTAGCCTCGGTCATCGCTCCGCAGATCCTAGGCCGCGCGGGAGGGGCAGCGCGGGCGCGTAGATTCCGCGGCGGCGGTAGAGGATCACGCTCATGATCGCGTTCGAGGCGACGAGGCCCGCCGCGGTCGCGATCGCGCCCCCGCTGGCGCCGTACCCGGGCACGAGCGCCACCGCGAGCGCGAGCGTCACCACCGTCGTCGCCAAAAACGTCATCGTCATCGCGTTCGCATCGCCGGTCATCATCAGCACCATGCCGGGCAGACCGCACGCGATGCTCGCGATGTGGCCGATCGCAAGGACGCGCAGGGCCGTCTCGCCGCCTTCGAATTCGGAGCCGAAGATCTGCAGCAGGGGCGTCGCGAACGCGATCGCGACGAGGCCGATCAGCGCCGTGAAGAGCAGGATGATCCTCGCGGACCTTGTCAGCAGCCGTTGCAGCTCGTCGTGGCGCTCGAGGGTGCGGAGCTCGACGACCGCGGGCATCAGCGCAGGCGTCATCGCGATCAACAGGAAGGGCAACACCCCGGCGATCCGGAAGGCGACGTTGTAGATCCCCACCTCGCTCGGATCGCTGAACGCTCCCAGCAGGAGCGTCGGAAGCTGGCCACCGGCGGTGGAGACGAGGCTCAGGACGATTAGCGGCCTGACGGCCTGTGCCCAGCGCCTGGTCTCGAAGTCGGGCGTCGACGACCGTGCTTCCGCGGGCAGGACGCGACGAAGGAAGACGATCCCGACGACCACCGCGACGACGCCCGAGACATCGGCGGCGACGACGGCCCAGGAGGCGGAGAAGCGGTTGCCGAGGCCCAAGCTGAGCACGCCGGCGACGACCAGGAGCACGGCCGGCATGATCGCCGTCTCCGGCGCGCGGCCGAGGACGACGCGGCCGAATCCCTGCATCACGCCCTGCCGGACACTCGTGACTGCGATCAGCGGAACAAGCGGAAGCGCCAGGAGCGACGGGCGATGAAGGTCGCCCTCGGGCCAGCCAATCAGGGAGAAGTAGGCGGCGGCGACGGCGCAGACGACGACGGAGGCGATCAGGACGCTCTGATTGGCGCGACGCAGAATCCCCCGAACGGAGCCCCACGACTCGCTGAGCCTGTACTCCGTGATCTCGCGGACGAGCATCGTCGTGAATCCGAGGCGCGCGGGCACGGACAGGAGCAGGGCCAGCGAGAACGCGAACGCATAGGCGCCGAAGCCGTCGGGGCCGAGGAGGCGCGAGAGGAGCAGCGTCGTGGCGAAGTTGACGACGAACGCAGTCCCGTTCAGGAGCGCATTTCCCGCGCCCTGGCCGAAGACCGACGCGCGGTCTCCGATCTGCCCGCCGAGGCTGAGACCGCGTACGACTGAGGTAAGCCCGTTAATCACGAGCGCGGCCAAGAACCTCGTCATAGAGCGTTGCGATCCTTCCAGAGACGACGTCGGCCCCGAACCGCGCCAGCGCCCGCTCACGGAGCGTGACCGGGTCGTAGCTGTCGTGCGCCGCGAGAACCTGCGCGATGCCGTCTGCGAGCGCGACCGGATCGCCCGGCGGCACGAGCACGCCGTCCTCTTTGTCGACGATGTCCTCGGGACCGCCGCAGCGCGTTGCCACGACCGGGGTCCCGCACGCGAGCGCCTCGACGAGCACCGCGCCGAAGCTCTCGGCTCTGCTCGGCAGCACGAGCACGGCGCTCTCAGCCATCAGGCGCGAGACCTCCTCGGGCGGCTGCCGGCCCGCGAATGCGACCCGCTCCTCGAGCCCGAGCTCCGTCACGAGGGCTCTGAGCTCGCGCTCCTGCTGCAGCGTGTTGCGGTAGTGAGCACCGCCGGCGAGGACGAGGCGCACGTTCGAACCCCGCTCGTGGAGGAGCTGCATCGCCCGGAGGAGCACGTCGATCCCCTTCATGTAGTTCACGAACCCGACGAAGAGGATCCGGTCGCGGTCGCGCGCCCCGTTCGTCGGTCGAAACCGCTCGCCGTCCACCCCCACGGGCACGACCTGCGTGCGAACTGCCTCACCCGCGTAGTGGTGGATCGTCCGCTCGACCGACGTGCTGACGGGCATCATCACGGCGGCTGCTCGCGCAGCCGGAAGCGCCTGCCGAGCGACGCCGGGCCGGTCGAGCCAGCCGGTCCATGGAGCGTGCTCGGTGATTACGAAAGGCACCCCGAGCCGGCGTGCCAGCTTGTGTGCGACGACGCCCTCGGGGTAGACGAAATGGGCATGGATGAGGTCGATCGGCCGTTCCGCGTGGAGGCGCGCGACGGTTGCTCGGACGCCTCGATGCATCGAGTAGCCCTCCAGCATGTAGGTCGAGGAACCCGGCCCGACTACGAACCGCGGACGCTCGACTTCGACCCCCGCCCGCAGTTCGCGGCGCGCGACGCGCCGAAAGCGGGTGAATGCGGCCAGGCCGCTCCGGTCCGGAAGCGGTGGGCACCACGGCACGGGTGAGACGACGCGTACGTCGTAGCGCTGGGCGAGTCTGACCGTCGGCCGCTCCACCCACAAGCCCAGCGTTGGGAAGACGTCGTTGGGGTATGCGCGCGAGATGACCAGCACACGGGGACGCGGCTGGGTCATGCTGCGATGCCCGCGTCCTCGGCAAGGATCCGCGTGAAGATGTGCGCGAAGGCATCCCTGGAGAACGGCCTGAAGCGCTCCGTGCGGAAGTACTCTCGCCCCGCTTCGCGGTACGCGGCGATCTCGGCCGGCGAGAGGTCGAGCAGGTACCGCCGCAGCTCGTCATAGCCGGAGAACCGGCGCATGTCGATGAAGCACTCTGGGTCGACCCAGTCGTCGACGTCCGGAGCGCCGAGATAGACGGGGATCGTGCCCGCGACGAGGCAATCGAAGATCTTTTCGGTCACCCAACCCTGCATGACCATGTTCTCGAAGCAGATCGCAAAGGTGTACTGGGACAGCGTCGCGCTCTTCGAAGCAACCCTGCCGCGCCATGCTCGGCGTGCGGTGGCGACGAGCGGGTTACGCTCGGGGCGGAGCCGGTCCCAGCGCCTCTCCGCGAGGTACGCGATCCGTCGCAGCGTCGCCGGGACGCGCGTCTGGCCGATCCGGAGTGGCGGCCCGTCCCAGCCAACCCCGTACACGTCGATCTCCCGGCGCGCTTCGAAGAACGCGACCGCGCGGAGCCGCTCGGAGTAGAGCTCGTTCGTCTCGAGCCGAGGCACTTTGTTGCCGTTGATGATCGCGAGGAAGCCGCGGTCGCTGCGACTCCAGGCAGCTTCGTCTACCGACGAGAACGGAAACGGGTAGCGGAACGGCTCGAAATGGACCGGCGCCCGCAGGAACGGCCGCATCGCGTCGTCGCCCGCGAACGAGTACAGCCGACGAAACACCGCGCTCGCCCGATCGAGCTCCTGGAAGAGACGGGGCTCCACGATCGGGCATTCGTTGACGAAGAACGCGCTCAGGATGGTGTCGGAGCGCCGTGCGAGCTGCCGGTAGCGCCTCCAGGCGCCCATCGTCACGTAGAGGTTGAGCGACGCTGCCGGTGCGTCTCCAGTGACGAGCATGTCACCGGTGTGGACGGGCACCCCGAGCTCGGAGAGCCGTGCGCGCAGGTGGACGTACGGCCCCAGTATCCCCTCACCGACACCGGCTGAGCTCGAAATACTCCACAGGCGATCCCGCTCGAGGTGGTACGACAGCGGATCGACCCACAGCGCGACCGGCGCGCGCGACGTTTTCATGGCTGGAGCGAATGGTCCTCGTCGTAGTCGGGTGTCACGAAGTCGTGAAGCTTCGGTTCGTGCCCGACTCACCCTCTGCCGAACGAGGAAAGTAGCCGCCGCCCGCTGCCGCGTCGAAGAAGGCGGCGCCCAGCTCACCACGTCCGAGCGCGGAGACGAGCCAGTCCCGGCCCGTGCGTCTGAGGACGCTCGAGTAGCCCCTGAGCCGGGTTCGCCTGAACGTGTCCTCGACTCGCTCCTGAAAGAGGCGCTTGCGGGCCTCGAACTCGGCTGAGGCCGTCTTCGCGGCGACCGCGAAGACGAACGCCGGTCTCCTGCGCGGGCCGAGGGCGAAGATGACCTTGTCGGGAAACGGCGCCAGCAGCCGGTCCATGCCGCTCGCGGTGAAGCGCCAGTAGTCGTCGGGGAATGCATGCAAGCCGTGGTTGAACGGCGTGCTGAGCGCGAACAGGCCGTCTTCGCGGAGGACGCGGTTCGCCTCCGAGATCGCCCGGTCAGGGTCGGGCACGTGCTCGAGGATCTCGAACTCCAGCATCGTGCCGACGCTCGAGTCGTCGAAGCTCAGCTCTTGCACATCCTCGATCCGGTCGACGCCGTTGCCGGCCCGAAGGTCGCAGCCGACGTACTCGCGTCCGGGGAAGTACGGACGGAGATCGGAGAGCCAGTCGTACCCAGGCGGGTAGTACGAGCCCAGCTCGACGACAGGTCCGGGTGGATCGAAGACCTCGCCGAAGAGCCGCACGCTCGTGTTGATCGCCCGCATCATCCGGTCAGCCCCAGGTTTCGAGCCAGTGCTCCAGGAACAAGATGCTGTGCAAGACGGACGGGAACTTGCCGCCGTTAGAGCGGTGGAGCGAGATCCGCTCGGCGACGAACGTCGGGTCGAGCAGCTCGAGAACGCGGGCATCCGGCGACTCGACCGCGTGCGAGAGCTGTCGTAGGTCGTCGTTGAGCCAGCGGCCGAGCGGCATCGCGAAGCCCATCTTCTCCCGGTAGAGAATCTCGTCGGGCAGCCAGGGCCGCAGGGCGGACTTGAGCGCCTTCTTCGCCTCGCGTCGGTCGGCGAGCAGCGCCGGCGGGATGCGCCCAGCGAGCGAGAGCACGTCCCGGTGCAGGTAGACGGGCCGCACCTCGAGCGAGACGGCCATGCTCGCCCGGTCGACCTTGGTCAGGATCCCGGCCCCGAGTGTGAGCTTGAGGTCGAGATAGCGCATCGCGTTCACGAGCCCGACCTCGGCGGAGGGCGCCCGGCGCAGATGGTCGCGAACGACGTCGGTCGGCTCGTAGTGTGCGAGCGCAGCCGCGAGCGGGCCCCGCGCGACCTCGCGGAGGTGAGGCACGATGGTCGTCATCATGTCGATGACCAGGGCGTCGGCGCTCTTGCCGTAGGTCGCCAGGCGGTCGTGCCACGGGCTCGCCTCTGGCACCAGCGCTCCCGTCCCGACCAGCATCCGTCGCGCTGGCTGGGGGAGCGCCCAGTCGAGGCTCTGCCTGACTGCGAGCCGCCGGTACTTCCCGTAGCCGCCGAAGACCTCGTCGCCACCATCGCCCGAGAGCGCGACGGTGATCCGTTCCCGCGCCTCGCGGCAGACGTAGTATGTCGGGAGGTACGAGGAGTCGTTGAACGGCTCGTCGTAGTGCCAGAGGATCGTATCGTGGAAGACGGCGCCGACGTCTGAGGCGTCGACAACCCGCTCCGTATGGTCGGTGCCGTACCGCTCCGCTACCTCGCGCGCGTACGGGCGCTCGTCGAAGCCGTCCTCGGCGAAGCCGATCGTGTAGGTGCCCACGTCTCGGCCGGCGCGCGCGAGCGCCGCCGTGACCGACGACGAGTCGACGCCGCCGCTCAGGAAGCTTCCGACGGGGACGTCGGCGATCGACATCTCCGCGGCGGCGCGCTCGAGCGTGGCGCGGATTTCCTCGCCCCAGTCGGCATCGTTCGCCGCCGGCTCGAACGCCAGGTCCCAGTAGGGCCGGGGCTCGCGGACGCGCGGCGCGTTGCCGTCGAGCTCGACGACGAGCGTGTGCGCCGGTGGAAGCTTCAGCGTCCCCTCCCAGATCGACTTCGGGTCGCATACGAAGCCGAAGGTGAAGAAATCCGCGAGCGCCGTGTAGTCGGGCTCGCGCCGGAAACCGGGCCAGAGCAGCAGCGACTTGAGCTCGGAGGCGAAGACGAAGCTCCCGCCGGCGACCGTGTAGTAGAACGGCTTCTCGCCGGCACGGTCGCGGGCACAGAAGAGGCGACGCCGATCGGCGTCCCAGAGCGCGAACGCGAACATCCCGGACAGCCGCTCGACGCAGGCGTCGCCCCAACGGCGGTACGCCTCGACCAGAACCTCCGTGTCCGAACGTGTGCGGAAGCGGACGCCCTCTTCCTCGAGCTCGCCGCGGAGGGCCCGCCAGTTGTAGATCTGGCCGTTGAACGTCAGCGCAAGGCGGCCGTCGGCGGACAGGAACGGCTGGTTCGCCTCGGGCGAGAGGTCGAGGATCGCGAGGCGCCGGTGGCCGAGGCAGACGCGGCCGTCGGGGGTGGCCCACAGGCCGGCGGCGTCGGGTCCACGGTGCGCGAGCCGATCACGCATGCGCAGGACGACCTCCGTGTCGACCGGGGAGGGAGCGACGGCGCCGACGATCCCGCACATCAGGCCGCGACCTACCGCGCCGTCTCGGTGTGCGCGAGCACCTGGAGCTCCATCCACTCGTAGAGTCGGCCGAGGCCGTCCGCGAGCGAGACTCGGGGGCTCCAGCCGAGGGTAGAGCGAGCCTTGCCGTAGTCGGCGCAGCGCCCTCTGTCGCCTTCGGGCGCAGTCAGGTCGTAGTGAATCTCGATGTTCTTCCCGGAGATGGCGACGACGTGCTCGGCGACTTCCCGGATCGACGTGCAGACATCGGGGCCGATCTGGATCGCACCCTGACCGAGGCCGCGCTCCGCCGCTCTCACGAGCGCATCGACGACGTCGTCGACGTGAACGAATGCCCGGCCCTGGGAGCCGCTGCCCCAGACGACGAACGGCTCGTCCGGGTAACCAATCGCCTTCCGCACCAGGGACGGGATCACCTGCCCCGTCTCGGCGGTGTAGTCGGTCGGTGTGCCGTAGACGTTGTGGAGGACGAGCACCGAGACGGGAATGCCCGTCTCCTGCTCGAGCAGCTCGGCCTCGTACTGCCCCATGAGCTTGCTCCAGCCGTAGGCCGACTCGGGGCTGGCGGGATAGAGGTCGACCTCCCTGAGTGGAGCTGCGTCGACCCCGCTCTGGAGGTGCGCCGGGAAACTGCACGCCGTCCCCACGTAGAGGAAGCCTCGAACCGGGTGTGCTCGCACGGAGGTGATGACGTTCGAGTTGATCAGGAGGTTCTGGCGGAAGATGCTGCCCTGGTTCGAGAACACGTAGCCGATTCCGGCGACAACGTCCGCGAGGTGGTAGACGAAGTCGACGCGCGGAAGGATTGGATCCAGCACTGCGGGCACGGCCAGGTCGAGCTCGTGGAAGTCCTCCTCGAGATCGATGACCGGTGTGCCGTCGTCGCCGCGAAGGTTGTCGAGCGTCCCCCGGCACAGGTTGTCCACGACCGTCACGTGCGAACCGAGGTCGCGGAGCCGGCGGACGAGGTTCGAGCCGATCATGCCGGCTCCGCCGGTGACGAGAACCCGCGCACCGTCCAGGGAGGGAAGAGTCTCCACACCCGCATTATGTGGAAAGGAGCATGAGGCAGCCAGGCCAGATAGACCTACTCGATCGCATAGGGGCTGTCTGACCTTCACCGCCCTACGATGTGAACGATGACGACGGCGCCTGCGACCGCCCCGGGCATCCCGGCCGACTACTACCGCCAGATCTTCGAGGTGGAGGAGCGGCACTGGTGGTACCGCGGGATGCGGACGATCTCGGCGGCGCTCCTCGGCGAGCGGCTGACCCGGCCCGGCCAGCGGCTGTTCGATGCAGGCTGCGGCACCGGCGGGTTCCTCCGCTGGGCGCTGGACCGCGGCTCGTTCGCTGCCTCGGCAGGAGTCGACATCGGCTCGGCCGCGATCGAGCTCGCGCGCACGAGGCTCCCGGATGCCGACCTGCGGACGGCGCCGCTGCACGCGCTTCCGTTCGGCGACGCCGCATTCGAGCTCGTCGTCTCGAACGACGTTCTTCAGCATGTCCCCGAGGACGAGGTCGACGAGAGCCTCGCCGAGCTCCGTCGCGTCCTCGCGCCCGGCGGCACGCTCCTGCTGCGGACGAACGGCGCTCGGCGCCTGCGCCGCGAGCGCGCGGACTGGCGGGCCTACGACCGTGCGACCCTTGTCGGGGCGCTCGAGCGGGCAGGCTTTGCGGTCGAGCGCGCGACGTACGTGAACGCGCTCCTCTCGCTCTACGGCGCGGCGCGTGGCCATTCTCCGCGCGCGCCTTCGGAGAGCCAAGACGGAATCCCGCGGCGGGAGCCCTCGCGCCTCGTCGGTGCGGTCGGAGGAGGCGTGCTCGCGGCCGAGGCGCGGTGGCTGGCCCGGCCAGGCCGAGCGCTTCCGTACGGGCACACGCTCTTCGCGGTCGCTTCGCCTGCGTGAGGCGGCCCCAGACATACGCGGTCGTCACGGCTGGGGTGCTCCTCGCGCTGCTGGGCCTGGCGGTCGCGCTCCGCGGCGGCGACGACGACGGTCCGACCGCGACGACGGACGCTACGACCACTTCGGAGACGAGCGGAACGACTGAGCCCGGCGAAACGGGAGCCACTACCGCGACACGGACCGAGACACAGGGTGAGGCAGGTACGGGTACAGGCACCGGATCCGACACGGGTACAGGAACCGGCACGGGCATCGGAACCGGAACCGGCACCGGCACAGCTGCGACCGGGACGACGACGGATCCCGAGCCCGAGCGTCCGTATGCGCTTGAGCCGACGCGGAGCTGCCTGAACGCGGCCGGCGCGGCGGTCTCGCCGGTTCGTTCGACGGATCCGCGGCTCCGCGCGCTCGGCGACCTCGCGCAGCGAACCTCGCTCGAGGTGCGGCTCGACGGTCGCACGCTCGGGCTCGCCTTTGGCGACGCACGCCTGCTCGAGAGCCTGCTGGTCGTGCCCGACGATCCCTACCGACTCGAGGTGCGCCGGAATGCGCTCCTGATGTACCGGCCCGACGCACGTGACGCGGCCGCGGTTCTCCGCGGCTGCCTGCGCTCCTAGCTCTACGGCGTGGTGTAGGTGATGAGGAGTTGGGGTTCGGGTTTGCTGGGGTGTTCGAGGGCGGCGAGCTGGACGAGGTTGTCGCCGGTGGGCTGGTCGCCGCTGATTCCGAGCCGGAGGCCGGTGGTGCCGGTGAGGGAGACGCTCCCCGGGGTGCTCAGGATCAGGTCTGCGGTGGTGTTCTTGGTCAGGCCGGTCAGGTCGGTGCCGGGGAGGGCGCTGGTGCCGACGGTGAGGGCCCAGTCGGCGGGGTCGATCGGCCAGGCGGCCGGGTCGTACCACTCGCCGACGAGGCTGCGGTCGTTCGCGTCGGCCTTGGCGGTGACGTGGATCCGGAGCTTGGCCGAGGTGATGGTGGCGTTGTCGGGGAGGGCGGAGGTGTCGAAGCGGAGGAGCGCGGTCAGGATCTCGTACTCGCCGAAGGCGAGCCGCCGGCCGGCGGTGACGAACGAGCCGGTCGAGTTCGCGATCGGGGAGCCGGAGGGTGGGTAGCCGCCGGCCTGTGCTCCCGCGACGGTGACGTCGCCGTCGTCGCCGCCGGCGCCGATGCTGACGGTGAGGGTGCCGCCGCCGCCGGCCGCGATCACGGTCGCGGTCTGGGCGGAGAAGGCCTCGCTGGAGCCGACCGAGTTCGTGCCGGTCACCCCGACCCGGAGGCTGGCGCCGACGTCGGCGGCGACGACCGGATAGCTGCTCGCGGTCGCACCGGCCACGTCCACACAATCGGGGTTGCAGCGCTGCCAGCGGTAGGTGAAGGAGATCGGTGCCGTCCCCGACCAGATCCCCGTCGTCGCGGTCAACGTCTGGCCCTGCTGCGCCGTGCCCGACACCACCGGCGGCGAGCTATTCACGGGTGCGGACGGCGCGCCCGCGGTCGCGCTGAGCGCGAGAATGAAGTTGGCGCTCGACTCGCCGCCGTTCCAGGTGACGTCGAGGGAGATCGGTGCGGCCGTGGTCTGGAGATGATCCTGCGCGTAGACGTAGCCCAACGTGCCGTTGCCGACGTCGATTCGCTCCGTTGCGGCCGGGTTCGTGTCGGGGGTGCCGCTGCGAGATCCTGTGCCTGGATCGGCGCCGTAGAGCGTGACGAGCAGGCGCCCGTTCCCGCCCGGAGCGATCGTTGCGGTGGTGCTCGTGCTGGAGTAGCCGGCGCTGCGCTGGCCGATCAGCTCGATGGGTGTCGTCGGGTCGGCACCGCGATAGCCGACGACGCCGACGATCCCGGCCTCCACACTCGGGAAGGAGCCGGTCCAGCTCGAAGGATCGCCGGCTTGCAGCAGGCGCGAGAACACCGAGAGGCTCGAATCGGTGCCGTCGGCCTGGGTGGAGCCGACCTGTGTCCAGCCGGTCGGCGCGGCGGCGATCGTGTGCGCGGTGTCGGTCACCACCCAGGCCAGCAGGAGATCGCCGGCTCCGGAACCCGAGGGGGCCGGAATCGAGAAGATGGTCGAGCTCGAGAACGGCTGCCAAGCAGAAGCGACGTAGGTCACCGAGCTAGGTGCCGAGGTCACGACCGCGGTCGCGGCCGATTCGGCGGTTGCCTGGCCGGCCGAGTTGGATGCGGTGACCGCAACGCGAAGCGTCGAGGCGAGATCGTCGGCGACGACCGCATACGTCGGACCGGTCGCGCCGGAAAGGTCGGAGCAGGCCGCGCCCGACCCGTCGCAGCGTCGCCACTGGTAGGCGTAGGAGATCGGCGCCGTACCCGACCAGTTCCCGGCTGTCGCGCTCAAGGTCTGCCCGACCTGCGCAGCCCCGGACACGACCGGCGGCGACGTATTCACCGGCGCGGAACCGGTCACGAGGGCCGTCGCCGCCGACGTCGCCAGGCTGCCGGTGATGCTCGCGTTGTAATGCGCCTGCACCTGCGACGGAGTCAGCACGGCCGGATAGAAGCTCGCCTCGTCGAGCGTCCCCGGCCAGTACTGGCCGGGGCCGGTGGAGAAAGCACCGAAGCGCATCACGTTCGCGCCTCCGTTCGGGCTCATCGTCGTCGTCGGACCGGTCGAGGCAAGCGCACCGTTGAGGTAGAGGCGGGCGTTCGCGCCGTCGTAGGTGACGACGAGGTGGTGGCTGCCGCCCGCAGCGAGGACGGGGCCGGTGCCCGTGAAGCGCCACGCCGACCCGTCGCCGACGAAGATGCGGGCCTCCCCGCTCGGGCCGGTGTTGAGCCACCACCCGGTGAAGGAGCCTTGCGTCGCCCAGATCGTCTTGTTGACCGGGAGCACGGAGGGTCGCACGACGATCTCGATGGAGAACGCCGCCGGCGTCCAGGCCGCCGCGCCCGGCGCCTCCGCGTACTGGCTCGTGCCGTTGAAGCTCACGGCCGTGTCCGGATCGCCCGTCAGCAGGCCGGGGACGCCGTACTGCGGGCTGCCGACGTAGATGCCGTTCGCGACGCCCTGCTGGTCGACTAGTGGTCCGCTCGCCTCGCCGAAGCGCCAGTACGACCTGGGTGCGCCGGCGCTGACCGCGGTGGCGTAGACCGAGCCGCCGTTGGAGGCGGTGACGGCGACACGCAGTGTCGAGCCGACGTCCGCGCTCGGCACGACGTACGTCTTCGCGCTCGCCCCGGCGATCGCGGCGCAGGCTCCGCCCGACGCGTCGCAGCGCAGCCACTGGTACGCATAGGCGAGCGGTGTCGTTCCCGCCCACGTCCCGTCGTTTGCGGTCAGCGTCTGCCCCTCCTGCGGCGTGCCCGAGATCGCGGGCGGCGAAGTGTTCGTGGGAGGAACGAGCGGGGCGGTGACCACCGAGGTCTCGGACGAGTAGGCAGTGGGGGAGCCCTCCGGATTGGAGCCCGTGACACCGACGCGCAGGGTCCGGCCGACGTCGGCTGCGACCGGGACATAGGCCCTCGCCGAGGCGCCCGGGATATCGGCGCAGGCGGGCTCGCAGCGCTGCCACTGATACGAGATCAAGGGCCCGGTGCCGCTCCAACCCCCAGCGGCCGCCGACAGCGTCTGTCCTTCCCGAGCCGTCCCGGCGACGATCGGGGGCGCCGTGTTGACCGGAGCGACGACCGAGCCGACGAACCGGATCCGATTGTTCTGCTCGTCGGCGATGAGAACGTCGCCGGAGGGCGACACCCCTACCGCCTTCGGCACGCTGATGCGGGCGGCTGCGGCGGGACCGCCGTCACCCGAATAGCCGCGAATCCCGTCGCCGATCAAAGTCGAGATCGTCCCGTCGGCGGCTACCAGACGTATGCGCTCGTTCGACGCATCCGCTATCAGGAAGCCGCCGTCGGCAAGCGCGGCGAGGTTGTGCGGGTTGTACAGTTGGGCGGAAGTGGCCGGCCCGCTGTCGCCGCTGTAGCCCGTGCTGCCGGTACCGGCGACAGTGTCGATGATGCCGTCAACGCCGACCTTGCGAATTCGCTGGCTACCTGCATCGATAAGCAGGAATCCCCCGTCGGCAGTCGGGGCGACGCCGAATGCAATCGAGAGCTTCGCGACTGTCGCCGGTCCGCCGTCACCGCTGAACCCCTGTACGCCGGTGCCGGCTACCGTGGTGATCACGCCTGCCGCCGAAACCTTGCGGACGCGATGATTGTTGGTGTCCGGGATCAGGAAGCCGCCGTCTGGAAGCGCTGCGACGCCACGGGGATTGTTGATCTTCGCCGATGTGGCGGCGCCGTTGTCGCCCGAGTAGCCGGCAGAGCCCGTGCCCGCGACGGTCGTTATGATCCCGGCCGCCGAGATCTTGCGAATCCGGTTGTTCTGTGTGTCTGCGAGCAGGTAACCGCCGTCAGAAGTCGGCGCGGCGCTGTGGACGAAGTTGAGCTTGGCCGCGGCGGCCTGGCCACCGTCACCGCCGAATCCGGAAGCGCCGGTGCCGGCGAGCGTCGCGATCACACCGTCGGGCCCGGTGATGCGGACCCGGTTCGACCAGGGTTCCGCCCACACGTAGCCGCCGGCGGCCGTCGTGAAAATGCTTCGTGGACGGTTGATGTCGGCCTCGCGTGCCTGACCGCCGTCGCCCGAGTCCGCCGCCACGCCTGTCCCCGCCAGCGTCCAGGTCGTGTCGCCGGCTGCGCCTAGCGCGGGAAACGCGCCCAGCAGGAAGACGGCTAGCGCAGCGCCTGCCGCGAACATGCGGGCACGTGTCGTCTGTCGAGTCACGTCTCGCATCCTCGAAAAGGTAGACCTGCGGTCAAGATCGCGCAACAGGACGGACGTCTAGCCTTGCCTTCCGGGGCTCGCGACGCTGGTGATTGCAGGCCCCGGCTGGCCCACGTACGTTGCACTCATGGGTGTCCTTGATCGTTTCGGCCGCTTCGTCGACTGCGTCGCGCGATGGGTTGTCCTGCATTCGTCCCGAATCCTGTGGGCCGTCGTCGCAGTCGGGGCGCTTCTCCGGCTCGCGCGCTACCTCGACAACCGCTCGCTCTGGCTCGACGAGGCGTTCCTGGCCATCAATCTCAAGGAGAAGTCGTTCTCGGAACTCCTGGGGCAGCTCGAGTTCCTCCAGAGTGCGCCTGCCGGCTTCCTCCTCGCCGAGAAGGCCGCTGTCACCCTGTTCGGCGACAGCGAATATGCGCTCCGTCTGCTGCCCCTCGCGGCTTCGCTCGTCGCGCTCGCGCTGTTCGCGTACGTCGCGCGGCGCCTCCTGTCGCCACCGGTGGCGCTGCTTGCGGTTGCTCTGTTCGCGGTGAACCCGCGTCTGCTCTACTTCTCGTCCGAGGTCAAGCCGTACGGTACGGACGTTGCGGTGGCGCTGCTGCTGCTCGCGCTCGCGGTACGCGCGCACGAGACCGACGGCCGTTCGTATCGGCGTCTCGTCCCGCTCGCGCTTGTCGCGCCGGCCGCGGTCTGGTTCTCCTTTCCCGCGATCCTCGTCCTGGGTGCGATTGCGGTCTCGCTCGCAATCGAGCCGCTCAGGAGCCGCGAGCGGCGGCAGGTCGGGCTGGTCGCGGCGCTCGCCGCGACGTGGCTCGCCAGCTTCGGCGCGCTCTACGCCGTGGCCTCGACGAACGTCTCGCGTACGGCCGGTGCGCTGCTCGAGAACGGCGGCTCGCAAGGCGCGAATCGCGCGGCCGATGTGGTTCAGGAAGCATGGTCGATCTTCGTCGATCCCGGCGGCTTCGAGGACGGCACGAATGGGCTGGCCGCACTGGTTCTCATCGTGGCCTTGCTTGCTCTCGTACAGCAGCGCCAGCTCGAGCGCCTCGCATTGCTCGGCCTGCCATTGGGCATCGCCGCCCTGGCGGCGCTCCTCGACCGCTATCCGCTCGGCGGACGCTTCTCCTTGTTCCTCGTACCGGTCATCGTCCTGCTGGTCGGCAGGGGCGTCGCCGCCGTCGTCGCCACGTCTCGGCGCCCGCTTCTCGTCGGCGCGCTCTTGGCGCTCTTCCTGACGGGGCCTGTGGTCGGCCGAGCGACCGCCGATCTCATCTCGCCGCCGCGGAGCGAGCACATCAGACCGTTGCTCGCACACGTCAGCCGCAACTGGCAGCGCGGCGACACGCTGTATGTGTATCGCAACACCCAGTACGCAGCTCGGTATTACGGTCTCTGTGACGACTGCGATCCATCGGGACGCAGCTTCCCTTGGTCGACAAGAGCGCCCCCGCCCTCGCTGACGGCCGAGCAGTTTGCTCCGGCCCTCGAGCCGGTACCGCCGGAGCTCGTGGTGGGGGAGCACGGGTTGACGCCGTCCGAGACCCTCAACGATGTCGACGGACTACCGGCAGGGCGGGTGTGGCTGCTCTTCTCGCACGTCTCGGAGCATCGCGGGCTCGACGAGGAGAGTCTGATCCTCGTCGGGCTCGAAGAGCGCGGCACCCAGCTCGAGTCGCGAGTCGAGCTGGGTGCCGCGCTGTACCTCTACGAGCTGAGCGAGGGTTAGGCCCTTACGCCCGTTCGTCCGCTCCGGCGTCGGGCGCGCCGCCCTGCGGCCGGCTGGTCCCCTTGCGGTCCGTTGAGGGGTAGCTAGCAGGATCGCCTGCCCCGATGGCGGCAGAACCGGCACTGAGGCTGAGATCGAACGACGAGCTCGTCGATCCGACGAACAGTGTCGAGAACGCCGCCGTCCGGTCTGTCGAGGAGCACTTGGCGCCGCTCCAGACGTTGTAGGAGAAGCTGATGTTGCTCTGGCAGGAGTAGTTGGTGTCCTTGCGGGCGATGTTGCCCTTGATGACGGCGTTCGAGACTGCTGCGTCGATTCGGATCCCCCCGAGCGAGCTGTTGTAGCGGACCTGGGCGCCGCTCCAGTTCTCGCCGTTCCCCTGGGTGATCCCGATCGCATTGCCGCCGCGGTTGCAGAGGCAGTCGTCGCCGATGATCGGCTCGTCGAAGAAGTTGTTCTCGAGCGTGATGTCGCCGGGCAACCCCACGAGTCCGGTGTTGTACGGCTTGACGAGGATGTCGAAGTCCGTGCAATTGCGGAAGACGGAGTTACGAATCGTCACCCGCCGGCCGGGCCAGATCATGATGCACTCCGAATGCTTTTCCGGCTCGGTGATCGTGTAGTCGTGGAAGAGCGCCCCGTCGATCAGGATGTCCTCGGCGGGGTAGCAGCCCGAGACGCCGCAGGCGTTGATGTGGCTGACGCCGTCGACCATCGGCCCGTAGTCGCCGCCGAGCACCTTGACGCGGCTGGCGGAGGTCAGGTTGAGGCCGCCCGCGTCGATGTTGCGCAGGGTCACGTCCTCGCTGCCCCACCGGACGCGTACGTACGAGGAGATCTTGAAGTCACGCAGCTCGAAGCGCTTCGCTCCGACCTTCTCCTTCGTGTCGCCGCTGATGAACTCCTGGAGAGTCACCGAGGCGCCCGCGGCAGGGCGGAACACCACATCCGAGCCGCCGCTCTTGCCGGAATCGACCATCAGCGTCTGCACCGGGTAACTTCCTTCGGCGACCTCGACCATCGCACCGGGTGCGGCCAAGTCATAGGCACGGGCGAACGTCGCGCACGGCGCCGTCTTCGTGCAGGTGCCGGAGTCCGAGCCGCTTGTGGAAACGAAGAGCGTCCCTGACGTCGTTCCGCCACCCGCCGGGCACGCAGTCGTGGGGGTCGTCACGGCGGGGAGCGTCGCGCGCGACGAACGGTTGCCCGCCGCGTCGAACGCCTCGACACCGAGCGAGTAGCTCGTGCCACACGCGAGCCCAGAAAAGTCGCGGCTGGTCGCGATGGTGGTGCCGACCGTCCCATTGCCTGCGTAGACGTCATAGCCGGTGACCGCCACGTTGTCCTTCGACGCCTTCCAGCTCAGTGTCAGGGAGGTTGCCGTGAGGTTCGAGACGGCGAGGCCAGACGGAATCGACGGCGGCTGGGCATCGGCGACGCTCGAGCCGCCCGGCGCGGTGCCGCCGTGCGGGTTGCCGCCGCCGACGGAGCAGGAGCTCGTGGACATGACGCCGGAGCTGCGCGACGAACGGTTGCCGGCGGCATCGGATGCCTCGACGCCGATCGTGTAGCTCTTACCGCACTCGAGGCCGTCCGCCACGTATGCCGAATCGGCGGTCGTCCCGTCGGGCTTGTCGTTCACATAGATCACGTAGCCGGCCACAGCCGTGTTATCGGGGGCTTGCCGCCACTTCACGGCGATGCTCGACGCCGTCTTTCCGGCTTGCGAGAGCTCAGAGGGAGCCGAGGGACGTTCGGTGTCGGCGCACGCGCTTGTTGCGACGACCGCGGATGTTGGCGCAGACCGATTCCCGGCTCGGTCGAATGCGAGGACGGCGACCGTGTAAGCCGTGCCGCACTCGAGCCCCTGGGCCGTGTACTTCGTCTCGCCCGAGTGGGTGAGGAAGGAGCCGTTCCAGTAGACGTCGTACCCCGTCACCTTCCGGTCCGACGAGGCGCCCCAGGTAATGCTGATGCTCGTCGGCTCCGACGAGGCGACGACGATCGGTCCTGGGGACGCGATGGGGTCGCTGCCGCCCGCCGACCCGATCACCGGGGTCGTCAGCACGAGGAAGATCGAGAGGGCGACCACGAGGTTCCAGCGGCCGCCCACACGGGGCGTTTGCCTCATGGAGAGTCTGCTTCGACCTGGACGGGCTGAGACCTTCTTGAAGGACATCTGGCGGCTCCTGAGTGGCGGGGGGCGGCGGGTCGGGCGTAGTTCCCGTTCCTCATCGGTCGACGGCCGTCTTTCCCCACCCCCTCATCCGGGGGAAAGGTTCCACTTTCCGGAGGAAACCGCACCCCCTTTCGGGTGATGGAGCCCACCCGTCCGGAGCGCCGCACCATCGTGCCCCGTTGGCACACCGCATAATAGGGCGCATGAGCGGCGGCACGAGCGCACGTCCGGGTCGGCATGGACCCGGGACGATCGCCCGGGTTCTCGCGTTTTCGGTCGTGCTCCTGATCTTGGGGGTCTGGCAGGAAACGCCCGGGCCGCCGGCGACTTCCGGGACGACTGGGCCCTCCCGGAGGGGTTCACGCTGACGATGGACACCACCGGCTACGAGCTCTCGGGAAAGATCGTCCGGATGACGGTCGACGGTGCGCCGCATCCGGACAATCCGTTCTTCGACGCACCGCAGGCGGCGCCCAGGCGCTACGTCTGGGCCTACGGGCTGCGGAATCCGTTCGGGCTGACGTTCGTCGGCGACGAGCTCTATGCGACCCAGAACGGGATCTCGATCGACAGCTTCCTCCGGATCGAGCGCGGCCGGAACTATGGTTGGGACGGCTCGGACGAGAGCATCGCGACGAACGCCGAGGCGGTGATGATCCCTGCGACCGCGCCGGTGCACCTGGCCTACGCACCGGAGGGCACCGACCTCTTTCCGCCCGAGTATCAGGGGAGCTTCTTCTTGGGTCCGCCCAGAGCGCCGGCGAGCGGGGAGCCGGGTTGCTCGGGCTCCGGTACGACGTCGAGACCCATCGCGTCGTCACCGCGCCCAAGAGCTTCGTCCGCTTTCGGCGGGCCTCGGGGGGTGAGGTCAGCGGCGTCGCGCTCGGGCCGGACGGGCTCTACTTCGCAGCGATCCTTCCCAATCCGCAGGCGGAAACGACTCCCGTGTACCGCGTAGCGTTCGATGCGGGAGCGGACTACCCGCACCGGCTCGAGCTGAAGGCCTCGGGGAGCTCGCTCTTCCAGCAGTACGGCTGCCGGGCCTGCCACGCGCTCGACGACGCGGGAGGCACGAGCGGACCTGACCTCGATCGTCCGGCGCTCGAGCGGCGCATCCAGGACCGCCTCGCCTCACCCGAGTACGCGCAGAGGGTCGAGGAGATCGCGCGGCTCGAGCAGGAGCCCTTCGTCTCCTATGCGGACGAGCGCCAGCGTGTGCTGGCAGCGGAAGGCCGCGAGCAGGTGAAGCTGTGGCTCGAGTACCGGCTGCTGGAACCGCGATTCGACGATCCTGGAGCGACGATTCCGAAGGTCGGAGTCACGCCGGGTCAGGCTGGAGCGATCGCGGACTACCTCCTCACCGGCGAGTTCGAAGGGGCACCGCCGCCAAAGGTCGCGTTCTCGGACCGGGTGCGCAACACGCTCGAGAGCAAGCGGTTCGCGGCCGGCATCGTCGCCGGCGTCGGCTTCGCCGCCGCGACATTCGCGCTCCTCTGGCTCGTCCGGCGGCGAACCAATCAGCGACCTCGCACATCGCCCTAGAGCCGTGGCGCTCGTCGATGTCGTGGTCGTCTCGTACAACAGCACCGACCATCTGCGCGCGTGCATCGCACCGCTCGCCGGACTCGAGGACGCGGCCGTGATCGTGGTCGACAACGCCTCGGCAGACGACAGTCTCGACACGATCGCCGACCTGCCGGTGAAGACGATCCGACGCCTCACGAACGGCGGCTTCGCAACCGGTTGCAACGCCGGCTGGCGAGCCGGCTCCGCGCCCTTCGTCCTCTTCCTCAATCCCGACGCGACGATCGATGAGAGCTCGTTGCACCGCCTCGTCGCAGTGCTCGAGGAGGACGAGCGCATCGGGGCCGTCGCACCGAGAATCGAGCATCCAGATGGCTCGCTCGTCCACTCGCTGCGGCGATTTCCGCGACTTCGCTCCACGTTCTCGCGTGCGCTCTACCTGCACCGGCTCTGGCCTCGGTCGACGTGGACCGACGAGCTCGTCCGCGACGAGAGCAGCTACCGTGTTCCTTCCGAGCCGGAGTGGGTCTCCGGCGCCTGCCTCATGGCGCGACGCTCCGCTCTCGAGCAGATCGGCGGCTGGGACGAGGGCTTCTTCTTCTACAGCGAGGACATCGATCTCTGCCGGCGGCTCTGGGCAGCGGGCCTGCGGATCCGGTTCGAGCCCGCCGCGATCGCGCTCCACGCGGGCGGCGCGTCCGCGCCCCGCTCGGCGATGCTGCCGCTCCTGACGGAGAGCCGACTTCGCTACGCGGACAAGCACGGCTCACGAGCATCTGCGACGCTTGCTCGAGTCGGCCTCGCTCTCGGCTCGTTGACTCGCGTCGTGCTCTCGCGCGGCGGCGTCGCAACGCGCCGAGGGCATGCCCGGGCGCTCGCCCGGGCTCTGTCGCGTGCGCCCGCCGAGCGCCGGTCGAGCTGATGGAGTACGCGGCCATTACGCCCGTCCGGAACGAGGCCGACAACCTTCCTCGGCTTGCAGCGTCGATGGTCGCGCAATCTGCACGGCCGCTGACCTGGTTGGTCGTCGACAACGGCTCGACCGACGAGACGCCGGCGTTCGCCGCCGAGCTCGAGGCTGCCAACGACTGGATTCGGGTGCTCCGGGTGCCGGGCGAGGCGGCGGCCGTTCGCGGCGCGCCGATCGTGCGCGCCTTCAACGCAGGTCTCGAGGCGATCGGCGGCGAGCTGCCGGACATCGTGGTCAAGCTCGATGCGGACGTCTCGTTCGAACCCGACCACTTCGAGCGGCTCCTCGCAGCATTCGCCGAGGATCCTTCGCTCGGCCTGGCAGGCAGCATGTGCTGGGAAGAGCAGCGCGGCAAGTGGCGCCCGCAATTCACGACCCGCTCGCACGTTCGCGGCGCAGTCCGCTGCTATCGCAGGGCCTGCCTCGAAGATGTGCTTCCGCTCGAGGAGGGGATGGGCTGGGACGGCATCGACGAGCTCAAAGCTGCCGTCAGGGGCTGGCGCACGGCGACCATCTCGGACGTGCCCTTCTTGCACCATCGCAGCTTGGGGGAGCGAGAACGGCGCCTCTCGAAATGGACACGCCAGGGTGAGATGGCGCACTACATGGGCTACCGCCCGTCCTACCTCGTCCTCCGGGCCCTGTTCCGCGCGCGTCGAGATCCCGCGGCGGTTGCGATGGTATGGGGCTATGCGGGCTCGGCGCTCGCGCGCCGACCACAGTATTCCGATCCTGTCGTCCGCGAGCATCTCCGGCTCGAGCAGTCGCTGAGCCGTCTGCGAGTGCGCGTGCGTGAGGCGATCGGCCGCGCCTCGACTGTGGACGATTAGCGTTCCAGCGGAACGAGCGGTTGCGGCGTGTCTACACGACCCTCGCCCCACTGCTGTCCGCGTGCAGCCGGCCACGGGCCGCGGTACGCCAGCGTGCTCGCCCCGAGCGCGACCAGCAGGAACAGAACGAAGGTGGCCTGGATAAAGGAGAACATGTCGTACGTGAACATCCCGACGGCCGCAGCCGCGATCGAGGAGGCGAACGCCGTCAGCAGCCAGCCACGGGGCGAATCGTCGGACCTGGCCTCTCTGCCTGCGCGCCTGAGGAAGCGCCCGTAGAGCCAGACCCAGGCGAAGAGTCCCATCAGACCGGTCTCGACGGTGGTGCCAAGCCACTGGTTGTCGAGGATACGAGCGTTCGTGCGCGGACCCGTGGGGCTCTGCGCCACGATCCGCGTCCCATAACCGAGGCCGAACGCCGGCTGGTCGCCGATTGCGTCGAATTGCGGCCCCAGCCGCCTCCCCGAGATCCGACCGCCGTACTCCGTCTGGTCGGCGATGAGACCCTGGGGCGGAAAGAATGCCTGCCGGATCCCTCCGATCACCCCGGGGAGTCCGAGATGGACGGCGACCGCGAGGGGCAGCAGCAACGGTAGCACCCGCTTGACCGTCCGAGGTCTGAGCCAGACGAAGACGACGACGACCGTGGCCAGCATCGTGATGCTGGTTCGCGAGACGGTGGCAAGGGCGCCGAGTCCGATCAGGACAGCCGCAACGGCCCAGATCCACCGCCGCGTGTAATGGGCGAGGTAGAGCGCAAGCGGAACCATCATCACGAACATCCCCGCCAAGGCGATCGGGTGCTGCGCCGATGCATAGGTCCGCAGGCGACCGGCGCGTGCGATCCCCTCGTCGCCGAGGGCGCCTTTGAACTCCAGCAGGGGCACGACGCCCTGGAGCTGATTGAAGATGTTGTAGTTCGTCCTGCGCTCCACGATCGCGAACAGCGCGACGACCGCCGTTCCCAGCACGAGCGTCCTCACGACGTTGTGGACGGCATCCGGATCCCGGATCACGCTGACGACGAAATAGAGCACGAGATAGAAGCTGGCCAGGAACAGCAGCTCTTTCGTGACATTGGTCGCCAGGTCGAGCGTTGTGATCCGATCGAAATTGGTGAGGATCGAGCCGAGCACCGCCAGCCCGAACAGAAGAAGCGGCCCTTCGAACCCGCTCCGGCGGATCGTTACCCGCGGATCGATCAGAAGCGAGGAGAGCCACACCGCGACGACTCCTGCGACCGCGATCCGGTATGGCTCGAGATCGAACGGAAGCGAGACATCCGCGAACTCGTACCGTTTGATCGGGATGAAGAGAATTACGAGCCCGATCGCACCGATGAGCGCATGCCAGCGTGTGAGTGCGCGGTGCCCGACCGCGAGGAGCGACACGACGATGAGGAGAGCGGCCAGAGGCCTGGCTGCTGTGCCGAGCACGACGGCAGCAGCGAGGAAGCACACACTCGCCGCGATCGAGACGAGCGGGGCTCTGCTCGGACTTGGCTCGTACGCGCTCGACAAGACGTGGTCAGGCAGAGCGTCGCACGTCGGCCAGCGGCGTGCGTTCGTTCGCGACGGCGCGTCCGGTCGGTCGCATGTTCTCGAGCACGAAGACCAGCGCGATGGCTGCGAAGACGACGGCCAGGAAGACCACGAACGGGAGGGTCTTCTTGCGCGGGACGATGAGCAGCGCGGGCTGAGGCTCGTTGATCGTCTCGGCCAGCACGCGTTCGTTCTGGCGGATTCCGGCCTGCACCTGCTCGGACCTGAGGTACCGCAGGAACGCGTCCTTCCCTCGATCGGCGGTCTCCTCGGCGGCCTTGGGCGTGGAGCCTTTGCCGAACAGAGCCAGCATCGGCAGCGGCGCTTCCCGGCGGTAGGTCGTATCGGCCGCCGGAATGACGCTGAAGTCTCCCGTGAGGGCGCCGCGGCCGTCGTTGCGCATCAGCTCTCCGACCTCGTCGCTCTGAGCGAGCTTGGCGTAGAGGCTCGCCAGGGCCGTATAGGCGTCGGGGCGATTCTGAGCGTTCTGGAGAACGACCTCGCCCCCGATCACCACCGGTACGACATCGAGGTTCCTGCGCCCGGCGGGGAACCCGGGCTCGGTGAGAAAGAGGGTCGCCTGGCTCTGCCAGACCTCCTCTGCGCGCGGCGTCAGCTTGGGCGAGCTTCCGGTGAAGCTCACGTTGTAATACGACAGCAGCGCGAGCGCGAAGGCGACGACGATCCCGAGGAACAGAAGGAACCAGAAGCGGAGGATGACCCGGCTGTAGAGACGGAGGTCCATGTTCAGCGCATGGCTTTCACATAGCGAGTGGCGGCGTCGGTGCGGTTCGCGGCGCCCAGCTTGCGGTAGATGTGGGCCAGATGGAACTTGACGGCGTGGGTGCTGACTGACAGCTCGACCGCGACCTCGGCGTTCGTCAGACCACGAGCGGCGCGCTCGAGGATCTGTTGCTCACGGGGAGAGAGCATCGCAAGAAGGTCGGCTTCCTCGTCGTCGCGGGCGATCATGTGTCGGATCGTATGGGGACTTTCCGGAAATACCAACCGCCATCCGGCGGGCGTTTCGCTCCGCCAGGCCCTAGCCGATCGGCTAGGTGAGCCCACGGACCGAGAGACGAGGAATACCATGGCCGAACACAATGGCTGGGTCGACTGAGAGACTTGGCACGGCAGGAACGGCGTCGGCGGTGCGGTGTCCGCTGTGCTCGAGCGACTCCACTCGATGTGCGTATCCCGAGCTCGAGCTGCTCGCGCGTTGCGATGCTTGTGGTCTCGTCTGGCGTCGAGAGCCGCCTGGTGCGGAGCGCTACGAGGGCGCCTTCTTCGGCGACGGCGGGTACTACGCGTCGTACCTTGCCCGCGCGGGGCAGTGGCGGCACGAGGCGCGCTTGCGCTCCGCTGGCTCCTCGAGTCGGGCCTGCCGCCGCGTCTCCTGGAGATCGGTTGCGCCGGTGGCTTCTTCCTCGATGCCGCGCGCGAGGCCGGGATCGACGTTCAGGGAGTCGAGCCGTCCCGCGACGGCTCGAGCTTCGCGCGCGACGAGCTGGGTCTGCCGGTGTTGACCGGCTCATTCGAAGACGCCGGCGTCTCGGGCCCGTTCGACGCCGTGTGCGCGTTCCACGTGCTGGAGCATGTACCGGACGTCCGTGGTTTCCTGGCGCAAGCGCGAGCACTCCTGGTACCGGGTGGCATTCTGGCGCTCGAGGTGCCGAACATCGGCTCCGCGCGGGCACGCAGGGACGGCGATCGCTGGTTCAACCTCGTTCCGGAGTTCCACTGCTGGCACTTCTCGCCGACCACGTTGCGGCGATTCGTGGAGGAAGCTGGGTTCGAGGTCGACCGCGTCGATACAGCCTTGCCGCGCCACTACCTCCGAGCACGGCGTCTCCTGACGCCCCCGGGTGCTCGTGCGCTCCTTGCCGATCTCCGCGCCTGGCCGGCACCGCGGCGGACCCACGGCGAAGCCGGGGACTACCTACGCCTCGTCGCACACGCCGGTGGCTCATAGGTCAAGCGGCGGCTCAGCGACTGGATCGCTGCGCCGAACGATCGCGGCAACGTCCTCCCACTCCGGTCGGAACAGCAGCCTCAGGACTGCACCACCGACGCCGAGTGCTGTGAGGCAGAGCAGGACGATCATCACCGGGTCGGGCAGCTCCAGCTCGTCGAGGGCTCCGCGGAGCAGCGTCAGCGCAACGAGCACGGCGGCCCCCGTTGCGATTCCCGCGCTGACGTCGAGCCAGACGTGGCGAAACGAGAGTCCGAGGTAGCGACGCAGCAGGAATCCCTGCACGCCGGCCGCGTTCGCGAGGCCGAAGGTCGCCACGCCGATCGCCAAGACTGTGATCCCGTGAGGGGCGAGGATCAGCACGAGCAGCGCGTAGAGCACTAGCTGAACGAGGTTCCAGGCCATCAGGACACCTGGACGCCCGATCGCAACCATGAGTGGGCCGCTCCCGGTCATTACTGCGTCCGCCATCCCGGCGACGGCGAGGATCTGAGCGGGGAGCACCGTCGGCTCCCAGGTCGCGCCGAAGAGCCAAGGCACGAGCACGGGTGCCACGCCTATGAACAACGCGAGCAACGGGATGAGCACGGTTGCGTGCGTGCGGACGATCCGCATGCGCATCCGGCGCAGTTCTTCCGGCCCGTCCGCACGCGAGTACAGCGGCAGTGAGATCCGCAGCATCACTCGGCTGATCTTGCTCTGGTAACCGACCCCGAGCTGGAACGCCCGCCAGTAGAAGCCCACTTGTGCGGGGTTTGCCTGCGCCCCCAGGATCGCGTAGTCCACGTTTCGATAGCCGAGGTAGGCGAGCGACGATCCTGCCACCGGAGCAGCGAACCGGCAGATGTCCCAGACCTCCCGCCGAGCCGGAATCGGCAACCCCGGCGGTGCCGACAGGAGCGACAGGATGCCCGTACACCCCAGCGTTGTCAGCGCACCGGCCACGAGCGCGGCGCCGTCCAGGCCGGCGAGCGCTGACCCGAGCGACACTCCGACGCCGGCGATGACTGCGACCCCTTCGATCAGCGCTTGACGGCGAAACCGGAGTTCGCGCTGCAAGAGCGCCTGTGAGGCGGCCCCGACCCCTACCAGTAGCCAGGCGAGGCTCGCGAGCACGATCAGCTCTCCGGTCTCGTCGCCGAAGATCGCAGGCGCAGCGAAGTTGCCGAACCCGGCCGTCAGTCCGACCATGATCGTGCTGCCTACAAGCGCAAGGAAGGCGGCGCTCGCAATGTGCCGCTGGTGCAACTCTCGGCGTTGGACGAGTGGGGCGACGAGTCCAGCGGTTCCGAGGACGGCAGCGAGCGCGACTACGATCAGCGCGATTGCCGCGCGACCGAAGTCTGCCGGAGGGATCAGGCGCGCCAGCACGACGGCCGCCGCCAGGGTCGACGCCTCCGCAACGAGTCGGGCGAGCGCCGTCCAGCGGGCACCGGAGAGTGCGACCTGGCGCAGGCTGGGCGTTGGCGGCACGAGCTTCAACGCGAGCTGCTCGGCACCACACGCCGCTGCGAGCCGATGTGATCGGCCATCACGGTATCGAAGAGCCGAGCGAGGTCAACCGCGAGGGCGCCTCGCTCGAGGCGCTCGAGCAGTGCCTCCGTCGCGGTTGCGCCCTCCGGCGGCGAAAGCATCACATCGCGAACAGCCGCGGCCATGCAGTCGATCGCCGCCGGTCTGCAGAGCCAGACGTTCGGAAGGGCGGCGAGGAGATCACGAGCATCTCCGTCCGGAAGCGCACCGAGGATCGGTCGTCCTGAGGCGAGATACTCGTATGTCTTGCCCATCACCGTTCGTGCGCGGACACCTTCCGGGAGATCGTGCATCGGCAGGAAGATCAGATCGGCTGACCGCATGAGGTCGACGGCTTCCGGATGGGGCAGATAGCCGCGATGAACGACGTGCGCCGAGGCGGCGTCGTTCTCGCCCGCAGGCGCCGCCCCGGCGACGTGCAGCTCGACGCGCCCCGCCAGCTCGGGCTCGCTCTCGTCAAGCCGAGTTAGAGCCTCGGCGAGCAACGCATGAGAGCGTGCGAGGCGGCCGATCCCCGGCGAGGCGCCGCCGAGCGACCTGCGCACGAGTTGCAGACGCCGGTGACGCAGCCCGGCTCGGACGTGCGAGTAGCCGGCATAGACGATCCGGAAAGCATCGTCGTCTCGACGAGGGGCCGGCCGAGCAAAATCGTCTCGATCCCAGCCGTTCGGGATCACGGCCAGGTGGCGGCCTGCAAGCTCGGGGAACGCGGCCAGCAGTGCGCTGCCGGCTTCCTTCGTGTTCATAACGATCGCGTGCGCGCTGCTCAGGGCCGACCTCATGCGCCTTCGCTCGAGCCGTCGATGGAGCGCGCTGGGATAGGTAGCCCATTCGTCCAGAGCCCAGGGATCGCGCAGATCGGCCACCCAGGGGAGTCCGGATTCTTCCGCGAGTCGGGCCGCAACCGGGGCTGAGCCAAACGGCGAAAGCGAGGCATAGATGAGATCGACGTCGCCGATCGCGCTGCGCGCAGCCTCGAGCGCTTCACGCCGCCACCACGCGTCCAGGCGGCTCGGTCGCCCGAGCAGTCGGCGAAGACGTGCGTTCGGATCGCGGCCGGCCGGGGGAGAGGCGTCGATGCGGATCACGGTCGTCGAGGGCGGTACGTCCGCGAAAAGCGTCGTATCGGGAGGAGACCAGTCCACTGACGCTCTCTCAGGGCCTGTCACGACGACGGCCTCGTAGCCACGGTCGGGGAGGTGCTTGAGGAATTTGACGGTACGCTGGACCCCGGCACCCCCGAGGGGCGGGAAGTAGTACGCGAGCACCAGGACCCGCTTCACGACAGCTCGCCCTGCGAGGAGGCCACGGTTGTACCCTACGGAAGGAACCTGCCGATGACGAGTCTTGCGCGCGACGTCTTGAGCCGGCCGAAGGCGCTGTTTGGTGCATGCCTCGTCTGGGTCGCGGTGACCGGGATCGCTCTGCTGACGTCGCTCGGAGCGAGCGTGGCTGCGGCCGACGCCCAGGCTTCCAGCGTCCTCTACGTCGCTACGGGCGGCTCGGATGCAGCGTCCTGCACGAAGTCGGCTCCGTGCGCGAGCTTCGCTCGCGCCTACAGGCTCGCCGCGCCGGGCACCGCGGTCGAGGTCGCCGGGGGAAGCTATCCCCGCCAGACCCTGACGGTCGATGCGGCGAAGAGCGGCGGGGCGGACGTGGTGTTCCGGCCGACGGCGGGCACCTCGGTGACGCTGGCCGAGTTCGTTTCCGGCGACACCTCCAAGCGGATCGGGGCGAAGCGGTTCGAGTTGCGTGACTTCAAGATCAGCTCATACGTCCGTGTCCGGTGGGGGAGCGAGGACGTGACGCTCCGTAACATCGACGCCGCCGGGCTGAACATCACCTCCGCGAGCCGGGTCAAGGTCCTCGGCGGCGACTACGGGCCGGTGGCGGACGGAGTCAGTCATATCAACGCCTGCGGCGTCGAGGGCTGCTTCCCGGCCGAGGACGTCCTGATCGACGGGGCGCTCTTCCACGACTACACCGTCACCGACCCGGCCAAGCACTCGGAGTGCCTGCTGATCTGGCCGGGCCGGCGGGTCACGATTCGCAACTCGACCTTCCGCAACTGCACCGACTTCGACGTGCTGGTCAAGCCCTACAAGACGGGCTTGGTCGGACTTCCCGGGGAGATCACCTTTGAGAACAACTTCTTCGACGAGCCGATCGTCGGTGACGGCCGCGGCAACCGGGGCGGGAACGCGATCGCGCTCACCCAGGGCAGCGGCGAGGCCTGGAGCGGCGTCAGGATCCTCTACAACAGCTCCCTCGGGGGATTTCGGATCGATCCGGCGATCCAGAACGCGGTCGTGAAGGGCAACGTCGCCCGGAAGGACAGCAACTTCTCCTGCCAGCGGAACGCCGCCTTCTCCTTCAACGTCTGGAACGGCACCAAGTGCTCCGCCACGGATCGGCGGGCTGCCCTCCCGGACGTCTTCGTCGACGCGAGCTCGACCGGCTTCGACCTCGACCTCAGGCGGGGGTCGGCGGCGATCGGAGCGGGGGATCCGCTCAGCGCGCCACGGACAGATCGCGAAGGCCGCGTTCGGCCCCGGACGCTCGCGGCCGACGCCGGTGCGTCGCAGCGGGAGCCGGCGCTTGCGCAGGCGGGCCGTGGGATCGGAACGGTGACTTTGAGGATGCCGCGGGCCGCGGTGACCGAGTGGTACGGCGAGCCGCTGCGCCGGACGTTCGTCGACGGATCGAAGCCCGGGCAGAGGATCGAGCTGGAGACGCGCTCCGTCCGTGGCGGCCTGCTCCGCGTCCACTACCTCGACGGTCGCGTGGTGGCGGTCTCGACGACGAGCCGCTTCTACCGGACGCCGAAGAACCTCGGTCCCGGCGTGCCGCTGGTGCCCCGGCCGAACGACAAGCGCATCTGCCGGCCCGTCGGAACGGGCGGTCTGTACGTGACGCCGACGCGCCGTGGAAAGACCGTCGTCGCGGAGCTGACCGTTGCGGTGCGTCATTACGCGCCGCCCTGCGCCCAGAAGCCGAAGTCCTAGTCAGCCGCGGGGAGCCTGGGGCAACGGCCCAGGCTCCCCGCGCAGTGCCCGCACGAGCTCACCGAGGGGAAGCGTCCCGGGCCGCCGAAGCAGTCGGAGGGCGGCCTTCTGGGCGAAGACGAACGCCCGGAACGCGGCGACACGACTGCGCGGCTGGGTCAGCTGGAGGTAGCACACGAGCGAGGCGAGATGCTGCCGGCGCAGGTTCGCCCCGAGCTGGCGCGTCGAGGCGCCGTGGACGTGGAAGACCTCGGAGGCCGGCGTCATCCACAACTCGTGCCCTGCTCGCGTCAGCCGGTAGGCGAGCTCGACGTCGTTGAAGTAGATCGGAAAGCGCTCGTCGAGCAGGTGGTCGGGCGGCAAAACCTCCCGGCGAAGCAGGAGCACGCTCGCCGACGGCTGCTCGACGGGACGCGGCTGCGAGAAGTCCTCGCCGAGCATCCGGTAGCGCCGCTCGCTCGTCGAGAGACCGGGCAGCGAGCGCAGAGGCGAGCTCGACGAGGCGAGGAACATGCCGAAGGTGGGCAGGCGGAAGTGGTGCTGCTGCGGCGAGCCGTCGGGGTTGAGGTAGAGCGGTCCGACCCCGGCGACGTCGGGGTGCTCGGCCAGAAAGACGACGAGCGCTTCGAGCGCTCCTGGCTTGAACTCGATATCGGAGTTGAGCAGCAGGACGAGCCTTCCCGTGCTTCGCGCGTACGCCTGATTCACGGCAGCGGCGAAGCCGACGTTCGCGCCGTTCTCGATCAACTGGATGTCGTCTCGACCACGGAGCAGGTCGAGCGAGCCGTCGGTCGAGCCGTTGTCGACGACGATCGTCTCGTACTCGGTGCTCGGAGCGACGCTTGCCGGAAGCGTCGCGAGGCAGGCCTCGGTGAGCTCGCGCGTGTTCCAGCTGACGAGCAGGATCGAGACGTGGGGATGTCGGTCTGACGGCCGCATATCGAGGAGAGACGGTTACACTCGGTCGCCCGCCTTCGGCGCCACTGTAGGCCCGCGGCCGGCTCAGGGCAATCTCATGACAGATCGCACGATCCCTGCCCGCGTCCTCGTCGTGGTCGAGAACCTGTCGGTGCCGACGGACCGGCGCGTCTGGAAGGAGGCGCAGGCGCTGACGCGGCAGGGCTATTCGGTCACGATCGTGTGTCCGGCGGGCACGACGCGCGACCGGGCCGCGCACGAGCGTTTGGAAGGCGTCGAGATCCACCGCTACCCGGCGCGGGAGGCGGGTGGAGAGCCGTGGGGCTACCTCCGCGAGTTCGGGTGGGCGCTGTGGCAGATCCGCCGGCTCGCGCGCCGGCTCGCGGGCGAGCAGCCGTTCGACGTCGTCCAGCTCTGCAATCCACCGGACGTCCTCTACCTGGCCGTTCTCTCACTACGGCGACGAGGCGCGCGCATCGTCTTCGACCACCACGATCTCGTGCCCGAGCTCTACGAGGCGCGGTTCGGCGGTCGCAGCGGCGTGCTCTACCGCCTTGCGCGGCGTGCGGAGCGTCGGACCATGCGGCGCGCGGACGTGGTGCTCTCGCCGAACGAGACATACAAGTCGGTGGCGATCGAGCGGGGAGGCAAGGATCCGCGCGACGTCTTCGTCGTCCGCATGGCCCCGGATCTCGATCGCTTCCGTGCCGTCGCCGCCGACGCGAGCCTCAGGCGGGGAAAGCCGTACCTGATCGGCTACGCCGGCACGATCGGCCCCCAGGACGGCGTCGACCACGCGCTGCGAGCGCTGAAGCTGCTCGCCGACCGACGCGGCGACTGGCACGCGATCTTCGCCGGCACCGGCGACGCGGCGGACGATGCGCGCTCGCTGGCGACCGAGCTCGGCCTCGCCGACCGCGTCGAGTTCGTCGGCTTCGTCGAGGACGCGGAGCTGATCCGCCTCCTCAGCTCGGCCGACGTCTGTCTGGCGCCGGAGCCCAGAAACGCGCTGAACGAAGCCTCGACGATGATCAAGGTCGTCGAGTACATGGGCCTCGGGCGCCCGATCGTCGCGTA
>JANDLU010000101.1 GCA_024330215.1 Candidatus Gaiellasilicea maunaloa
CCCCCTCGAGTCGCGCTACCGACCTGCTCGCCGGCCGCCGCGCCCTGAATCGAGGCGAGACGCCCGAGATGATCGCGGTCGGGCCTGCCGTGCAGGTCTCGCGCCGATCGAGCCTCGGCGTTCCCGTCGGCGTCCGCACGAACGTCGCGCTCGCCCTGCGCCAGGGCCGCTTCGACGTCGTCCACGGCTTCGAGCCGGGCCTGCCGAGCATCTCCTACCTGGCGCTCCGCGACGCCCAGACGCTCGCGGTCGCCACGTTCCTCTCGCCGGAACGGCTCGGCTACCCGCCCCGACGCGCGCTTCGCGAGAAGCTGCTCGGCCGGATCGACGCGCTGATCGCCACCTCCGCTGAGGTGGCAGAGGCAGCCGCCGAGCGCTTCCCCGGCGACTATCGCATCGTCTCCCCCGGCGTCGACCTCGAGCTCTTCGCCCCCGCCGAGAAGCGGAAGCTGATCGTGATCGAGCTCCATTCCGGCTCGCTCCCCGTCGCACGCGCGGCCCTGCGCGTGCTGCGCGAGCTGCCCGATTGGGAGATCGTCCTCCTGCGTACGAAGCCGCTCTCGACGCGACCGACGATCCCAAGCGCGCTGCGCGACCGCGTCCGCGTCCGCTCGGGCCGGACACCCCAGGCGCGGGCCTCGATTCTCGCCGAGGCGGCGATCGTCTCCCCTGCTCCCACCGGCTCGCCGCGGCTCCTGCTCGAGGCGGCCGCCGCGGGAGCCGCGGTGGCAGCCCCGCCGCGAGCGCTGGAGCAGCCCGAGCTGGCGGCAGCGGCGATCGCCCGGCTGGCCGGGGACGACGAGGTGCGCGAGCGGAAGGCGGCCGCCGGACGAGCTGCGGCGGGACAGGGCTTCCGCGAGCTTGCGGGCGAGCTCGACGAGCTCTACCGAGGGCTCGCCGGCCGCCGCCGCGATCGCAAGGTTCCCCTTGCTGGCGCTGGGCTTGCTGGCACTGGGCTTGCTGGCACTGGGCGCCGCGATGCCGATCCGCTGACCGACCGCCCCTGGATCGTCGCCGACCTGCACATGCACACGTCCTGGTCGCACGACTGCTCGATGGGCGTCGACGAGCTCCTCGACCACGCCGAGTCCGAGGGTCTCGGTGCGATCGCGATCACCGACCACAACGCCTTCAGCGGCGCCCTCGAGGCAGTCGAGGCAGCCCGCGACCGGAAGCTGATCGTGATTCCGGGGGAAGAGGTGAAAACCGAGGGACAGGGCGAGGTGATCGGACTCTTCCTGCGCGAGGAGATCCCACGTGGACTCTCGTTCGGGGAGACGATCGGCGCAATCCGCGAGCAGGGCGGACTCGTCTATCTCCCCCACCCGTTCGACCGGATGCACGCGATCGCCGACCCGACGACGCTGCACCGTCACCTGGGCGAGATCGACGTCTTCGAGGTCTACAACGCGCGCCTGCTCTTCGAGACCTACAACGACGAGGCCGTCCGGTTTGCCCGCAAGTACAACCTGATCGCAGGCGCCGGCTCGGACGCGCACGTGCTCCAGGGCGTCGGAACCGGCGCCCTCCGGATGCGCGCGTTCGAGGGACCCGAGGAGTTCCTGCTCTCGCTCCGCGGCGCCGAGGTGCTCCGCAGGCCGAAGTCGCTTGCCTACCTCCAGAGCCTCAAGTGGGTTGCCCAGGTCAAGGAGAAAGTGCGCTAGAGGAGAACCCAGGAGCGTCCCCGTGTCAGCCGCGCCTACCGACGAGATCTACGAGCGTTACCTCCAGAAGGCGATCTCCGAGATCAACGAGCTCGGCGACGAGATCGGCCGGGCGGGTGACGAGCTACGCGTGCCCGTGCTCGGCTCCGGGCACCCACTCGCGGACGTCTTCCTGCTCAAGTACGAGCCGCGACCGTCGGAGATCCAGGAGGGTGTCGCCTTCTACGGCCGGGCCGGCCAGGCCCTTTTGAAGTCACTTCAACGATTACGCGTCGACCCGCTGGCGGTGTATGGAACGAACTGCCTCAAGCTCGCCGGCCAGGATCCGGAGGAGGCTCGGCCCTGGCTCGTCCGCGAGTTGCACATCGTCCAGCCGAAGCTCCTCGTCGTGATGGGCGAGCAGGCGGTCGTCTTCCTGAACGCGCTCGAGTTCCCGCTCGCCGATCCACTCGATCCGGGTGGCGCGGGATTGCAGCGGTTCACCGGCACGGTCGAGGCGCTCGTCGTCCCGGACATCGACACCGCGCTCGACGAGGCGCCCGCCAAGACCGCCTTCTGGAACGCATTCAAGGCGGTCGGACCCTGGTTCTCCGAGCTCCCGCCCTACTGAGCGTCCTCGGTCGCCGGCGCACGCTCGGGCTCGGCGTCGTTACGTTCGCCCTCGCCTCCTACGGCGCGGCAGCCGGACGGCTCTGGCAGGGCGGCCTCACAGCGGACGTCACGTTTCTCGTCGCCGTCCTCTTCCCGGTCACGCTCACCGCGATCTGGCTCCTGCTCCCGCTCGGGACGAGCCGAGGACTCCTGCCCGTCGGACTCTCGCTCGTCGTGCTCGCGGTGCTCTTCCGGCTCGCGGAGCTCGACGTCCTCTTCAACCTCGCGAAGCTCTTGGCGCTCACCGCGCTCGGCTTCTGGTTCCTCTCCTACTTCGAGACCGTTGCCTGGGCGGTGCTGATCGCCGCGATCATCCCCTGGGTCGACGCTGTCTCCGTCTGGCGTGGGCCGACCGAGTACGTCGTCTCGGAGCAGCCGGGGATCCTCGAGGACGTCTCGATCGGCTTCCGCATACCCGGCGAGCCCGCGAGCGCGAGCGCGACGCTCGGGCCGCCGGACGTGCTCTTCTTCGCGCTCTTCCTGGCCGCGGCCGACCGGTTCGGGCTGCGCGTCGCGTCGACGTGGCTCGCGATGACGGGGCTCCTCGGGGGGACGCTCGTGCTGGCCGCGACGACTGATGTGGCGGGACTGCCCGCGCTGCCCGCCGTCGCGTTCGGCTTCCTGATCCCGAACGCCGACCTGCTCTGGCGCGCGCTGCGCCGGCGCGGGCTCGCTCCGGTGCGGGTCTACGGCCGGACCGATGCCGCGATGTTCGACCTCGATGCAGACGTACTCGAGCGCAGTCCCGACCGAATCGTCCTGTTGACGCGGGAGCGGCCGCCGCGGAACGCAACCGTCGCGTTCGAGTCCGAGCGCGGGCGACTGACGCTTGCCGACCGGGAGCCGCTGCCTGTTCGAGTCCATGACTTGCCGAACGGGGTCGTGATCGTCCCCTACGACGAGAGTCCGTCGCTCGTCTACGACGTCCACCCCGAGCAGCTCGCCGCAGACGACGCGAAGATCGAGCGCTTGATTCGAGAGCGCAACTAGCCAGGCTCACTGCTAAGCTTGACTCAGATGAAACAAGTCAAGCCAAAGCGGCGCCGGGGTTTCACCCGTGTCTCCGGCAAACGGCAGGTGACGCTCCCACTCCACGTCCTCGAGGAGACGGGTATCAATCCGGGCGACGAGCTCAAGGTCGAGGTCGATCGCGCGGGCCGGATCGTCCTGGCACGCGCGATCGATGTGTCCGCCCGCCTCCGCGCCATCGAGAAGACGGCCGGCATGTTCACGGGCTATTACGAGCCCGGCTACCTCGACCGCCTGCGAGACGAGTGGCGCTGATCGTCCTCGATGCGAGCGTTCTGATTGCTCACTTCGATCAATCTGATGCGCTCCACGAGGCTGCGACCAAGACGCTTGCAGCACACGAAGCGGACGATCTCCGACTACCCGCCTCCGCCTATGCCGAGACGCTCGTAGGAGCAGCAGCGCGCGGTGAGCAGAGCCTCATGACTACCGCGATCCTGGAATTGGGCGTGACGATCGAGCCGATCACAGCGACTGCTGCCGAGCGATCAGCAGCATTCCGCGCCCGCGATCGTTCGCTCCGAACACCGGATGCGCTCGTGCTCGGGTGCGCCGAAGCGCTCGATGCCGCGACGGTCTTGACAGGCGACAGACGTTGGGCGCGGTTTCCGCGCGTTCGCATCCTGAGCGCCTGGTAACAGCGCGTTACTAGGCGACCTGGGTGAGCAGCGCCACCGTCTCGACATGCGGGGTGTGCGGGAACATGTCGACGGCGCGCGCGCGGACGAGCTCGTACCCGTACTCGGCCCGCAGCACCTTGATGTCGGAGGCGAGGGTCGTCGGGTTGCAGGAGACGTAGACGATCCGCGAGGCGCCGAGCGCGCCCGTCCGCTTCAGCGCCTTGCCGGCGAGCCCTGCCCGCGGCGGGTCGACGACGACGACGTCCGGCGCTCCCGCCCGCTCGACGAGCTCCTCGATCGACTGACCGACGTTACCGGCGAAGAAGGCCGCGTTCGAGATCTCGTTCAGGTCGGCGTTCTCGAGTGCGCAGGCAACCGACTCCTCCGAGATCTCGACGCCCCAGACACTGAGCGCGTCCTTCGCCATCGCGAGCCCGATCGTGCCGGTGCCGCAATAGAGGTCGTAGACCGTCTCGGTTCCCGTCAGCCCCGCGTACTCGATCGCGAGCGCGTAGAGCTGCTCGGCCATCTCGGTGTTCGTCTGGAGGAACGCGTTCGGCCGGATCCGGAAGCGGAGGCCGAGCAGTTCCTCCTCGATCGCGTCCTCGCCCCAGAGGAGCGTCGAAGGCAGGTTCGTCACCTCCGAGAGCGAGTCGTTGATCGCCCAGTGGATCGAGCGCACCTCGGGAAACCGGCGCAGCACCTCGACGAGGTAGTCCCGTTCGAACTTCTCGCCCTGGTGGGTCACGAGCATCGCGAGCACCTGCCCCGTGTTGCGGCCCTCGCGGAGGACGAGGTGGCGGAGATAGCCGGTGTGCTCGGCCTGATCGTAGGCGACGAGGCCCTCCTCGCGCGCCCAGTCGCGAACGGCGTTTCGGATCGCGTTGCCGAGGTCGGTCGTGAGCCAGCACTTCTCGATCTCGAGCACCTCGTCCCAGCGACCGGCCTTGTGGAAGCCGAGTGCGGGTCCCGAGGGCGTCTGCGTGAACGAGTACTCGAGCTTGTTGCGGTAGTGGAAGGGCGAGGCTGCGGGGACGATCGGCTCGAGCGGAGGCTCGGCGAGGCCCCCGATCCGGACGAGCGCGTCGCGCACCTGCGCTTCCTTCGCCGCGACCTGGACGGCGTAGTCGAGATCCTGGAAGCGGCAGCCGCCGCAGGCCGGGTAGTGAGCGCAGGGTGCCTCGACGCGCTGGGCCGACGGCTCCAGCACCTCGGTCGCGAGCGCCTCCGCGAAGCCGCGCTTCACCTTCGTCACCCGCGCGCGCACCCGATCGCCGGGCAGCCCGCGTCGGACGAAGACGACGAAGCCGTTCAGTCGCGCGACGCCGTTGCCGCCGTAGGCGAGGGAGTCGATCGAGAGCTCGATCTCCTCGTGCAGCTTCACGGGCGCGGCCATCGCCCGAGGGTAGCGCTCAGGTGACGTCGCGGCGGTGCGTGCGAGCGGCGCCGACGATCCCGAGCAGTGCGACCCAGACGAGCGAGACAGCGACGCCCGGCCCGTACGAGAGCAGGTCGCCGCCGCCCGACCCGTCGGCCGCGTCGAGTGCCTGGAAGGGCAGGTACGCGGCCGCACCGTCGACGTCGACGAGCCCGAAGATGCCGATCAGCAGCGTCTCTCCGAGGAAGATCCAGACCAGCGTGCCGACAAGCGCGGCGACCTGGCTCTGGACGACTGCGCCGATCGCGACGCCCATGAGCGCCCACAACACGGACGACAGGATCTGCTGCGCTGCGCGCGTCCAGATCTCACTGTCAGCCAGATGTGTCTCGGCGTCCACGATCGTCAGCCATGGGAGCGCAACCGCCGCAACGACGACGAGCGAGAGGAGCGCGAAACCGGCTGCGACCACGACTCCGGCGATCGCCTTCGCTCCGATCACGAGCTGGCGGCTCGGAGTCGCAAGGAACGTCGGCGTCACGGTTCCGAAGCGGAACTCCGTCGTGACGATCGTGATCCCGAGGATGATCGCCAGCAGCAGCGCGATCCCGGCGGTCTCGACTAGGTCGGACTGGAAATCGACCGTACCGCGGTCGATGCCGTCGGCAGATCCGATCTGGGCCGCCACCGCAAGCCCGGTGAACACCACGATCACGATCAGATACGCCCACCACGACCGGATCGTCCGGATCTTCAGCAGCTCCGAGCGGACGAGCGCGCTCACTGAGTCGTCTCCCCACCGGTCAGCTCGAGGAAGACCTCCTCGAGCGTCGCGCGCTCGATGGTGAGCTCGTGCAGGACGATCCCGTTCGCCGCGGCGATCTCGCCGATCTTCTCGGGCGCCCGGTCGACCGCGAGCGTTCCCTTTCCAACGTCGGTCACGGTGGCTCCCGCTGCGGTGAGGAGACCGCGCAATCGCGATGCCTCCGGGCTCCGCACTCGCGTCGCGCCCTGCGCGCCCGCCAACACCTCCGCGATCGACGCCTGCTGCACGAGCGTGCCGCGATGGATGATCACGACGCGGTCGACCGTCTGCGCGACCTCCGCGAGCACGTGGCTCGAGACGAGGATCGTCCGATCCTCGGCGGCGAGCGAGCGCAGCAGGTCGCGCAGCCACCTGACTCCCGCCGGATCGAGGCCGTTCGCCGGCTCGTCGAGGACGAGCACCTCGGGGTCGCCGAGGAGCGCGGTCGCAAGGCCGAGGCGCTGGCGCATCCCGAGCGAGTACCCCTTCACGCGCCGCTTCGCCGCGGCACTCAGCTCGACGAGGGCGAGCACCTCCTCGACCCGCGAGCGAGGAAGCCCTGCCGCGGCTGCGAGCACGCGCAGGTGGTTGCGTCCCGAGCGGCCTGGATGAACCTCGCTCGCCTCGAGCACAGCGCCGACTCGATGGACCGGCCGATCGAGCTCGCGATAGGGGACGCCGAGCACGGTCGCGCCGCCGGCGTCAGGGTGGACGAGTCCGAGCACCGAGCGCAGCGTGGTCGACTTGCCGGCTCCGTTTGGCCCGAGGAAGCCCGTGACCGTGCCGGGCTCCACACTGAAGCTGAGGTCGCGGACGGCCTGGGTCTTGCCGAAGCGCTTGCTGAGGTTCGCGACCTCGATCAATCCAGGGTCCCGATCAACGCAGTGTGGTCACGTACACGGAGCGCTCGCGAGGGCCGTCGAACTCGCAGAGAAAGATTCCCTGCCAGGTGCCGAGCGCAAGCCGTCCGTCCCGGACGGGCACGAGGGCGTCCGAGCCCATGAAGGCGGCACGAATATGGGTCGGAGCGTTATCCTCCCCCTCCTCCACGTGTTGCCACGGCCAGTCCTTGGAGACGATTCGCTCGAGCGCCGTCTCGAAGTCGCGGGCCACCGCCGGATCCGCGTGCTCGTTGATCGTGACCCCGGCGGTCGTGTGCGGGACGTAGACGAGCGCGGCGGAGGCACCGTCGAGCGAGCCGGCGGCGGCCCTCACGAGCTCGGTGATGTCCACGAGCTGGCTGTGCCGCTGCGTGGTGACGGTGAACTCGCGCACGGCGCGTATCCTAGGCCCCATGAGGACGGAGGCTCTCAGCGAACGCGAGCTCGACGATTACCGCGACGGTGCCGATCGCTTCCTCGCCGAGCTCGACGAGGAGTACTACCTTCACTTCGCCGGCCACAAGCCCGACTACGAGCTGCAGCCGATCTACGAGCGGCACGCAGACCTGACTGGCGTCGAGACCGTCAAGCGCGTCGGCTCGGCCGTGCGGGGTCGAGAGAATCTCGAGCTCTTCCGCTTCGGCTGCGAGGGCTATCTCGGTGAGCTGACTCGCGGGCACGCGGAGCGGATCGCGGCGCTCGAGGCGACGCTCGAGGTCTCGCACGACGGCGAGACGATCGGCTACCGGATGCTGAGGCCGACGATCGCGAACGAGCCCGATCGGACCGTCCGCGCCCGGATCGAGTCGATGCGAAACGAGCTGACCGAGTCCCACCTGAACCCGCTCCATCTCGATGCGGTCGCGACGACGCAGCGCGCTGTTCCCGAGCTCGGGGCGCCGAACTACTACCTTCTCTACCGGGATCGGCTCGCGCTCGAGCTCGACGGACTCGCGGCCCAGTGCCGTTCCTTCCTCGACCAGACCGAGCGGCTCTACGAGGACTCGATGGACAGGGCGCTCCGCGAGCAGGTCGGGATCGGTCTCGCGGAGGCCGAGCGCTACGACCTCGCCCGCTTCTTCCGCGGCTCGAGCTGGGATGCGGCCTTCCCGGCCGACCGGATGCTGCCGGCGCTGCGCGGCACGCTCGCCGACCTCGGCATCGACCTCGATTCGCAAGCGAACGTCCACCTCGACGTCGAGGCCCGCCCGACGAAGACGCCGCGTGCGTTCTGCGCGCCGATCGAGGTGCCCGGCAAGGTGATGCTCGTGATCCAGCCGATGGGCGGGCCGGACGACTGGCGCGCGCTCTTCCACGAGGCGGGGCACACGGAACATTTCGCCTTCACCTCGCCGCACCTGAGGATGGAGGAGAAGCGGCTCGGCGACAACGCCGTCACCGAGGGTTGGGCGATGTTGCTCGAGCATCTTGTCGGCGATAGCGTCTGGCTGACCCGAATGCTCAGCTTCGCGAAGCCGCAGGAGTTCGCAGCCGAGGCCGCGGTCAACTTGCTCTTCTTCGTGCGCCGCTACTCGGCGAAGCTGCTCTACGAGCTCGAGTTCCACGCGGCCGCCGATCCGACCACGCTGCGCAGTCGCTACGTCGAGCTGCTCGGCGACGCGCTCAAGATCGAGCCCAGCCCGACCGATTACCTCGCCGACATCGACTCCGGCTACTACTGCACCTCGTACCTGCGCTCGTGGGCGTTCGAGGCGCAACTCTCGACGTACCTGCAAGAGGAATTCGGCAGCGACTGGTTCGTGCGCCGCGAGGCGGGCTCGCTGCTGAAGGAGCTGTGGGAGCTCGGCCAACGCCCGACGGCCGACGAGCTCCTGAAGGATGTGACCGGCGCTCCGATCGAGTTGGACGCGGTCGCGGACAAGATCCGCACCGCGCTACCCTCGTTCGCCTAGCCAACGCTCGCGGAGCGATCCGTCTCTGGCACCGTCTCTGGCACCGTGTCTGACACCGTGTCAGGGACGTCAGCCCAGGCTGGCCGGACGGACGCGGGCTAGAGAGCGCCGCCGGCGGCCGGCGGGGCGCCGGCCTCGAGCGCGTTCGCGCCACCCGACTCGCGAGCCAAGTAGTCCTCGATCAGCATCACGTTGTCGCGCGAGCGCTCGGCAACGGCGAGCAGCGCCGACATCGAGGCGATCTCCTCGCGCTGCTCCTGGAGGAACCAGTGGAGGAACTGCTCGGCGACGAGCTCCGTCTCCCCTCGGGCGAGCTGGACGAGCGCGGAGATCTGGGCGGTCACTCGCTTCTCCTGCTCGAGAGCCAGCTGGACGGGCTCGACGACGTCGGCAAATCCAATGCGCGGCGCCTCGACACCCGGCACGACGACGTCCTCGCCGGCGTCGAGGAGGTACTGGACGAGCATCATCGCGTGGTTCCGCTCCTCGACCGCCTGGCGGTAGAAATGCCCGGCGAGCTGCGGCAGCGTCAGCGCGTCGTACTGCACCGCGATCGCCACGTACTGCTGCGAGGCCGCGTACTCGTTCGCGATCTGCTCGTTCATCGCCTCCGTCAGGCGCGCCATGCGATTGAGCTTACTCCGCGGCAGTTAGCATCGCGCCGTGCTGCCCCTCCGGGACAACGTTCCGACCCGATCGCGCCCCTTCGTCACCTGGGCCTTGATCCTCGTCAACGTGCTCGTCTGGGTGCTCTACCAGCTTCCCGACCTCGAGGGCTCCGTCCGCGAGCTCGCCTACCAACCGTGCGAGGTCGTCGACTCGTGCGTGCGCACCGGCGAGGACTGGCCCCTGACCGCGCTCACCTCGATGTTCATGCACGGCGGCTGGGAGCACCTGCTCGGGAACATGCTCTTCCTCTGGATCTTCGGGAACAACATCGAGGACGCACTCGGACACGTGCGCTATCTTCTCTTCTATCTCGCCGGCGGCCTCGCGGCGACCGCGCTCCAGACCGTCGTCACCCTCATGACCGGCACCGATGCCGAGGCCGCGATCCCGAATCTCGGCGCGAGCGGCGCCGTCTCGGCGGTGCTCGGCGCCTACCTCTTGCTCCTGCCGCGCGCGAAGGTGCTGACGATCATCTTCTTCATCCTGCGCGAGATCCCGGCGATCGCCTTCCTCGGGATCTGGTTCCTCTTCCAGCTCGTCTCCGGAGGCGCCTCGCTGCAGAGTCCCGAGGAAGGCGGGGGCGTCGCCTTCTTCGCGCACGTCGGCGGGTTCGTCTTCGGCTTCCTGCTGATCAAGCTCGTGCAGGTCCGGCCGCCGCTGCGTCCCCACTACTGATGGCCTTCGAGGACGAGGTGCGGGCCGCCCTCGACTCGCTCCCGCCCGAGCTGGCGAGGGCGCTCGTGAACGTCGCGGTCGTGATCGAGGACTCTCACCCGGAGGACCCTGACCTCTTCGGCCTCTACGAGGGGATCCCGCTGACCGAGCGCGGCTGCGGCGACTTCGGGCAGCTCCCGGATCGGATCGCCATCTACCGCCGGCCGCTCGAAGAGGAGTTCCCCGATCCGGACGAGCTGCGGGAGGAGATCCGGATTACCGTCCTCCACGAGCTCGCGCACTACTTCGGCTTCGACGAGGACCGGATCGCCGAGCTCGGTTACGAGTGATCGAGACCCTCCTCCAGCTCGTCGCGATCGTGGCCGGCATCGTCGGTGTCGCCGCCATTGTTGCGTTCCTGTTCAGCCGCGGGCCGTGAGGGAATGGCGTGCGGGACAGCCGCGTTCTCACGAGCATGAAGACGATTCCGGAGATTCAGGCAGAGATCGAGTGGCTGAGCGAGCAGCGAACAGAGCTCTACACGGAGCTCTCGCGAGGCCGCAGCGAGCCCGGACGTAGCGAGACGGTGCGGCAGGAGATCAAGCAAATCGACGAGCAGCTCCAGGCGCTCTGGGATCAGCATCGCGCGGAGCGGGCTCGAATCAGGTTCGGCGAGCGCGAGGACATCGTGCGCCGCGCCCGCGCCGAGGACAGGCTCGACCGCGCCGCTTAG
>JANDLU010000102.1 GCA_024330215.1 Candidatus Gaiellasilicea maunaloa
GCGAGCAGCCCCGCCTCGACGAGGATCTCGCGCATCCGGGCGAGGCTCGCCTCGTCCGTCACGGGAAGGCGCGGCGGACGGACCGTGCCGCCCGGCTGGCCGAGCATCGCCATCAGCGCCTTCAACTGGCTCTGGTACGCGCCGAAGTGCCCGCCCCAGCCGCCCGGGAGCCAGAGCTTGGGGAAGAGCTCCTCGCTCCGGCGAGCGTGCTCGCGCGCGGTCTCGACGTCTCCGCGCCAGACCGCCTCCCAGAACTCTGCGTCGGGCGCGCCCCAGAGGGAGCCGCCGCCGATGAAGCCGTCGCCTCCGACCTCGAGCAGGAGGTCGAGCCCCGCCTCGGACATGAACGGCCCGATCACCCGGACGCGGTCGACGATCCTGCGCGTCGTCTCGGCAAACTGCTCGAAGCTCGGCGTCGAGTCCTTGATCGCGACCACGTTGCCGATCTCGACGAGCCGCTCTGCCAGCTCGGCATCGATGTCGACGGCCGTGCCGTGCGGCCAGTTGTAGATCATCACGGGGCCGTCCACCGCCCGCGCGAGGTCGCGGTAGTAGCGAACCGTCTCGTCGGGATAGGTCTTCGCATACGGCGGCGGCGTCGAGCCGATCCCGTCGGCGCCGGCCGCGAGCGCATGGCGGCCGAGCTCCGCCGCCTCGCGCGCGGTGTAGGCGGTGCAGCCGATCACGATCGTCATTCGCCTCGCGACGGCGTCGATCGCGTTCTCTGCGACGAGGCGGCGTTCCTCGGAGCTCTGCGAGAACCACTCACCGGTCGTGCCGTTGACGAAGACGCCGTGCATCCCCTCGCCGGCGTACCAATCGAGGAGCGCGCGATGTGCCTCGGCGTCGTAGCTCCCGTCCTCGGCGAACGGGGTCGGGCAGGCGGGCCAGTAGCCGCGCCAGTCGACATCGTCTCTCGTCATGGGCTCCTCGTCAGGTGGTCGTCGGTTGGCCGGCCGGGTCGCGGTCGATCGAGTACTGGGGCGGGATCGTTCCCCGCCCAGTCGCGAGCTCCTCGGCGAGGAGCTGCGCCAGCAGCGGGCTGAGCGTGAAGCCGGTTGTCGCAATCAGGGTATGGAATCCGGGCAGCCGCGCCGACTCGCCCACGAGCGGCGCCAGATCCGCCGTGAACGCCATCACGCCGGACCAGGTTCGCACGATCTTCACGTCGGCGAGAAGCGGAAGCACGCGCACGGCGACGGCGACGTTGCCGGCCGTGCTCTCCCAGGTCGTCGAGAACCGCGCCGGCGCCGGCTCGGGGTTGGCGGGCCAGCCGCCGCCGATGATGAAGGTCCCGTTCGTCGCCTGCTTCAGCGTCAGCCGCCGGCCGATGTGCTGAACCATCGGCTCGAGCACGCGCTCGCGCGGCTCGGTGACGTTGAGGTGGAGGCCTTCGGCGCGGATCGGGAGCCGGAGGCCGACGAGCCCGCAGACCTCGTTCGCCCAGGCGCCTGTCGCGTTGACGACCCGATGTGCGTGGACACGAACCGCGGCGGTGGTCACGGCGAACCGGCGGGCGCCGCCGTCGGGGTCGACCTCGACCCTCGTCACTTCGGCGTGCGTCCTCAGCTCGGCGCCCGCCTCGGCCGCCCGGGCTGCGAAGAGCGGCGCGGCCAGCATCGGGTTCGCGTGGCCCTCGTCGGGACACCAGGTCGCGCCAAGAAGGTCGTCGGCGAGATACGGAGCGAAGGCGCGGAGCTCCTCGCCCTCGAGCACGTGCGTCTCGAGCCCCGCCTCCTCCTCGAGCTCGCGCTTCTCGTGTAGCAGCCGGAACTCGTCAGGGGTCTCCGCGACCATGAGCCCGCCCGTGATGTGGATCTCGAGCGAGCCTGCGAGCTCACGCTCGAGCGTCTTCCAGACCTCCGCCGCCTCCGCGTGCAGGCGCACTTCCGTCTGCAGGCGCTCCCGCACGTTGCCCGTCTCGAGCGCGGTGAGCTGATGGAGCGCGATCTGGAAATGGAAGCTGCCCGCGTTCGTGCCCGAGGCCTCGCGGTTCAGCTCCGCCCGCTCGACGAGGACGCACTCGACCCCGGCGCGGGCGAGGTAGTAGGCGAGCGCCGTCCCGGCGAGGCCGCCGCCGATGATCAGGACATCGGTGCTCTCCGGGAGCGGCGCTCGCAGCTCGCGCGCAAACGGCCAGGCGGGAGCAGGTTCAGCTCTCAACGGTGAAGAAGCCTCCGTCCTCGAGGCTCGCGTCGGCGACGGCGCCGATCGGCACCGGGCGCACGGGCGGCCGCGCCGTCGCGACCGGCAGGCTTCCGAGCGAGCCACCGTGCCGGAGCGCGAGCGTCGCCGCGATCTGGCGCTGGCAGTTCCGGCCCTGGCAGAGCCCCATCCCGGCGCGGGTGAGCGACTTGACGACGTTGACGTCGTCGGTTCCCTCGCTCGCGGCGTCGAGCGTCCCGGCGGTGATCTCTTCACAGCGGCAGACGACCGTCTCGGGCGTCGCGAGCTCGTAGATCCCCGGCCCGACGGCGTACATGCGCCGGAGCGCCCGGCGAAACGCCTCCTTCCGTGCGAGCCGGCGGCGGAGCGGAGCCGCGCGCGCGACGGCGGCGTCGGCGGTGAGCGCCTCGAGGTCGAGCGCCGCGCCGAGCGCCGCCAGCCGGCCTTCGTCGATCGCGACGTAGGAGCCGGCGACGCCGGTCCCGTCTCCGGCAGCCGAAACGTTGGGCACGGTCGTGCGCAGCCACTCGTCGCGGACGACGACCGGGCCGCCGAGATCCTCGTCGTAGACGAAGTCGCAACCGGCGAGCCGCAGGAGCTCGACCGAGGGGAAGAAGCCGTAGCCGACGCAGAGCGTGTCCGCCGCGACCCGCTCCTCGGTTCCCGGGATCGGCCGCCAGGCCGTGTCGACGGACGCGTGCACGACCTCCTCGACCCGTCCCTCCCCCTCCGCGCGAACGACGATCCGCCGGTAGCGGAGCGGGACGCGGTCGCGTAAGAGCCGCGCCCGGTAGCCGACGGCGTCGCGCAGGAGCGAGGTGTTGCCGCGCGCCGCCGCGAGGAGTCGGAGCACGTCGCGCACGCCCGGCGCGGGCCCGGCCTCGAGCACGAGCTCGACATTCGCGCCGTAGCCGCGAAGCTGGGCCGGAAAGGCGAGCGCGAGCGGGCCGCTGCCCGCGAAGACGATCCGCTCTCCCGGGAGCACGCGCTGAGTCTTCACGAGCGTCTGCGCACCGCCGGCCGTGAGCACGCCCGGCAGCGTCCAACCCGGGAAGACGACCGGGCGGTCGTGGGCGCCCGGCGCGATCAAGACCTGTCGCGCCTCGACCGTGCGAGCGTTCGCGCCGTCCTCGACGAGCACGACCGTCGTCCCGCGGATCGCGAGGGCGCTCGTCCGCGGCAGGAGCAGCGCGCCCGCGCGCTCGGCCGCGTCGATCAGCTCGCGGCCACGGACGTACTCCCGCCCGACCGCCGCGGGGTCGGTGACTCGGAAGCCAGGCCCAGGCTGCTTGAAGATCTGGCCGCCGAACGTCGGCCGCTCGTCGACGAGACACACCGCGAGGCCGGCCGACACCGCCTCCGCGGCGGCGGCGAGCCCTGCAGGCCCGCCGCCGACGATCAGCAGGTCGTAGGTCGCGTCAGTCACCGCATTCGAGCCGACCCGTTAGCACTCGGGCATCGCCGGCAGCTCCGCGCCGATCGTCTCTTCGTAGATCTCCGCGAGCTCGCCGCTCTCCTGCTTCTCGCAGATGAAGTCGCTCAGGTAGTCGGCAAGCGCCGTGTTGCCCTTCTGCACGGCGTAGGAGCCGTACTCGATCTGGAGCGGCTCCTCCAGCCCGACCTCCTCCAGGGCGTCGTCGTTCGACTCGTTGAACTGGGCCAGGAGATAATTCTCGACGACGATCGCGTCCGCGCGTCCGGTCGAGACCTCGAGGAACGCGGCGTTCTGGTCCGGGAACGACCTCGACTGCGCCTCGGGGAACGTCGCGCCCACGAGCTTCTCGGCCGTCGAGCCCTGCAGCGAGGTGATCGCCGTGTCCGAGGTGTTGAACGCCTCGATCGTCGCCTCCCTCGAGTCGTCGGCCGCGGCCGCGAGAACCTGCACGTAGGGCACGTACTCACGGCTGAAGTCGACCGACTCCTTGCGCTCGGGAGTGGCCGAGAGACCGACCGAGACCATGTCGAACCGTTCCGAGACGAGGCCCGGGATCAGGCCGTTGAAGTCGAGGTTCTGGATGTCGAGCTCGACGCCCATCCGCTCGGCGAGATCCTCAACGAGGACGACGTCGTAGCCGGCGGGATCGCCGTTCTCGTCGAGGTACATCTGCGGCTCGAACTGGAGCGACATGCCGACCGTGAGCTTCCCTGGATCGACCAGGTTCAACTCGCCCGCATCGCCCGTCTCCGTTTCCGCCCGTGCCGCCGTCGTCTCGGCCGTGGTGCCGCCGTCGCCGCTCTCGTCGTCGCCGCCGCAGGCCAGCGCCAGCATCGTCAGGGCGAGGGCGATGGCGACGGCGAACAGCAGTCTCCCGATTCGCGTCCGTTTCACTTCGGTACTCCTCCGTGGTCGTGGCCGTGCGGCCATTGGTGGTCAGGTCTTCCCCGAGAGCGCTTCGACGTCTTTCATCACCAGCTCGATCCGGCGCCGACGCCTGCCCGCGGTCGCTCGTGCGATCCCCCCGCTCGGCGGCGTCGTCAGCGTCTTCTCGATCGCGCGGAAGAGGAAGTCGAAGGCGAACGCAGCGACGACATAGAGGCCCGCCGCGGCCGTGTAGAGCACGAACGGCTGGAACGTCGTCGAGTTCAGGTTCTGCGTCACTCGCACCAGCTCGAGGAGCCCGATCACGGTGAAGGTCGACGTGTCCTTGATCATCCCGATGAACATGCTCCCGATGTTCGGGATCGCGATCTTCGTCGCCTGCGGAAGCGTGACCCGGACGAAGATCCTGACCGGGTGCATGCCAAGGGCGAGTCCGGCCTCGCGCTGACCCTTCGGGATCGCCTGCAGCGCGGCCCGGTAGATCTCGGAGATGAAGGCGCTGTAGAGGAGGGTGAGCGCGATTACCCCAGCCTGGAAGACCGTGAAGCTGATCCCGACGACGAGCGACCAGCCGAAGTAGACCCAGATCACGCTGACGAGCGCTGGGACGCCGCGGAACACGTTGACGTAGATCGCGGCGAGCCAGGAGACCGGCGGCTTGCCCAGCCGCAGGAGCGCGAGGACGAGGCCGAGCGCGACGGAGATCACGAGCGCGACGCCGGCGACCTCGATCGCCACGAGGAGGCCGCGGAGGAGATCTCCCTTGTTCTCCCAGATCAGGCTCCAGTCGTAGTTCGCGACGAGACTCACGCGCGCCCCTCGCCGGCGCCGGCTCCCGCCCGGCAGAGCCGGGCTCCGCCGGCGCCTGGCGCCGCTCGCAGCACCCGGCTCTCCGGGGCCGTACTACTCGTACTGTCCCCTCCGGCCGGGCACAGCGAGCGACGCCCGAGGAACGCGCGGGGCGCGCACGTTAGGATGGAGACGATCACAGCACCGCCTCCATGAACTGCCGCGTCCGCGCGTTCGAGCAGGACTCGAAGAAGCCGCGCGGGCCGGACTCGACGACGAGGCCCTCGTCCATGAAGACGTTGAAGTCGCCGATCTCGCGCGCGAAGTTGAGCTCGTGGGTGACGATCACCATCGTCATCCCGCTCTCGGCGAGCACGCGCATGACCGCGAGCACCTCGCCGACGAGCTCCGGGTCGAGGGCGGACGTCGGCTCGTCGAAGAGCATCACCTCGGGATCGAGGCTGAGCGCCCGGGCGATCGCGACGCGCTGCTGCTGACCACCCGAGAGCTCGCCCGGGTAGTGCGCAGCAAAGCGGAGGAGGCCGACCTGCCGGAGCGAGTGCGCTGCCTTCTCCTCGGCCGCGCGCCGGCCGAGACCTCGGACCGAGCGGAGCGCGAGGGCGATGTTGTGGAGCGCGCTCAGGTGCGGGAAGAGGTTGAACTGCTGGAAAACCATCCCGACGTGCCGTCGCAGCTGCAGCGGGCCGCCGCGTTTCTCGACACGCTCGCCGGGGACTCCGGGGCCGTACTCGACCCCGAGTACGCGAACGGAGCCGGCATTCGGCTCCTCGAGCAGGTTGATCGTGCGCAGGAGCGTCGACTTCCCCGAGCCGGAGGGTCCGAAGATGACGACGTGCTCGCCGGCGTGGACCTCGAGGTCGACTCCGTGCAGCACCTCGACGCTCCCGAACGACTTCCTGATTCCCTTCAGCTCGACGACGAGCCGGCTCTCCCGGCCGGCGTCGCCGGAGGATGCGCCGTTCACCTCGCTCGAGGGTTCCTGCCCCGAAGGGCTGTCGGCGGGCGTTCGCATGGCGGTCGTGATGTCCGCATGGTGAACCTTCACTCAGGGCGTGTCAAGCGAGAGGCGCGGTCAGAGGCTCTAGGCCCCTGAGCTTCCTACGCCAGCCAACCGCCGTCGACGACGAGGACGTGCCCGGTGACATAGGCCGCGGCGGGCGAGGCGAGGAACGCGACGGCTGCCGCGATCTCCTCGGGCGCGCCGAGACGACCGAGCGGGACGCGCTCCCGGCCGAGCGCCACCAGCTCCTCTCTCGAGGCGAGTCCGAGCGTCAGCTCCGTCTCGACGGTCCCGGGCGCGACCGCGTTCACACGCACTCCGCTCGGCCCGACCTCGCGGGCGGCCGACTGCGTCAGCAGCCGCACAGCTCCCTTCGAGGCGTCGTAGGCGGCCATCGGGCCGGTCGAGGCGGTGAAGCCCGATGTCGAGCAGACGGTGACGACGCTGCCGCGACCGCGCGGAACGAGCGCGCGCAGGGCGGCCTGGACGACGAGGAAGACGCCGCGCACGTTCACGGCCATCAGCGCGTCGTACTCCTCCGGCTCGACCTCGACGAGCGGCCGGCGCAGCGCGATCCCCGCGTTCGCGACCACGGTCTCGAGCGGCGTCTCCGCGTCGATCCGGGCCACGACCTCGCGCACGGCGGCGACATCGGTGACGTCGAGGCCGACGGCACGGGCGCTGAGCCCGTGGGCGACAAGTGCTCCGGCGCACGCGGCGGCGGCTTCGGAGTCGACGTCCGCGACGATCGTGTCGTCTCCGCGCTCGGCGAGGGCCCGCGCGATCGCGCGTCCGATTCCCTTCGCGCCCCCGACGACCAGCGCGGCTCCCCGGCCGGCAGAGAGGGGCTCAGCGGATGTTGCTGGCACCGTTCAGATCCAGGGTCGCCCCCGTCAGGTGCCGGCACCGCCCGGTCGCGAGAAAGGCGATCAGCTCCGCAACCTCTTCGGGAGGAACCATCTCGCCGAGCGCAAGCGCCGCGTTCACAGCCTCGACGCCGCCGCGGGCGGCCGCGGACGCCTCGGAAAGGCGCGTGCGGACGATCCCGGGCGCGACGACGTAGGCGAGGATCCCGTCCGCGGCGTAGTTGCGCGCCACGGTCTGAGTCAGGTTGGCGAGCGCAGCCTTCGACGCGGCATAGGCGCCGAGGTGGGAGATCGCCGAGCCGCGCTGCGCCGCCCAGCTCGACAGCGTGATCACGATCCCGCCGTCCCGGTCGCGGAAGTGGCGCACGGCCTCGCGGATCAAGCTCGCCGGCTCGAGGAGGTTCACCTGTACCGCACGCGCCCAGCCCTCGTCCCACTCCTCGTCCGAGGCGTCGAACGCCGTCGTCGGCATCGTCGCCGCGTTGACGACGAGCACGTCGACGCGGCCGCGCCAGGCTGCGGCGTCGCGCCAGAGGCCTCGTGCGACCCCCGGCCGGGAGAGGTCGGCCCCGAGCACGAGACGGTCGAGCTCGGGAATCGACGCCACGGCCTGCTCGGCGCCCTGGCGATGGGAGCCGTAGTGCGCGATCACGCTCGCACCTGCCTGGCCGAGCGCCTGGGCGGTGGCGGCGCCGATCCCGCGAGAGGCGCCGGTCAGGAGGATCGTCTTGCCGGCAAGATCGTGCACGTCAATCCGACGCTGCGACGCGCATCCGCGCGAGCTCGGCGGCCGGGTCGCCGCCCTCCCAGTCGATGTTGACGACGAGCTCGTCGACGCCGGCTTCGGCCAGCGCCGGCACCGCCTTCGCGATCTCCGCGCCGCGCCCGGCAGAGTCGACGAGGCGCAAGACCACCTGGAGCTCGCCCGGATCGCGCCCGGCCTCCTCGGCGGCCGCGCGCATCGCGCTCACGCCCGCGGCCAGCGCGGCCGGGCCGAGCTTCGAAAGCGACTGCTGGGCGAGCCAGCCGTCGGCGATCCGCCCAGCTCGGCGGAGGGCGGGCGGCGAATGGCCGCCGATCAGGAATGGGATCTCGTGCGCGGGCCGGGGCAGCGAGCGCATGCCCGCGGGCAGCGTGTACCGCTCGGTGCTTCTCGCCGGCGGGCGCCCCGTCCAGCAGTCGCGCGCGATCTGCATCCATTCGACGAGTCGGCCGCCGCGGCCCTCGAAGGGAACGCCGAGCGCCTCGAATTCCTCGCGGAGCCAACCCGCCCCGACACCAAGCTTCAGGCGCCCGCCGCTTGCGACGTCGATCGACGCGGCCTGCTTCGCGAGGATGACAGGGTGCCGGAGGGGGAGCACGAGCACGGCCGTGCCGATCACCGCCCGCTCGGTCGCTCCGGCGATCAGCGCGAGCGCGATCAGCGCATCGACGTACGGCGTGTCGGTCGGCCACGTCGCCCTGCCGTCCACCGCGAAGGGGTAGCGGGACTCGATCCGCTCGGGGAGGACGATGTGGTCGCTGACCCAGAGCGACTCGTATCCGGCCGCCTCGGCGGTGCGCGCCAGTGCCGGGATGCCGAGCTCGAGCGGCCACGGGCCGCTATTCGGGACGAGGGCGCCGATCCGCATGGCGCGCGACTCAAGCACAGCCGTCGCAGGGCGTCAAGCGAGCGCCGTCGCCGGGCAGCGCATTGACCGCCACCGGACAAGGGACTAGGGTGTTCGTTCTGAGCACAGTGGTGCGCGACCCGAACACCCTTCCACCCGCTCGCCGCAGCGCGGTGATCGCCCCTCTCGATGTGGCGGTTACCGCCCTCGTGCGGGACGGGGACACGATTGCGCTCGAGGGATTCACGCACCTTATCCCGTTCGCGGCGGCCCACGAGCTCATCCGCCAAAGGCGCCGTCGCCTCACCCTCGTCCGGATGACGCCGGACGTGATCTACGACCAGCTGATCGGAATGGGGTGCGCTCGACGCCTCGTCTTCTCCTGGGGCGGCAATCCGGGCATCGGCAGCCTGCATCGCTTCCGCGACGCGGTCGAGCACGGCTGGCCGGAGCCGCTGGAGCTCGAGGAGCACAGTCATGCGGGCATGGCCAACCGCTACGCGGCGGGTGCCTCCGGGCTTCCATTCGCCGTCCTCCGGGGATACGCGGGGAGCGATCTGGTCGGCCAGACGGAGTCGATCCGCTCGATCGCCTGCCCCTTCACGGGCGAGAGCCTTGCCGCCGTGAGCGCCCTCAATCCCGACGTCGCCGTGATCCACGCCCAGCACGCGGATACGCGGGGGAATGTGCAGCTCTGGGGGATCTCCGGGGTGCAGAAGGAGGCGGTGCTCGCCGCTCGCCGCTCGCTCGTCACCGTCGAGGAGCTGGTCGACCGGCTCGAGCCGCGCCCCGGCGCGGTCTTCCTGCCCGCCTGGGCGATCGACTACGTCTCCGTCGTCCCCGGCGGCGCCCATCCCTCCTACGCGCACGGCTACTCCGAGCGCGACAACGACTTCTACCTGGCCTGGGACGGAATCAGCCGGGAACGAGAGGCCTTCTGCGAGTGGATGGAGGCGAATGTCCTCGCGGCCTGAGCCCGACTGGACGGCCGAGGAGATGATGACCGTCGCGGCGGCACGGGCGTTGTGCGACAGCGCCGTCTGCTTCGTCGGGATCGGTCTTCCGAGCACCGCCTCGAATCTCGCCGTCCGCCTCCACGCACCGAATCTCGTGCTCGTCTACGAGTCGGGGACGCTCGGCGCGAAGCCGGAGTTCCTGCCGCTCTCGATCGGAGACGGCATCCTCGCAGAGACAGCCGACGCGGTCGTCGGTGTGGTCGAGACGTTCAACTACTGGCTCCAACCGGGCCGGATCGACATCGGGTTCCTGGCCGGGGCGCAGCTCGACCGCTTCGGGAACATCAATACGACCGTGATCGGCGACTCGTACGAGACGCCGCGCGTTCGGCTCCCCGGTGCTGGAGGCGCGCCCGAGATCGCCGCGTCGTGCCGCGAGGTGCTCATCATCATGCGCCAGAGCCCCCGCACCTTCGTCGAGCGGGTCGATTTCGTCACCTCCGTCGGGTACGGACGCGGCGGCGGCGAGCGCGACCGGCACGGCTTCGTCGGCGCCGGACCCACCATGGTGATCACCGACATCGGGGTGCTCGAGCCCGAGCCGAAGACGCGCGAGCTCGTGCTGCGCCGCCTGCACCCCGGCGTCACCGTCGAGGACGCAGTCGCCGCAACCGGCTGGGCACTGGTGGCGTCCGACGACCTCGAGCAGACGCCGCCGCCGACGGCACTCGAGCTCACGACGCTCCGCGAGCTCGAGCAGACGAAGGCCGGTCGCCCGACCGCGAACGTGTCGTGACGGGCCCGGACGAGATCGCTACTCCGGCGAACGACGTCGTGCCGGCAGCCCCAGAGCCGCGCGAGACGGACTTCGTCCAGTCGCTCCAACGCGGCCTCGCCGTGATCCGCGCCTTCGATGCCGAGAAGCCGGCGCTGACGCTGAGCGAGGTCGCGCGCGCGACCGGACTCGCGAGAGCGGCCGCACGGCGGTTCCTGCTCACGCTCGTCGACCTCGGCTACATGCGAGTCGAGGATCGGCGCTTCAGCCTCACTCCGCGCGTCCTCGAGCTCGGCCACGCCTACCTCTCCAGCCTGACCCTGCCGGACATCGCCCTGCCGTACATGCGCGACTTCGTCGCGGCGATCCGGGAATCGTCGTCGCTCTGCGTCCTCGACGAGGATCAGATCGTCTACGTGGCCCGCGTGCCGGCGAACCGGAT
>JANDLU010000103.1 GCA_024330215.1 Candidatus Gaiellasilicea maunaloa
CCAGCACGTCGCGGAACAGGACGTTCGGGCGGCGCACGAGGAAGTGGATCAGCGGGTCGCTCAGCGTGACGAGGTCCGACCGCCGCGGCGCGACGTAGATCGCCTCGCCGGACGGGACGAGCCGCTGGACGCGCGCCGCCAGGGCCGGCAGCGCGCGCGCCTCCGCCGGCGGGACGCGGATGCCCGGCACCCCTGCCAGGTGCACCGGCTCCAGCTCCGGGGGCAGGAGCAGCGCCGAGAGCCGGTTGGCGGCGCCGGCGAGCACGATCCACTGCGGGGGTTCGCGCCGATGCTCCGGCCGGGCCAAGGACGAGAGCAGGCGGCGGCGCGCGGAGAGCAGGCGCCGGCGCGCGTGCGCGCGGGCAGGCTCGATCCGCCGCCGGGCCGAGCCCAGGCGCGAGCGCACCGGTGCGAGCCGTCGTCCGAGTCCTGTCGCGCGTAACGGCCAGCTCACGAGCAACGCGACGAGCAGCAGCACGACGGCGACCGCTCTCGGGACAGCGGCAAGGCGTCGGACCGCGTGGCTGGTCCCGCCCACGTTCGGTGTCGCTGCAGGCGGTGGCATCAGCCTGTGAAAGAGGGCCGGCCTGCCGGCGGCGATGAACGCGATCAGGACGAGCCCGGCGAGGTAGCGTCCCCCGACTCGAATACGGTGCACGGTCACGCCTTCGCGGACCTCATGGCGGGCCAGGCCGGTGCGCATGAAGGCGATCACGTGGACGTCCAGCCCGCCCTCGGCGAGCGTTCGAGCCTCCTTCTCGACGCGGGTGTCGTGCGTATAGGGGTTTGCGACGGTCATCACGACGCGCGTCGGCTTGGCGTCCTCAAGCATCGAGCTCGTCGTCGAGTCCGAGATCGCCGGCGCCTCCTTTCGGGCTCGCGGCGAATTCCGAGTCGACGCGAAGCTGCTGCGCCCACTCGCGATGCGCCGACGCGTCGCCGATTCCCCGGACCCCATCCTGATCGAGGATCACCGTGGCCGTCACCTCGTCCGGCTGGTGGCCGGGCATTCGCTCGGAGACCACCAACACCGTTGCTTCGCCGGCGCGAGCCAGCAGGTGACCGCGAACCCCGGCGTCGAGAGCGGAGAACGAACGCCAGCCGAGGGCAAGGATCGGGGCGCCGCTGCTGAGCCCCTGCAGGACGGTGACCGCGAAATGCAGATCGCCGCCGTCGGCATGCAGCCCGTCCTGCATCCCGACCATCTCCTCGACGAAGCCGGCGACGTCGGGCGATTCGGGAAGCGACCCGATGTCTCCGCAGAGGAACGCATCCGCGCGCATCCGGGTTGCTTCAACGGGCTCGAGCCCGAACAGACGCCTGAGAAGGTCCTCCAGACTGGTGCGATCGAGGCGCTGAGGATCGAACACGAAGATCGGCGCTCCCGGCTCGACCCGGTGCTCCTTCGCACTTCCCTCGAGCTGCTCGGGACCGACCCGAATCGCATCCGGGAGCGAGCACGGCTCAGACGACGGCTGCCGCGCTTCCGTCTCGGTGTCCGCGCCTCGGACCAAGCGTGTGTAGCGGCGCACCTGCGGAGCGAACCGGCTCATCGCGGTGACGGTGGCGCTGGTCGAGGTCAGGCTCGCCGAGGCGGCGAGCAGAGCGGCGATGTAGAGCAGCGCCGTTGTCCAGCGGTCGACGTCGTCGGTTCCCGAAAAGCCAAAAGCGAACAGGACCGCTACTGCGGCGAGCCCTGCGAACGCGACGAGCAGGTACTGGGCACGATAGTGGGCGAGGTGGATGTCGCTGAGCGCACGATGACGGTCATCGACGGCGCGGCTTCGCTCATAGAGACTCGACAGACGGCCTTCCGAGGCAGAGCTTCGGTCGCTGTGGATGACCAGGTTGGCAAGCCATGATGCAAAGCGTGACGCTGCCAGGTTGCTGCGCTCGTACTCCACCGACGCTGCAGCTGTCTTGCGATTGACCTCATAGAGCGGAACGGCGAACAGCAGCCCGAGGCCCAACAGCGCCGCCGTGAGCAGCGGATCGATGAACACGAGCAGCCCGCCGGCGACCAGGAGCCGGGCCAGGAACTGACTGCTTCGAATGATCAGGAACAGGCTGCGCAGGACGAACGTCGTCTCGCGTAAGAGCGCGCTGCGCAGGATGCGAACCGGATTCTCCTCGCCCTGGTCGCGGCTCGCCGCGGTGAGCAGATCGGAGTTCGATTCCACCGCCGAGATGATCTTCGCTCCCGCTCGGCGCGAATAGCGCCGCGCGATGTCGAAGCCCATCACCTGGGCGCGGTATCCAATCACCGCGCCCAGAATCGCAATCGTTAGGGCACTCGCTCCCCAGATCACCAGAGTGCCACGGGAGTCGCCGATCGTCGATTGCAGATCCTCCAGACCCGGCAGCCCCAAGCCGCCGGCTCCCGAAACGACCTGAGCGTTCACGTAGCTCAGCAGGATCAGCACGGATGCCCACTGCAGAGCCGCAGCCACCAGGTTGAGGGCTGCGACTGCGATCGCGCGCAGCCGGGACTCGCTGAGGACGTCGCGCAGCAGCCATGAGTAGACGCGCCCGAACTCAGAAGCCTGCCCGCGGGCGACACCAAGCCGGCCGAGAGCTCCGCCGTGATCTGACCGCGTGCGCTTCAAAGCGGCGCGGCGGACGCCAGGGGTCGGCGGCTCGCCTGCCAGGGGCGCTGCACGCTCGGGCATCGACGTTACGGTAGCGGCCGCGGATAAGGTCGGTGAATGGCAGGCGTCGATAAGCGCGAGCCCGGAGTCCTCGTCGTAACTCCCTCTCTGGCGATCAGCGGGTTGAGTCCTCGTGGAACTCGCGCTCGCCGGCTCGTGCCGGCGCTGGCGCGAGCGGGCTACGAGGTCCAGGTCGTCACGCTCGACGACGGGCGCCTCGGCGAGTTGGACGCCGCGGCGAAGGTCATCTGCTCTCCGCCGGGATCTTTCTGGACCGTTCCCGAGGAGAAGGGCGACAAGACCTTCCGGGCGCTGCGGGCGGCTCTCGTCGCTGGGGCCCGCGTGCTTCTGCCCTTACCGGATGGTCAGGTCGGCTGGGCGCTTGCCGCCTACCGTGCCCTGCGCCCGCGGCCCAAGCCCCCAGGCCTTGCGGCCGTGTACGCGATCGGCGCGCCCTTCTCGGCTCTCGCGCTGGGGGCGGCGCTGGCGCGGCGCTGGGACCTGCCGCTGATCGCCGATCTGGGCGACCCGTGGCCTCGCCGTGGGCCGGCCGAGTTCCTGCTCGAGCGCTGGACGATGCGGCGGGCAAGCGCGATGTTAGTCCCCACGAAGCGGATGGCGCGTGCGTACCGGCGCAGGTTCCGAAAAATCGCCCAGATCGTCGTGGCGCCGAACGGCGCCGACGTACTTCGATCCAAGCGTCGCAAAGGACGCCCACTGTTCCTGCACGTCGGCGTGATCACGGGACTGCGGATCGATCCCGAGCCGGCGTTCCGGGCGTTGGCGAAGCTCGACCGCGAGGGACTGCTCGAGTTCGTCTCCTACGGCGGGGCATGGGTTCCGCTGCCTCCCGAGGCGGCCCATCACCATCGCGGTCCAATCCCCCAGCCGGACGCCAGGCGACTGATGGCTGAGGCTAGCGCCCTGTTGATCCTCGGCAATCGCTCGGACATCGGGTTGCCGAGCAAGACCTTCGAGGTCGCTCGCTCTGACGTCTGGGCACTGTTCGTGAGCGAGCTCGATTGGGAGCTCGGGGCCGAGGTGATCGAGGAGACGGGCAGCGGGGAGGTGGTCAGGATGAACGCCGAGCCGGCGATCCGTGCGGCGGCCCTGGCGATCCTCGCGCGCGAGCGAAGCGGCGAGCGGCCGCAGCCGACTGCGCGCTACTCCTGGGAGGAGACCCTCGCGACCGCGGTCGACGTCGTCGGAGAGATCAGCCGGAGCCACCGCCCGAGCTGAGAGCCTCGAGGCTCACGGGCTCGCGGCGAGCGAGTCCTCGGCGAGCTCCTGGGTGCTGCCGTTCTCGTCCAGGGAGACCTGAAGCGCCTCGAGCACCTTGACGACGCGAAGCCCGCTGACTGCGTCGGTGTTCGGCCGGCGGCGGCCGTTGACGCATTCGATGAAGTGGTCACACTCCAGCCGCAGCGCCTCGGTGTTCTGCAGGGCTGGGCTGCGGGTCTCGCCCGAGCGAGTGATGTACTCCCCGTAGGAGCCATCCTCGAGATCGAAGCCCTTGTCGTAGATGGTGACCTTCTGATCCAGCGCCATGTCGTCGAACGTCGCCATGCGCTCCGAGCCGACGACCGTGATTCGCCGCTCCTTGTGCGGATCGAGCCAGGAGAGATGCATGTGGGCGGTGGCGCCGCCCGGGAATCTCAGATAGGCGAAGACGACGTCCTCGACCCCCTCGCGCACGTAGCACGCGCCCCGGGCGGAGACCTCTCGCGGGGCCTCGCCGACCAGCTTGAGGATCACCGAGAGATCGTGAGGGCCAAGGCTCCAGAGGGCGTTCTCGTCGGCGCGAAGCTGACCGAGGTTGGTTCGCTGAGAGTAGATGTAGCGAGGCTCGCCGAGCTCACCGTCCTCCAGCAGCCGGTCGAGCATCTGCACGCCGGGGTGATACTCGAGCAGGTGGCCGACCATGAGCACGGCATCGCGCTCCTCGGCCATCCGAAGGATCCGCTCGGCTCCGGCGACCGAGTCGGCCAGCGGCTTCTCGACGAAGCAGTCCTTGCCCGCGTCGAGGATCCGTTCCGCGAGCGAGCCATGCGTCGGGACCGGAGTCGTCACCACGACCGCCTGCACGGTCTCGTCGTTGAGCACATCATCCAGCTCGGCGGTGAACCGGGCGGACGGGAAGCTGGATTGCCATCGCCGACGGCTCGCGGCGTCGCCGTCACAGCACCACGCGAGCTCGCACTCCTGGATCGCGTCGAGGTTGCGAGCAACGTTGGGCCCCCACCTGCCGAGTCCAACGATCGCGACCTTGACCGCCCTTTCCACGCCCACCATCCGCGCGAGAATACCGCTTTATGGCGTTGACAGCGAGGTGAGCCATCGCTCGATCTCGGCGGCCACACGGGCGCCGGCCATCCCGTCGCCGTAGACCCCAGGGTCGGGACGAGCTCGATCGCGCAGCTCGGCGAGCTCGCTCAACGCCTCGACTGCTGCCGCCGGATCGAGGCTGACCAGCCGGTTCCAGCCGCTTTCGACCGTCTCGACCCACTCCGTCGCGTCGCGCAGCGTCACGCACGGGACCGCAGCCAGGTAGGCCTCCTTCTGCACGCCCCCGGAGTCGGTGAGCACCGCGCGTGCCGAGCGCAGCAGGCGCGCGAACGCGAGGTAGCCGAGCGGTTCGATCAGCACGATCCCAGCATCCTCGAGTGTTGTGATCAGACCGTCGCCGGTCAGGCGCGCGCGAGTCCGAGGGTGAACCGCAAAGATCACCGGAGCCAGCTCCCGAGCGGCCTGCAGCACCTCCACCACCCGCCCCAGCTTCTGCGGATCGTCGACGTTTCCGGCCCGGTGCGCTGTTGCCAGGAAGTATCCGTGTGGCTCGAGCTCGAGGCGCTCGACCACATCCGAGCGCCGGTCGGCGATCGGCCCGAACTTCTGCGCCACGTCGAGCATCACATCGCCAACCAGGCGGGCTCGGTCGCCCAACCCCTCCGCGGTGAGGTTCTCGACCGCCGTTTGCGTCGGGCAGAGCAGCAGCCCTGAAGTCACGTCGGCGACGAGGCGATTGATCTCCTCCGGCGTGGAGCGATCGAAGGAGCGCACGCCGGCCTCGACATGAGCCGCCGGCAGCGATGCCTTGGCGGCGACCAGGGCAGCCGCCAGGGTCGTGTTCGTGTCGCCGTAGATCAAGGCGAGGTCGGGCTTCGCCTCGGCGACGACGGCCTCCAAGCCGCTCATGATCCTGCCGGTCTGCTCGGCGTGGGAACCCGATCCGGCGTCGAGGTTGCGTGCCGGCGGCTTCAACCCGAGCTCCTCGAAGAAGACCTCGGAGAGCTCGCGATCGTAGTGCTGGCCGGTATGAACCAGCAGCTGATCGGTATTGCCCTGCTCGAGGTGGGGCCAGACCGCCGCCGCCTTTACGAACTGCGGCCGGTTGCCGACCACGGACATCACGAGCATGGTCGGACAGCTCCCTCAGCGGGCAAGCGCATCGCCGACCGCCGAGACCACGGTGGCGATCTCAGCTTCGCCGAGCCCGGGGCCCATCGGCAGGGCCAGGTTCTGCTCTGCGGCCTGCTCGGCTGCGGGCAACGGCGACGCGGGGGCGAAGGCGGTCAACGCGGGCTGGCGATGAAGCGGCGTCGTGTAGTACGGACGCGAACCGATCCCCGCCTCGGCAAGCGCATTCCGCAGGCTGTCACGGTCCGGTGCGGACACCGCGTAGAGGTGGTAGCAGTGGGCGGCGCCGGGTGTCTCACGTGGAAGGCCGACGACCTCGCCGAGGCCGAGTCGCCCATAGGCCTCCGCAGCTTGGCGGCGGGCGGCCGTCCAATCGTTCAGGTACGGAAGCAGCACGCGCAGCCCGGCGGCCTGGAGCTCATCGAGGCGTGAGTTGTAGCCGACCTCGGTGTGGATGCTCTTGTCCTCGCTGCCGTGAAAGCGCAAGCGTCGCGCTTGGGCCGCCAGCTCCGGGTCGTCTGTGACGACGGCTCCGCCGTCTCCGAAGCCGCCGAGATTCTTCGATGGAAAGAAGCTGAACGTCGCGGCATCGCCAAGCGAACCCGCCATGCGGCCATCGAGCCGCGCCCCAGCCGCTTGCGCAGCATCCTCCAACAGCGCCAGCCCATGCCTGCCGGCAAGATCTGTGAGCTCTCCCATCGGCGCCGGGTTTCCGAACAGGTGCACCGGCAGCAACGCCGCGGTCCGCTCGGTGATCGCGGCGGATGCCGAGTCGGCGGTCATGCACAGCGTCTCGGGATCGACGTCGCAGAACACCGGATTCGCTCCGGCGTTCACCACCGCTTCGGCGGTGGCGTAGAACGTCAATGCGGGAACCACCACCTCGTCGCCTCGCTCGATCCCAAGCGCTCGGAGCGCGATCGTCAACGCATCGGTTCCGTTCGCGACCCCGACGCACTCCGCGACCCCGAGGTAGGCGGCGAACTCCGATTCGAACGCCTCGACCTCGGGGCCGAGGATGTACCGACCCCCTTCGAGGACGGCGCGCTGGCGGGCCGCGACCTCTGCCAGCAGTGGCTCGATGGCCGCTCGGCTGTTGAAGAGTTGAACCATGCGACCAGGAACGCTGGAGTTCATCACCGTCGCCAGCAGGGTCGTGCCCCCCGGCCCCTCCCACGCACGATCACGAGTCGGTCATCACTCGTATCCGAGCATCGTCATCGTCTCGCCCGCAGTGGCCATGAACTCGTGCGCCTCCTCGGAGGTCAGATCCCGCCGCCAGCGCCCGACACTCGAACGGTCGATGGGTTGGCGGATCCGCTCCATCGACAGGTGCGAGGCACCATAGACCGAGTGCGGCTGGTCGTTGTGGCGCAGAAGCTCCGCCCTGAAGGACAGCCCGACCGCCGAGCACAGCGCGCGGATCGTGGACTCAGGGTCCCGGACGAGGTCCTCGTAGATGAGCTCATGTGCATTTGCATCCCGACGCGCAGCGAACTTCCGAAACGTCCGATGATTTGAAGCCCAGCCGTTTGCGACCCGCGCGACGTCGCGCGGGCCTTTCATCTGCAGCAATTGGCTGGCGAGCACGTCTCTGCCGTCGCGGATTACATTGACGAAGGAGGCTTGCGGATAGGGCTCGAGGTAGTCGTCGTAGGGCCCGAGGCATTTAAACCCCCAGCGTGGCTTGCCTTCGCGGTCTGCCTTCCACAACGCGCAGCGCTCCATCAGGCGGATCCGATCCGCTGCAGTCGCCACGCCCTTACCGTCAGCAATATGAGTCTCGAAAACCTCGACGATGTCGTCTGGCGCCAGCCCTCCACGAGGCAAGCGCTTCAGGAAGGTAGCGAAGCGTGGGTTCTCCACTTGATTGGCGAAGCGGGATCCTCGTCGCGGACGTAGCTGAGCGATCACCCGCGCAAGGCCCCCCGGGCTGCCGTCCTCGAGCTCCAGCAAGCTTGGGTACAGCTCATAGGACATCGCCACATCAGGATGGCTATCGAGGATCGTGACCACCAGCGTGCCGCCGGATCGGCTCATCGCACGGACCATGATCGGTCGCTCGCGCGGCGGAGCATTCACCACGAGAGCTCGACTCTGGCCCAGCTGTCGACGTCAGGGTCAGCCACATACGCAACGAGAAGCTCGTCGTACCAGGACGTACCAGTCAGGACGGGCGCGGCCCTCCACGGGTCGCTGTAGTACTGGGGATGCAGGAGCACCCGATAACGACCACCTGGCTGCATCCTCCGAATGAAGTCACGAAGGTCCCGCGTTGTGGGGTCGAGCTTTGGGCTGTTCAGGGCACCATCGGAGTAGTTGGCGGTAAAGCGGGGGCTCTGACCGTTGTGCACCCACCGAACGCCCAGGGCTCGCAGGTCCGGCGGGACGATGTGCGCATTGTTCTTGCCATCCGGGCCCGTCACACCGCCATGCGCGGAGACGAACTCGATCGCGTACCGCTCGCGAAGAGCGCATAGTTCCGCGGTGAAGATCTCCCGCGCCCGGTGCTGATTCCAAAGGGCCTGCTCCATCGAGTTGAAGTGGTAGCCGATGACGAAGCCCTCCTTCTCGGCGGCGTGGAGCAGACCATCGTCGATGGGGTACTCGGTCAGGGCGAGGTCGCCTTGACGCACCAGCCGCTTGCGGTCGACCCGCCGGTGAAAGATCATCACGCTGGATCGGATTCCGCGTGCACGTTCTGCCTCGACCACGGGATTCGTGCGGTAAGGCCATGTGTCCACGTCGTGCTGAATGAGCACCTGCGCCCGGCCTGCAGCCTTGAGATCCTTCGACAGTCTGCGCCACCGGGCGCGCTCCTGCGGATAGCCGCCCTCTCCGTCGCAGTCCTCTCCCCAATCGAGATCGGCGTAGGTGATCGGCTCGAGTCGGTCGCGGTTGGCTGCTAGGAAGTCGAGGAAGCCGGTGAAGAAGCCGAGCGGAAAGAAGGCGCCTTGCGAGTGCGCCAGGCCCGCTGCCACTCCCTTCTGCTGCGAACCGGCGGCGTCGGGCACGCCGCAACTGTACAGCCGCAGTCGAGAGCCGCTTCGGGGCGCTGCCCCGCATCGTCGATCCGGGAGCACGGCTACAGACCCCGAATGAAGAGGGCGTTATTGACCGTGTCCCCGTGTACCCCGTAGCGTCTCGTGTCGTCTGCCGAAAGATCCCGGAAGGCAAAGCCGGCCGCGCGAAACGCATCGATCTGCGCTTCGAGGACTGCGTCCAACTGGGCGTCGTTCAGGTTCAGCTTCTTAGGCACGCCGTTCCAGGGGGCAATCCAGGCCCACCCGTGTGGGCGCAGGGCGTCAAGAAAGACATTGATGTGATCTCTAAGGCGTCGGAGATCCGCGCCAAACCAGAACGCATTCAGCGAGTACTTGCAGAACAGACCGTCATAAGCATCGTCAAGTGAACCCGGGGTCACCTCACGCAGGTCCGTGTCGATGATCTCAAACCCTTTGTGTCGGCCGAGCTCCAGCACGGCCGGGTCACGATCGATGCCGACCACCGTGGCGCCACGCTCGCGTGCAACCACCCCAAAGTCGTACTGGCCCGGACCGATGTCGAGGAGCCGCTGCCCTGAGAACTCGACTTCAGGGAGGAAGTCTTCGAAGATGTGCTCGAAGCTCCGACGCGAACGCTTCGGATCGCGGACCCCGGCCTGCATGGCGCGGGCGATGATCGCGGCCTCGGCAGGCTCAGTCAACATTGCGCAGCCCGAGCGGATTGCGGCGACCATCCGTGTTGGTGACCTGGAACCCGAGGTCGGCAAGCTGCGCTCGAACCCGACCGACCGTCTCCAACCCATCGCGTTGGTAGTTAGCGGCGACGTAGATCGCGCGAACGCGTTCCGCCCAGGCATGAAGGCCATCGAGAGCCTCGATCTCGGCACCGTTCACGGACATGTACATGAAGTCGATCGTTGCATCGGCGGGCAGGAAGCGCTCGAGGATGTGGTCGAGGGGGTTCACCGGAGCGAGATAGCCGGTGCCCTCGGAGAGCCGGCCCCCGTCGATGTCGACGAGGGTGTGACGCTGCCGGCCCTTGCCCATGACCTCGATGCGATCCGGCTCGTTCCAGACGCCTTCCGGCACGATGACAGCGTTGTCGAAGCCGTTCTCGGCGAAGTTGCGTGCCATGAGCTCGCAATTGTCCGGCAGCAGCTCGATCCCCACGAAGTGGCCAGTGTCGCCGATCGACGCGTCCATCATCCGGATCGCCTTGTGCCCGAGGTACGCACCGACCTCGACGACCACCCCGCCCTGACCCGGCAGGAGATGCACGGGGACGGTCCGGTCGGCGACGTATCGATGGACGACGTCGAGGGCGCAGATGAATCCCGCTTCGGGGATCCGCTCGTCCAGGACGCCGCGAAGCAGGCGGTGCTGTCGGATGTGCGTCGGCGCCGACGGCAGGCCGTAGAAGGTTCGCCCGTTCGGCAGCACGACGTACGGCGTCCCGTCGCGAACTCCAGCATCGACGAACTGTGTCGCCAAGAGCTGTGGGATCGTGGGAGACAAGTGGACCCTGCCGGTCGGTATGGCACGGGGGCCCAGGCGCGCGACGACTCCATCGATGGACTCACCGGTCAGCTCGCCGAGGCGAGCGGCGTTCTCGCGTTGCGCGGTGGTGAGGCTGCTGTTGCTGCCGCGGGAAGCACGGAAGGCAGCGGCGCGCACCTCGCCGGCTCGCTGGCGAAGCCTCGTAAGCATCGCTCCAACATACCGGCGCGTCATCTCACGGCTGGTTCCTCGCCGTCGTTCGCACGCTTGCCACAGCCTAAGCCTCGATCCACCGTTCCATCCGCCCCTGAGAAGAAAATGACCCCCTGAAA
>JANDLU010000104.1 GCA_024330215.1 Candidatus Gaiellasilicea maunaloa
TCGACCACTCGGTGCTCGTTCTTCCCCACCCGACCTGCGAGCGGCCACTCGTCGTGACCCAGTGAGGGACCCGCAGTAGCCTCCAGGTACCCCGTGGCCGACGGACTCCACCATCTACCGTCGACTCGTCCCGGTGCAGCCCGCACGCCGCCGCCGTCCCGGCGGGCGTGAGGTGCAGGCGGCGCTCGACCCAGACCAGCCACGCCGGCTCCGACGAGGAGCGAGCCCGCGTCCTTAGCCGCCGGGCAGGAGGATGTCGCCGTCGTCTAGAACGAGACTCGTTCCCATATAGATTGCGTGGAAGTGGCCGACTTCGCCCGCCTCACGCGACGAGTAGCTCCGGCACCCGAGTCCGTGTGGCACGATCGGGCATTCGTCACCTACTGGCTTGGATCGAGCGTCTCGGTCGCCGGCTCCTGGATCACCTACGCCGTCCTACCGATCCTCGTCTACCAGCTCACCGGCTCTGCGTTCCAGACGTCGCTCGTTGCGGCGCTCGAGGTCTTGCCGTATCTGATCTTCGGCCTGCCGGCGGGCGCTCTCGCCGACCGGCTCGACCGGCGACGCTTGATGATCTCGTGCGACGTGATCAACGCGCTCGTGATCGCCAGCATCCCGCTCGCGCACGCGCTCGGGGTACTCACTCTGCCACACGTCTATGTGGCCGCATTCCTCGCGGCGAGCGCGTTCGTCTGGTTCGACGCCGCCAACTTCGGCGCCCTCCCTGCTCTCGTCGGCAAGGACAGGCTCGTCGCCGCCCAGAGCGCCGTCTGGTCGTCTTGGACGGCGATCGGGATCATCGCGCCCTCACTCGGGGGTCTGCTGGCGGCGACCGTCGGCGCTGCGCCGACATTGACCGTCGACGCGCTCAGCTATGTCGTCTCGGCCGTTGCCCTCCTGCTCGTCGCGCGCCCGTTCTCGCTCCAGGAAGCCTCGGGAGCTCAGGTACCCGCAATCGTCGCGCCGCTCGCGCGGATGCGGGCCGAGATCGCAGAAGGCCTCTCCTTCCTCTGGCGAGAACGGATCGTCAGAACCTTGACTCTGCTCGGCTTCGGCGTCGCATTCAGCGGTGGGGCAGTCTTCGGCCTCACTGTCGTCTACGCAGTCGAAGCGCTTGCACTACCGCAGGACGACGGACGGATCGGGCTACTTTTCTCGGCTGGCGCAGCCGGCTCGCTCGCCGCCAGCCTGCTGCTACCGCGGCTGACACGCCGGCTGCCAGCAGCGCGAATCACACTGATCGGCCTCCCCTTCGACTTCGTCCTGATCCTCGCGGTCGCCGCCGCACCGGGCCTTCTCGTGGCACTCGCACTTCTCTTTCTCTGGAACGCTGTACATCTGCTCATCATCCTGAACGGGATTGCGTTGCGCCAGCTCGTGACGCCCGACCGCCTCCAGGGTCGCGTCAACACGACCGCACGGATGATCGCCTGGGGCGGGACGCCGTTCGGGGCGATCGTCGCAGGCGTGCTGACCGAGTTCGTCGGCGTTCGCGCGGCGCTCGCGCTCGCCGCGGTCGCCGTCGGGACGAGCGCGACGGCGGCCTGGTTCTCGCCCCTGCGCGAATCGGTTCCCATCGCGGAGCCGTAGTTTCGATGACGGACTGATCGAGTTGGGCCAAACGCCGGGTCAGTAGAGGGGCAACCGGGTCTACCGAGATGCACCGATCCGTCGCGGGCGACGGAGCGCGCCACCGCGGGCCGACCGTCTGCATGGTCAGCCCGCCGGCTCTCTCAGGCGAGAGCAACCGGGCCGTGGTTGTCGCAGTGGTCGCCGTGGGGATGGTGGAGGTGGGTGTCGACGAGATAGTCGACGTGGTCGCCGTGCGGGACGACCTCGTGCCCGCAGGTCTCGCCGTGGGTGTGGCCGGCGTCGTGGAGGCCGCAGTCGTGGTCCGGCGTGCAGGCGGCCGGATTCTCAGTGTCGACCGAGACGCGATGTTCGTCGACGTGATCGTCGTGCGGATGGTGCAGGCAGCCTCCGTGCAGGTAGTCGACGTGTCCTTCGTGCAGGACCGCAGTGTGGCCGCAGTCGGGTCCGTGGACGTGATCGTGGTTCTCGTGGATCTCGTGGGCGCTCATCTTCCTCCTGGGTTCGCTATCGAAAAGCCGGCGGCATCCTATCCTCATCCGCACAGTTGTGCAAATGAAGGGATGTGACATCATCACGCTCGACCGTGACCGATGAAGAGGCTCATGCCCTTGCCGAGATGATGGCCGCGTTCTCCACCGCGAGCCGACTGCGGATTCTCTACGCGCTGCTGGAGGGCGAGCGGTCCGTCGACGAGCTCGCCGGGCTGACCGGCCTCTCTGCGAGCGGGGTGTCGCAGCAACTCCGCGTTCTCCGGCACCTTCGGATGGTCGCCGTCCGCCGGGACGGCCGGAACGGCTTCTACCGAGCGTACGACGAGCACGTCGTCGACGTGCTCAGGACGATCCTCCGCCACCTCCGCCACGACGACGACCAGCCCTCCGCGCCGACAGCGGCCTGACCACGGGCGCATCCAACCTCTCTGTCCTTATCAAGCCGCGGACTAGCGCGCGATTCGTTCGTCGCGGTCTGCGCTACAGGAGTTGAAGGACGTGCACGCCGCCGTCAGCGTCTGCGGCCGCCAGGCTGAGTCCGTCGGGCGACCAGGCGAGACAGGCGATCGCAGCGTCTGTCTCGAGGACGGCGACCGGCCGCTTCCGGATATCGGGCTGCCAGATCGCGATCCGGCCGTCGTCGCCTCCCGAGGCGAGGACGGGGCGCGCGGGCGCGTACGAAAGGGCGCTGACGGCCCTCGTGTGGACATCGAGCTGTCGCGGTTTGCGTCCTTCCGGCCCCTTGCCGACGCAGTCCCAGACCGCGATGCTGGTCCCGCCGCCCGTGGCGAGCCAGCGGCCTGTCGAATCCCAGGCCAACTGCGCCACCTTCCGCTCGAAGCCCGACATCTCGAGGTCCTCGCCCGTCGCGACGAGCCAGATGTGAACGGTCGCATCCTGGCAACCGGCGGCGATGTAGCGCCCGTCCGGGCTCCAGGTGACGACGAGCGTCGATCCCTTCCAGGCGAGCGGGAGCGGCTCGGTCAGGTCAGGGCGTTAGACCGTGACGCCGCCGTAGGCGGCCGTTGCGATGCGCTCCCGTGACGGGTGCCAGGCGAGATCGGCGATCGTCGATGTGTGCTTCGACGATGATTGCCGGGTGCCGGTGGCGCGCTCGAGGACGTAGAGGCGAGTCCCGATTGCCGCGGCGAGATGTGCTCCGTCGTGGCTCCGCCCGACGCGCGCGGCCCAGCCCGCTTCCGCGAGCACCTCGTCGCCCGTGTCGCTGCCGGGACGCCAGAGCCGGACGATGCCGTCCCGTCCGGCGCTCGCGAGCACGGCCTCACGAGGGTGCCAGGAGATCGAGAGCGTTCCGCCGGGATGACCGGGAAGCTCGGCGCCGTCTTCTGCGCCGGTGGCGAACAGCGTGATCGGGCCGCGAACTGACGCAACCGCCAGCGCCGAGCCGTCGAACGTCCAGGCGAGGTCTGCGGCGCAGTCGTCGATCCGCGCGGTCAGGGTGCTGCGTAGCTTCGGCGCGGTCGTCCCGGCTAGGCGAGACAAGCCCGGAAGCCCCCCTCGATCGCCTCGCGGTCGAGGTTTCGGCCGATGAAGACGATCGTGCTGCGCCGTTCCTCGCCCGGCCGCCAGGGCCGGTCGGGGGAGCTTTCGAGCAGCATGTGCACCCCCTGGAAGATGACTCTGTGCTCGGCGTCTCGGATCGCCAGCACACCCTTCATCCGGAAGATGTCGGTGCCCCTCGTTCGGAGCAGCTCGGACAGCCAGGCGTTGATGCGGCGGCCGTCGACCTCGCCTGTGATGTCGAGGCCCACGGAGGCGATCTCGTCGTCGTGCTCGTGCTCGGGCTTGAAGGCCCGTTCCACGATCGGGACGCCCGGGACGTCAGCGGTCACGAGATGGGCCGCGAACTCGCTCGGGTGGTGCTCGGTGAAGAGCGCGTACGCGCCCCCCTTCGGCAGGACGAAGTCGAAGGCGGCCGGTAGCCGCTCGAGGGCGAGCTCGAGCACATGATCGGGATCGAGGTCATCCGCCGGCGTTACCCGCCGACTGTCGCCGGAGAAGTCGATGGAGACGACATCCGCCGCTGCGGCCAATGCTGCGCCGTCTGCCTCGCTCACGTGCTGGAGCGCGACCTTCATGCTCGGGTCGGGACCAGCTTCGAGCTCGAGTCGGTGGCGGCCGGCGGTGAGCAGATAGATGCCGACCCATTCGAACGGGTACTCCGGCTCCATGAAGGCGGGATCGAGGTCGAGCGCTCGTTGCAGGTTGAAGCCCTTGACGTCGAGGACGGCGTCCAGTTCGACGTCGGCGTTCGTCGTTCGTCGGATGTCGGCCTGCGAGTTCATTGCGCGGATCCGGCTCTCGAGCCGGTCGAGGGCGTCCGGCGGACGAGGTCGGTCTTGTTCAGGAGGATGACGTCGGCGAACGCGATCTGGGTCTTGACCTCGTCGGACCTCGCCGCGGCCGCACACCCGAGGCCCACCTGGCCGCCGGCCGATGAGCGTTCCCCGCGCGAGAGTGTCGTCGAAGTCGGAGGATGGACGCGCAGTCGCCGCGGCGGCGCAGCTCACAGACCGCTGGACCCTGTTGATCGTCCACGACCTCTCGGAGGGTGCGCGGCGCTTCATCGAGCTGGAGCGAGCGTGCGCCGTCTGTCCGGCCACGCTCTCGAGGCGGCTGCGGACGCTGGAACGGGAGGGGCTCGTCCGCAGACGTCGGTTTGCGGAAACGCCGCCGCGCGTCGAGTACGAGCTGACGAGAAGAGGTTGCGCGTTGCTGCCCGTACTCGCCGCCATGCGCCGCTTCGGCGAGACCTGGTTGACCCTCAGGCCGGCCGAAAGTCAGCGGACGTGACCGGTGACCAAGTAGCCGGTCCGGACCTGAAAGAAGTCCTGGCTGGCGAAAAGACCGCCGTCGACACGTGGCTCGAGCAAGCGTTCGAGCAGCTCCCAGTCGCGCGGGGCGAGATAGGGCCGGATCCGCTCGGCGAGCGGGCCGAGGAACCACTGCCGGCTCTCGTCGGCCCGGGCCGCGTCCAGGGGGCCCTGCTCCACCTCGTGCACCGGCAACAGCTCGATCTGCTCCAAGCCGGCCTCGCGAAGCAGGCGGGGTAGCTCGCGTCCGAGCAACCCGGAGAAGCTGTACGCGAGCTTCCCGCCGTAGCGGTCGAGCTCCGCTCGAAGCGCGGCCGAGCGGAGAACGATCTCGAGCTCGACCGGCCAGGGAAGGAAGGGGAACGAGCCGCCCACGTCGGCCTCGAGCACCGCCACGCGACCGCCTGATCGCGTCACGCGGACGAGCTCGGCGAAGGCCTGTTCCACCGGCTCGACGTGATGGAGCGCCGCCGCCGACCAGACGAGATCGAAGCTCGCGTCGGGAAACGGAAGCTCGAGCAGATCGCCGGAACCGAGCTCGAGCACGGCGCCCACGTCCGTTCCCTCCCAGAGCTGCTCGGCCAATGCGATCTCGTCGGGATCCAAGTCGATCCCGGCAACCCGGCCCGTCGGCCCGACGGCCTCCGCAAAGAGGCCGAGATGAACGCCCGCGCCGCAGCCGGCATCGAGCACCGACGCTCCGGGGAGGACATCCAGCTCGGCGAGCGCACGCACCACGTACGACCTCGGCGCGGCAGCCTCCCGCCTTGCGGATTCAAGCCGGTTGGGCTCGGTAGCGCTCAAGCTGCGACCTCGGCGCAATCGGGGCACGCGCCGTGGACGGTGACCTCGTGACCGGCGGACTCGTAGCCGATCCGGCCGGTAGCGACTCGCAGCACTTGCTCGAGCGTCTCGTCCTCGAACGCATCGACGCGGCCGCAACTGTCGCAGACCGCGTGGTGATGCGCCGCACCGAGACGCACAGGCTCGTAGCGCGCGGTCGTGGCGACATCGACCCGTTGCAGGAGTCCGAGGGAGAAGAGCAGATCCAATGTGCGGTAGACGGTCGCCAGGCCCACCGGGCGACCGTCCGTACGAACCCGCTCGGCGATGTCGTGAGCGCTGAGACAGCAGTGCTGCGCGGCGAGCGTCCCCAGCACCGCAGCGCGAGCGCCGCCGCTTCGGTACCCAGCCTCCTGAAGAGTGGCGAGCGCTCACGGCAGCCAATCGTCCATTGCTGGATGATAGCAATACTCATCATCAGAACGGGATGTGTGTCAGGGAGCGGACAGCTGCAGATAGAGCGCCCACAGTGGATCGACGACGAGCTCTTCCCAGGTGACGTCGGAGTGCAGCAGCGCCAGTAGCCGCCCTCGCACCTCGATGCTCCGACGCCACCTGCGCCACGGCCAGTACCAGGCCGGCAAAGGACGGGGAGCCCCCCGTGGCCGCGGGCCGCGTTCGTCTGGCTGAGTTGCGTGCCATGTGTGCAGTTGCCAGGCCCAGGCGGGGATAGCCCGCGGGGTTCCGCTCGGCCGCGCCGGCGGCGTTCGCAGCCGCTCCTCCGGTCCGACGGCAAGCGTCCCTACGGCCGGACGGACACCGTCGGCGACCAGCGAGTAAACGTAAGTGCCCTGGGGCGCGGTCGTCGCATCCCACGTCCAGTCGAGATCGGCGCCAAATCCGTCCCCCTCCGCGACAACGGCGCCGGCGCCGTCGGTAACCGCGACCCGCCAGGCGAGCGGCTGCGAGAGGCGAGCCCGGAAGCGGATCGGCGCCCCGATCGCTCCCTCGACAAGCGGCTCGTAAAGCTTTGGTAGACCGATGGCCGAGGCATTCGCCGCGAGCAGGCCGAGATCGGGATAGAGCCGTGAGCCGGGGCAGAGGGTGAAATCGAGATCGCGGTGACCACAGACTGCGGGGAGCGTCACCGGAACCAGTTCCGTGAAGCGGCCGTTGCCGCCGGAAAGCGCGGTCACCAGCGTCAGCGGGTCGATGTGAGCGAGGTCGAATCTCCAGGCAATCACCTTGGCAAGCGCTCCTCGGGCGGCCGACGAAAGTGCTCCTCGTTCGTAGTCGCCCAGCACGGCGACGCCGAGCGAGGTCGCGTTGAATCCCTGCGCGTGCGCGCCGACGACGTTCGACTCGACGCTGCCGGCCCGGCCCTCGAAGACCTGGCCGAAGCGGTCGACGAGCAGGTTGTAGCCGATGTCGTTCCAGCCGTTTCCGCGGACGTGGTAGATCTGGATCGCTCGGACGATCGCCGCCGACTCCGCCGGCGAGGAGGGCGTCGGTCCGGCGGTGTGGTGGACGACTGCGAACCGGAGCTGCTCCGCCCGCTCGGATGCGGCGCGGACGATCGACTCGTCGGCGCGCCAGGCAAGGCGCGGGATGATCGGAGGGCTGCCCGCGCTGGACAGTCGTCGCGCAGCCTGGGCACGAGGCGCCGGCCAGCTGGAGACGAAGTGCGCGCGAAGCGCATCGACCTCTCCGTCGAGGCGGTACTGGATCCGGTCGGAGCCGCTCGTCCAGAGCGGTGCTGCCAGACGCCAGCCCTCGCTTCGCTCGGCCTCCGAGCTGCCGTTCTCCGGCAGCTCGTGCTCGTGGGCACGGCGCCAGGCGCTCCAGCGGCCGCCGACGGACCCGGTCCGGAACCTCACTTCGCCGTCGCCGCGCCAGTGCAGTCCGACAAGATCGAATCTCGGCGTCGCGACGGCGGCGAGCGTTCGCGGGCCGCTGGCCAGGAGACGGCCGCCAAGCGCCTCGTCGCGGGAAACAAGCAGCGGTGCCCGCGCCGCCTCCTCTACGCTCAGCGTCGCGAGCGCCTTTCCTGGCAGCAGCAGCATGCCGGTGGCCGCCAGGAAGGAGCGGCGTGTCAGCCCTCGCACGCCTCAGACCCTTCCAGAGCAGGGATCAGCTGTCCGTCCGGCAGTCGCCGCAGAAGCCGCGCAGGACGACGTCATGCCCTTCCAGCTCGTAGCCGAGCTGATCGCCCAACCGGTCGAGCTCCCGCTCGAGCGGTGAATCTGCGAACGGCTCGACTCGTCCGCAGTCGCCGCAGAGGACGTGATGATGATGCTCCCCGCTGGGCAGGATCGGCTCATAGCGAGCTGCTTCCCCGAACTCGAGACGTTGCAGGAGCCGCTGTTGAGTGAGCTGATCGAGGACGCGGTAGACGGTCGCGATCCCGACTGTCTGTCCGGACGCTCGCAGACCGTCGAAGATCTCCTGAGCGGTCAAGCAGCACTCCTGCAGCGCGAGCAGGTCGATCACCGCGGCGCGGGCCCGCCCGCTCCGAAAGCCCGAGCGGCCGAGCTCCCTCTTCGCATGCTCGGCCCAGCCTGCAAACGGACTCGTCATCGTCTCGATCGTATCCGTGCTCATCGCTGCTCTCGTGTCGTCTGGTAGCGTGCAGCGTCATGGTATCGAGAATTGTTCTTGCTCTCGCTATTGGTTTCCTGCTTACCGGGTGCGGCGGTGACGAGACCGTCTCGGGAAAGGACGGGTCGGCCGACGTCGCCGCCGCCTTCTACCCGCTTGCCTACGCTGCCGAGCGGGTCGGCGGCGCCGTCGTTTCCGTCACGAACCTGACCCCGCCGGGTACCGAGCCGCACGACGTCGAGCTCTCGGCACGCGACGTCGAGCGCGTGCGTTCCGCGAGTGTCGTGCTCTACCTCGGCTCAGGCTTCCAGCCTGCGCTCGAGCAGGCGGCCGAAGGCGCGAGCGGAGAGACGATCGACCTGCTCGAAGGCCTCGACCTGCGCGCGGCCGGCACGGCAGTCGACCCGCACGTGTGGCTCGATCCGGTGCGGTACGCGCGAATCGTCGAGCGGATCGGAACGGCGCTCGATCGGCCGGACGAGGCGGCCCGCCTGAAGAAGGAGCTGCTCGCGCTCGACGGCGAGTTCCGAGCTGGCCTCGAGGACTGCGAGCGGCAGGAGCTGGTGACGAGCCACGCTGCTTTCGGCCACCTGGCGGAGCGGTACGGGCTCGAGCAGATCGCGATCAGCGGGCTCTCGCCTGAGGCCGAGCCGACCGCCGGCGAGCTCGAGCAAGTGATCGAGAAGGTGCGCGAGCACGGCGCGACAACGATTTTCTTCGAAACGCTCGTCTCGCCGCGCCTCGCGCAGACGGTCGCACGCGAGGTCGGCGCAGAAACGGCGGTCCTGAACCCGCTCGAAGGGCTGACGGAGGAGGACATCGATGCTGGCGCAGACTATTTTTCGCTGATGCGCGCCAACCTCGCCGCTCTCCGCGAAGCCCTCGAATGCCGCTAGCGGTCGAGTTCCGCAGCCTCTCGTTCGCCTACGACGGCGGCACGCCGGTTCTGAGCGACGTCGATCTCTGCGTGGCGCCGGGCGAGTTCATCGCCGTCGCCGGTCCGAACGGCGGCGGCAAGACGACGCTGATGCGGCTCCTGCTCGGGCTGGAGCAGCCGACGCACGGCGAAGCGCTCCTGTGGGGCGAGCCGGCGGCCCGGTTCTCACGCCGCTCGACGCTCGGCTACCTGGCCCAACGCTCCCAGCTCGGCATCGACGCCCCCGTCACCGTGCGGGAGGTGGTCGCTGCAGGGAGACTCGTTCGCAGCGGGCTCTTCGGGCCGCTGGGCACGAGACACGCTCTTGCCGTCGAAGAGGCGATCGCGCGCGTCGGCCTCGAGACGGTCGCCGACCGGCCGCTCACCCAACTCTCAGGGGGGCAGCAGCAGCGAGCTTTCATCGCTAAGGCGCTCGCCGCCGAGCCCGCGCTGCTCGTGCTGGACGAGCCGACGACCGGCGTCGACGTCGAGGCCCAGGAGGCGCTGGCTCAGCTCCTCGACCGGCTTCATCGCGAGCTTCAGGTCACGATCCTCTACGTCTCGCACGAGTTCGGAGCCGTCGAGCGCTTCGTCGAGCGGCTCGTTCTCGTCCGTGGCGGCATCGTCTTCGACGGCGCGCCCAGCGACCTGCCGGGCGTCTGGCACGATCCGTCGCACGTTCATGTTTGAGTCGGAGTTCATGCGGCTCGCCTTCGCAACCGGCGCAGTCGTCGGACTGCTCGCGCCCGCGGTCGGCTTCTTCCTCGTCCAGCGTCGCATGAGCCTGATCGGCGACGGCATCGGCCACGTTGCCTTCGCTGGAGTTGCGGCCGGCTACCTTCTCGGAATCTCCCCGGTCGCTACCGCACTCGTGGCCTCGCTGGTCGGGGCGATCGCGATCGAGTGGCTGCGCGCCCGCCGTCAAACCGCGGGCGACCAGGCGCTCGCGCTCGTCTTCTACACCGGAATCGCGGCTGGGGTCGTGCTCATTTCCGCCGCCGGTGCTCTGAACGTCAACCTGTTCGCATTCCTCTTCGGCTCGATCCTGACCGTGACGCGGGGCGACCTCGTCGTCGTCGCCGTGCTCGGCGGGATCGGGCTGGCGACGATCGCGCTGCTCTACCGCGCCCTCGCGGCAGTGGCGCTCGACGAGGAAGGAGCCCGCGTCGCCGGCGTTCCGATCGGCGCGCTCAACATCGTCGTGGCCGCCCTCGCGGCGCTGACGATCTCGCTGTCGATGCGCATCGTCGGGATCCTCCTGATCGCAGCGCTGATGGTGCTCCCTGTGATCGCCGCTACCCGTGTCGCGTGGAGCATGCGCTCAACGCTCCTACTCGGCATGGTGATCGGGCTCGCCTCCGTGCTGGGAGGATTGACGATCTCCTACTACGCGGACATGCCGCCCGGCGGGACCGTCGTCCTTCTAGCCGCTGCTTCCTTCGTCGGCACCTCGGCGTTCCAGGCCATCCGATTCCGCTGATTCGATCCCCGTCGTCACACCGCTGTGCGCTTCACCGTGATGGCGATGGTGACTGCGCTCGACCTCGTTCCCGTCGCGACCATCGTCTGTCCAGACACCTACCGGTTGCGCGACCGAACGATCGAGCGGCCTGACAGTCGTCTATGCCGTCGAG
>JANDLU010000105.1 GCA_024330215.1 Candidatus Gaiellasilicea maunaloa
CCCGCGGGTACGACGGCGAGCGCGCCGGCGAGCCGGCGAGCATCGACGGCCGCGTGCGAGGTGCAGGCGATCAGCAGGTCCGTCTCCGCGACCCCGGCGGCCGAGAGGACGCGCCGGCTCGCGCCGTTGCCCTCGACCGTGGAGACGTCGTAGCGACTCGAGACAGCTTGGAGGCGGGAAGGGTCGAGGTCGAAGACCGTCAGCTCGTGCTCGTCGTGCAGCGCCTGCACGATCGTCGCGCCCACCTGACCCGCACCGACGAGGAAGATCTTCACGACGCGGAGGTTACTTCGCCGTGGCTACTCTGCTCGCGTGCGGTCATTGCTCGTACTTTCCTGCTTCTGCGCGCTCGGGATCGCCTGCTCCTCCGAGGCCGCGTCCGACGGGAGCGGCTCGACTCTGGGAGCGCAGGCGTTGCAGCGGGGCGAGCGCACGGCGTTCCGTCCGCGCGCCGCCGTCACGGGACTCTCCAATCCGACGCACGCGATCGGAATCAAGGGTGAGCCCAGGCGGCTCTACATCGTCGAGCAGGCCGGGCTGATCCGGATCTTCGAAGGCGGACGGCTGCGCGCGGCGCCGTTCCTGGACGTTCGCTTCCTGATCTCCGCTGGCGGCGAGCGCGGCCTGCTCTCGGTGGCCTTCCATCCGGAATACGCCCAGAACCGGCGCTTCTACGTCAACTACACGGATCGGGACGGCCACACGAACGTCGTCGAGTACCGCTCGAACGGAACACGCGCGATCCCGAGCTCGGCCCGCCGGCTGCTGTTCGTCCGCCAGCCCTACTCGAACCACAACGGCGGCCAGGTCGCGTTCGGGCCGGACGGCCGCCTCTATGTGGGTATGGGTGACGGGGGGTCGGGCGGCGATCCGGAGAACCGGGCGCAGAACATGCAGACGCTGCTCGGGAAGCTGCTCTCCATCAACGTCGCCACGAAGGGCGTGCGGATCGAGGCGCTCGGCCTGCGCAACCCCTGGCGATTCTCGTTCGACCGCACGACGGGAGATCTCCTGATCGGCGACGTCGGGCAGGGTGAGATCGAGGAGATCGACTTCACCCCGAAGTCGAGCCCTGGCCTCGAGAACTACGGCTGGGACGTCTTCGAGGGCCGCTCGAGGTTCGAGAACAAGAGGCTCGGCCCCGGTAGGCTCGTCCAGCCGATCGCCCAGTACAGCCACGACGACGGCTGCTCGGTCACCGGGGGCCACGTCTATCGGGGCTCGAACAAGCCGTTGCGAGGCCGCTACATCTACGGCGACTTCTGCAGCGGGATCGTCTGGAGCGTCAAGGTCGCCGGCGGGAGGGCGAGCGGGCTTCGCCGGGAGGATTTCAGGATCCCGCAGCTGACGTCGTTCGCAGAGGACGCCGCCGGTGAGCTCTTCGCCGTCTCGGGCGGCGGCACGATCTCGCGGCTCACCCCCTGAGGCGGGCGCTCTGAACTGGGTCTGCTGCACCTGCGCGGCGCAGTTTGCGGAGGGTGCGGAGCCGCCGGAGCGCTGCCCGATCTGCGAGGACGAGCGCCAGTACGTCGGGCTCTCCGGCCAGCGCTGGACGACGATGAGCGAGCTCGCGCGCGACCATCGCTGCGAGGTCCGCGAGGACGCGGGGCTGCTCGGGATCGGCGTCGAGCCGTCGTTCGCGATCGGGCAGAGGATGCTGTTGCTCGAGACCGGGGAGGGCAACGTCCTCTGGGACATGATCCCGCTCGTCGACGAGGCGGCGGTCGACGCCGTCCGCGCGCGCGGCGAGGTGCGGGCGATCGCGATCTCCCACCCGCACTACTACTCGGGGATGGTCGAGTGGTCGCGCGCGCTCGGGGGCGTCCCGATCCTCCTCCACGAGGCCGATCGCGAGTGGATCATGCGGCCCGACCCGACGATCGAGCTCTGGTCGGGGGAGAGGAGGGAGCTGTTCGGCGGCGCGACGCTGCTCCGGCTCGGCGGCCACTTCGCGGGCGGCACGGTGCTCCACCACGACGAGACGCTGCTCACCGGCGACATCGTCCAGGTGATCCCGGATCGACGCTTCGTCGGCTTCATGTGGAGCTATCCGAACCTGATTCCGTTGCCGGCGGCCGAGGTCGAGCGCATCGCCGCGGCGCTCGAGCCATGGCACGTCGAGCGGATCGTCGGTGCCTGGTGGGAGCGGGTCGTCGAGCGCGACGGCAACGAGGTCGTCCGCCGCTCGGCCGAGCGCTATGTGCGCGCGCTGGCTTGAGGATCAGCCCCGTTCGAGTGCCGACGTAGCATTCCGGGGTGGTCAAGTACATCGGTTCCAAGCGCGTCCTCGCGCCGGTCATCGAGCGGGTCGCTTCCCTGCTTCCGATCCGCAGCGTCTGTGACCTCTTTGCGGGAACGACGCGCATCGGGCAGGCGTTCCGGCGGGCCGGGATCGTGGTCCACTCCAACGACACGGCGACCTACAGCGAGGCGCTCGGCCACGCATACGTCGTCGCCGGCGAGGACGTCGATCGCGTCAGGCTGCGTCAGCTACTCGCACATCTCGGCGGCGTGAGACCCGAGCACGGTTACTTCACCGAGACGTTCTGCATCCAGTCGCGTTACTTCCAGCCTCACAACGGCATGCGCGTCGATGCGATCCGAGCCGAGATCGATCGCTTGTCTCTGACTGCCGTGGAGCGGGGCCTCTTGCTGACGAGCTTGCTGGAGGCGGCCGACCGGGTGGATAGCACCTGCGGCCTGCAGATGGCCTATGTCAAGCAGTGGGCGCCTCGCTCCTTTGCAGACCTGCAGCTCCGAGAGCCTGCGCCCGTCCCAGGCCCGCCGGGGACGGTCACGCGAATCGATGCGAACGAGCTTGCTCCAAGGCTCGCCGGGATCGACTGCGTGTATCTCGATCCGCCCTACAACCAGCACTCGTACTTCTCGAATTACCACATCTGGGAGACGCTGATGCGGTGGGATGCCCCTGAGACCTATGGAATCGCGTGCAAGCGGATCGACTGTCGCACGACGAAGAGCCCCTACAACAGCAAGCGCGTCGCGTGGCAGAGCTTCTCGCAGTTGATCGAGGTCCTGCTGACGCCATGGATTGTCGTCTCTTTCAACAACGAGGGATACCACGACCTCGATCTCGTCGCAGCGCTCCTCGGGGAGAAGGGTTACGTCCGGTCGGTGGCGATCGACTTCAAGCGCTACGTGGGAGCGCAGATCGGCATCTACAACCCGAACGGCCAGAAGGTCGGTCGCGTCTCCCATCTGCGCAACAAGGAGGTGCTCTTCATCTCGGGGCCCGATGAAGCACTCGTCGAGCAGGCAGCCGACGTAATCCGCCGGCCGTCGGCAGTCGCGGTCGAGCAGGAGGTCGTGTTCTAGCCCGTGCGGCGGCGGACCGACGCGGGGCTCTGGCCGAGGGCGGCGTAGGCGAGCGCGTTCAGCGACTCGTTCAGGTTGCGCAGCTCGCGCGCGACGAGGTTGAAGCCCTCGCCGGTCTCCTGACTGCGGTTCAGGCGCGTGAGCTCCTCGGCGATCCGGTCGAGCCGCGCGAGGATCGCCTCGAACTGGCGATCGGGCATCTCCTTGGCGTCCATGCCGACAATCTAGCGGGCGCGTCGGGTTGCGAGCTTCTGCCAGGCGACGATCCCGGCCGCGACGCCGACCGCGTCGATCACGACGTCGAGCGGCGCCCCGCGGCGTCCGGCGACGAAATGCTGGTGCACCTCGTCCGAGACGGCGTAGGCGATCCCGGCGGCGAGGGCCGGAAGCTCGCGCCGGAGCGCGTGCAGGAGGAGGACCGCGAGGATCGCGTACTCGACCGCGTGTGCCAGCTTACGGAGCACGAGATCCCAACCGCCGAGGCCTGTTCCGAGATCGGGCACGGACGAGAACGCGAAGATCACCGCCGCCCAGGCGACGACGGGCAGCCAGCGGGCGAGGGGCGACTGCACGAGTCCGATGATAGGCTCGCGCCTCCACAACACGGAGCACGGTGAGGGAACCCGGTGCAAGTCCGGGACGGTCCCGCCGCTGTGAGGGGAGATGCCCTTCGCGGAACGCCACTGGCCGAGAGGCTGGGAAGGCCGCGAAGGGGGAGCCCCGAGTCAGAAGACCTGCCGCGCTCTCCACCGATCGAACCCCTCGCGGAAGGAGGATTCGTGCGCAGACCACTTGCTCTGCTCTCATTGCTGCTCCTCGCAGCCGTGCTCGCCTCAGGCGCCCTCGCGGCGAGCGTCAAGATCCGGGTCGAAGGGAGGACTCAGACGATCTATGGCGCTGCCCAGCCGGCCATCCGGGCCGGCAACGCGCTCGAGGCGCTGGACGCTGCCAGCACGGCCGGTGAGTTCCACTACGCGCTGACGACGGCGTCGTTCGGCGACTACGTCAGCCAGATCGGCAAGTACGCCGCCGCAGGCTCGGCGGGATGGGTCTTCAAGGTGAACGGCGTCTCGCCTCCGGTCGGCGCCGACAAGGTCGTGCTGGCCGACGGCGACGTCGTGCTCTGGTACTACGCTACCTTCGGGCCGACCGGCGGGCCGCCGACGCTCGATCTCCAGAGACTCCCGGCCAACTGCTATCTCGTCCAGTCGGTCGACGACGCGGGCAAGCGGACCCGGGCGGGCGGAGCGACGCTGACGGTCGACGGGAAGCGCTTCCGGACTCGTCAGGGCCGCGCTTGCATCGGGCGGCACGCAGGTCTCGTGCGGGCCATCGCGTCCGGCGCGATTCGCTCGAACGCGGTGAGGTGAGGCACCTTGCGAGGCTGCTCGCCGTCCTGCTCCTCCTCGCCGGCTGCGGCGGCGCCGGCGAGGAGGAGGGCACGGCGCGGCTCTGGGTCACCCGCGACCGCGGCGCGACCGTGCTCGTCGACGCCGAGGTGACGGCCGGGCAGACGCTGATGCGCGCGCTCGCAGCCGAGGCCGACGTCGAGACTCGCTACGGCGGCCGCTTCCTTCAGTCCCTGAACGGGATCGAAGGCAGCAGCGAAGGGCAGCGGGACTGGTTCTGGTTCGTCAACGGCTACGAGGGCGACCGTAGCGCCGCCGAGTACCGGCTCCGGGACGGCGACGTCGCGTGGTGGGACTACCGCGCGTGGGAGCGAGAGGGTGAGGCGCGGGTCGTCGTCGGCGCGTTCCCCGAGCCTTTCCTCCACGGCTACGGCGGCAGGACGCGCCTGGCGGTCGTCCGCTACGACGCCGGCTCGGCCCGTGAGGCGAGCCGGATCGGCTCGCTCGTCCACGCCGAATCGGTCGCGCGACGGGGCACGCCGGTCCCCGCGGACGCGAACGTGATCGAGGTGCGAGGTGGGCCTCCGAGGATGACGGCAGAGCTCCTCGGCGAGTCGGCCGGCGACCCAGTGCGCTTCGTGATCGGCGGCACGGCGATCGCCTACGCGCACCGGTACGAGATTCCGTGAGCCCCGATCTCCTCAGTCCGGGTCCCGCCGCCGCGCTCCTCGCCGCTGCCGGCACTGCGGCTCTGCTCTCGGAGCGGTTGTGGGCCGTGGCCGCGATCGCCGGCGTTCTGCTCGCGATCTGTCTCCGCGCGCCCGCGCAGCGCCGCTGGATCTACCTCTTCGGCGCGCTCTCGACCGGGCTCGGCGTGCTCGTCTTCTCGCCGTTCCTCTGGTCGAGCCCGGAGGGAACGGTGCTCTGGGAGGGGCCGACGATCCCGGTGCTCGGCCCCCTCGACGTCACGACCGTCGAGCTCTACGAGGCGGCGCTGAACGCGCTGCGGCTTTCGGCGCTCGCGCTCGCGTTCTCGGCCTACGCGCTTCTGCTCGATCACGACCGGCTCGTGGCGGCGGCGGGATTCGCTCGCCGGTCGGCGCTCGCGGTCGCGCTCGCGACCCGCCTCGTTCCCTCGCTCGAGCGGGACGCGGCCGGTCTTGCCGAAGCGGTTCGTGGTCGCGGGCTTCGGCTCGAGGGCGCGCGCGGCTACGCGACACTGCTCTCTCCGCTCGTCGCCGGCTCGCTCGAACGCGCTTCGAGCCTCGCGGAGGCGATGGAGGCGCGCGGCTTCGGTCGCGCCGGCCCGACCCGCGCTCCGCGGCCCCGCTGGAGCGACCGTGATCGAGTCGCGCTCGCGCTGGCGCCCCTACTCGTTCTCGGAGCGGCGCTGTGGCTCTAGCGTCTCTGCACGGGCTCGAGTTCTCGTATCCGGGCTCTGCTCGGACGCTCGGCCCGCTCTCGCTCGAGCTCGAGGCCAGCGAGATCGTGGCGCTGCTCGGTCCCTCCGGCTCCGGCAAGTCGACGCTCCTGCGGGCGCTCTCCGGGCTCGTGCCGCACTTCCACGGCGGTCGCTTCGCCGGCCGGGCGGTCGTCGCCGGGCTCGACACGAGGACGGCGCGGCCGGCCGAGCTCGCGGGCACCGTCGCGACGGTCTTCCAGGATCCGGAGGACCAGGTCGTGATGACGGTCGTCGCGAACGAGGTCGCGTTCGGGCTCGAGAACCTCGGCACGCCGCCGGCCGAGATCTGGCCGCGCGTCGAGCGCGCACTCGTCTCGGTCGACGCGCTCCACCTCCGGGAGCGCAAGACCGTCGAGCTCTCGGGCGGCGAGCTCCAGCGCGTCTGCCTCGCCTCGGCGCTCGCGCTCGAGCCGCAGCTCCTCCTCCTCGACGAGCCCACCTCGCAGCTCGATCCCGATGCGGCCGCGCTCTTTCTCGCCGCGGTCGAGCGGCTCGGCGCCACGGTCGTCCTCTCCGAGCAGCGCGTCGGTCGCGCGCTCGAGCTCGCGACGCGCGTTCTCTTCGTCGAGGACGGCCGCCTGCTTCTGGACGCGCCAACCGAGCAGGCACGCGGGTGGCTGGCGGCGAACCGGCCGAGCTGGACGAGCCCAAGTGTTGTTCCAACACAAAGTTCGACACGTCCCTCGGAGACGGTTCTCGGCCTTCGCGGCGTGACGTTCGGCTACCGGGGAGGACCGTCGGTCCTGGACGGGATCGACCTCTCCGTCGGGCGCGGCGAGATCGTCGCGCTCTCGGGCGCGAACGGGTCGGGGAAGACGACGCTCGCGAAGCTCGCTGCCGGCCTGTTCGAGCCGGACGCAGGGTCGGTGCGCCGCGTCGGGCGTGCCGGATATCTCTCTCAGGATCCCGGTCGCTACGTCGTCTGCGAGACCGCGCTTGCCGAGGTCGCGCTCGCGGTGGACGGTGACGAGTCGCGTGCGCAAGCCGTTCTCGAGCGCTTCGGGCTCGGCTGGGCCGCCGCCCGCCATCCGCGGGATCTCTCGAGCGGCGAGCGCGAGCGGCTCGGGATCGCGGCGGTCGCGGTCGCGGAGCCCGATCTGCTCGTGCTCGACGAGCCGACCCGCGGCCTCGATCCCGATCGCAAGGGCGCGCTCGGCCGCTGGCTCGAGGAGTACGCCGCCGCCGGGCGAGGCGTCCTCGTCGCCACGCACGATCTCGACCTTCCCGCGCACCGCCGAATCGGACTTAGTGTTGAAACAACACAAGCGCCTCTCGCGGGAGAGCTCGTTGCCGTCTAGGGCCGTCACCGTCTGCGCTGGCGCCGCGCTCGCGCTCTCGGCCTGGGCCGCGCTCGATCCGGATCGCGGCGCGCTCGCGGTCCTGCTCGCCGCCTTCGCGGTCGTCGCGGCCGGGTTTGCGTGGCTCGAGGGCGGAACCGTCTCTGCGCGCGACCTGACGCTCGTGGCGACGCTCGGCGGGCTCGCGGCGGCAGGTCGCGTCCTCTTCGCCCCGGTTCCGAGCGTGCAGCCCGTGACGGTGATCGTTGCGGCGGCCGGCGTCGCGCTCGGGCCGAAGCGGGGATTCGCCGTGGGTGCGCTCGCCGCGCTTGCCTCCAACTTCTTCCTCGGCCAGGGGCCGCACACGCCCTGGCAGATGCTCGCGTGGGGAGGCTGCGGGCTCGCCGGCGGGGTGCTGGCGCCGTTCCTGCGCAACCGGTTCGCGTTCGCGGCGTTCGCGGTCGCGCTCGGGTTCGCCTTCGGCACGGTGATGGACGTGTGGCTCTGGTACGGGTTCTACCCGCACACCGAGGCGGCCCTGCTCGCGCGGCTCGGGGCCGGAATCCCGTTCAACGTCGCGCACGCCGCCGGCAACGTCGTCCTCGCCCTCGTCGCAGGCCCCGAGCTGCGGCGCGTGCTCGAACGGTTCGAGCGGCGCGGTCGGACTGAGGTCGTATGGGTCTGAAGCTCCTTGCCACGCTTGCCGCCACCGTCGCGCTCGCGACGCCCGCCGGCTACGTCGCCGACCAGCAGCGCGACGACGGTGGCTTCGGCGATCCCCAGCTCACCGCCTGGGCGACGCTCGGACTCGCCGCCTCCGGCGCAGATGCTGCCACCCTCGATCGCGCCGCCGCCTACCTCGCGAGGCAGGAGCCGCGCGAGCCCACCGACGTCGCGCTCGTCGCGATGGCCCGCACGGTGGCGGGAGATCGCCCGGATACCCTGCTCGCTCGTCTTCGCGCCCACCGGCCCGGAAAGCTCCTGAACGCGACGATCTGGACGATCCTCGCGCTCCGCCAAGCCGGTGAGCCGGCGCCGCCGCAGCTCGTCCACTCCCTCCGCGCCGCCCAGCGCAGCTCCGGCGGCTGGTCGTGGCACGCTGCGGCCGCTCCCGACACGAACGACACCGCCGCTGCGATCCAGGCGCTCCGCGCAGCCGGTATCGGAGGCCGTCCGATCGAGCGCGCAGTCGCCTTCCTTCGGCGCCACCAGAATCGCGACGGCGGCTTCGAGCTCACCGACGGCCGCGGGTCGGATGCTCAATCGACGGCCTGGGCGATCCAGGCGCTTCTGGCCGCCGGTCGCACGCCCGGCGCTCCCGCCTACCGCTACCTCGCCCGCCTCCGCCGGCCGGACGGGAGCTACCGCTACTCGGCCCGCTACGCGACGACGCCGCTCTGGGTGACCGCGCAGGTTCTGCCCGCGCTCGCCCGGAAGTCGTTTCCGCTCGTTGTGAGCAGCCGGTAAGGGACGTGTTCCCCGGCTGAACCTTTCGGGCAGATCACCTCGAATCAGCCGTCACACCATCTTCTGGAGGATCACTCATGCACCGGACACGCTTGCTCCTGCTCGTCACGGCGCTGCTTTGCGCCGCCGGCCTCGGCCGGGCGGCCACCGCCGATGCCGCGGAGCTCTTCTACGGCGTCGACACCCAGAACCGCCTGATCAGCTTCGGGAGCGACACACCGACCGCGATCACCCGGGTCGCCTTCACGGGCCTCCCGGCCGGTGAGCAGATCGTCGGGCTCGATCAGCGGCCGTTGAACAAGCAGTTGGTCGCCCTCTCGAGCGCGAGCCGCCTCTACCGGATCGACATCGCAACCGGCGCCGCGACCGCCATCGGGACGGCTCCATTCGCACCCGCGCTCGTCGGCGCCTCGTTCGGCTTCGACTTCAACCCGACCGTCGACCGGATCCGCGTCACCTCGGAAGCTCGCCAGGACCTGCGCCTCCATCCAGACACCGGTGCGACCGCAGCCGTCGACGGCGTCCTCACCTACGCCCCCGCTGACTCCGGCGCCGCCGCGACGCCTCGCGTCGTCGGCTCGGCGTACACGAACAGCGTCGCCGGCGCCACGACGACGACGCTCTACGACATCGACGCTGGTCGCGACTTCCTCGCGATCCAGAACCCGCCGAACGCGGGCACGCTCGTCAGCGTCGGCGCCCTCGGCGTCGATGCGGGCGACAATGCCGGCTTCGACATCTCCTCGGTCGACGGCGTCGCCTACGCAGCGCTTCAGGTCGCGCCGAGCCTCTCGTCCGGCCTCTACCGGATCAACCTGATGACCGGCGCGGCCACCCTCGCCGGCCGGATCGGCGGCGGCACGCCTCTGCGCGCGCTCGCCGCGGTCGGCACGGCGCCGGCGGACACCGAGCCGCCGACCCTCGGGATCGCGACGAGCTTCTCGTCGAAGGTCTCGACGCTCCTCCGCAGCGGCGTCACGCTGCGCGCGACCTGCGCGGAGAGCTGTGCGATCACCGCCCGGATCCTGCTCGGCTCGCGGCAGGTCGGCGGCGGCAGGACGATCACGACCGACGTGGCCGGCACGACCACGTTCCGCGTCGGGTTCTCCACGGCGGCGAAGAGGCAGTACGCCCGGAACCGGACGCTGACCCTGTCGCTCGTCGTCACTGCTCGCGACGCGGCCGGGAACACGGTCACGCGGCGCACGATCCTGCGCGCCCGGCGCTAGAACGCTCTCGATCGGCTGGTGGGCGCCCACCACGGGGCGCCCGCCAGGCTTGCTGGGGGCCACGTCACCCCAAGGAGGGATTGGCGAAATGCTCGCGGAGCGGCGCTATCGTCTGGGACGTGTGCGCAACGGAGAACCGCACCGAGCCGAAACTGCGCGGGGCGACTGAGTACGAGGAGAACGCGGTTGGGATCGTGCGAAGCGTCTTGACCCCTGAGCTACTCCCGCCCGAATGGCAGAATCATCCTCATCCGATAGGGGGCTACTGCTACGTGGCCTCTGAGGCTCTCTACTACCTCCTGGGCGGCAGCGAAGCAGGGCTTACTGTGAAGCGCGCGCCTTGTGTGGGCGGCGAGCATTGGTGGCTGGAGGGCCGGGGGGACAAACTGATCGACGCAACCGCCGACCAGTTTGAGGGCGATTTCGACTACAGCAAGGGGGTCGCGTCCAAGTTCCTCACGCCGGAGCCCTCGCCGCGTGCTGTGAAGATCATGTTGCGCGTCGGCGCAGCTGGACTGACGCTCTAGTTGACGTGCCCACAGACGTTGTGAACGCGGCTGATTGGCGGTAGGCCGCCGAGCGA
>JANDLU010000106.1 GCA_024330215.1 Candidatus Gaiellasilicea maunaloa
GTGGCGCTCCGCGAGGGTCTCGAGCGCGGCGAGACCCGGAGGCGGCTCGATCTCGCCGCCGCTGGAGCCGTCCTCGCGCAACACCCGGACGAGCTGGTCGATCTCGCTCACCGTCTCGCGGGCGACCTCCTCGATCGTCTCGATCGCCACTCGTGCCTGCGCGGGATCCCGCTCCTGCAGGAGGCGCGCGGCCCCGGCCTGGACGAGGATCACATTGATCGCGTGGCCTGCGGAGTCGTGCAGGTCACGGGCGATCCGGGTGCGTTCCTCGGCGGCGGCGAGGCGGCGCTCGCGCTCGCTCTCGCGCTCGGCCCGGACGGCGCGCTCCTCGAGCCCTGCGATCCGATCGCGCCGCTGGCGAATCCGGTCGCCGAGCACCCAGGCTCCTCCCCAGACGACCGTGCCGAAGAGGAGCGGAACGAGCGGGAACGCGTCGCGGGCGATGCCCCCGGCGACGACATGGGCGGCGAGGAAGCCGACGACGACGAGCGCGGTCAGCCGGAAGCCGGCGCTCACTCTGGCTGGATCGACAGCGAGGAAGAAGAGCGCGATCGTAGGACCGAACGGAGGCCCGGGCGGGTAGCCGAGGCCGCTCAGGATGACGCTCGCCGCTGCGGTGACGACGAACACGTGGAGCGGCGCGCGGCGGCGAGCGACAAGCGGGAGCGAGGCGAGCGCCGCGAGTGCCGCGCCGAGCGCATCGAGGTCGCGAGCGTTCGCATCCGGGTCGCCTGGGCCGCCTGTCGCAAGTAGTCCGAGCGAGAGAACGAAGGCGGCGACAGCGATCGCGATGTCGATGAGCAGCTCTCTGTGTGGCACGCCCGCGAGGGTAACCCCACTCGGGACGCGGCGAGTCGTCCCGCGGTGGGATCCGCCTCCTCCCAGGGGTGGAGGCCGAAGTTCCTCCCAGGGAAGCCGTGAGATCCGTCCCGGGGATGTGGTGGCGGCGCGGAGGCGCTCGTACCTTGGCCGCCATGACGAACACCGCTGCAATCCGCGTCTCCGGACGCCTCGCCCGACTCGCCGATCTTTCCTACCGTCGCCGCGGCCGGGTGGTGTTGGCCTGGATCGCGCTCCTCGCCGCCACGGTGGCGATTGCCCCGCGCCTCGCTGGAGAGTTCTCCGCCGAGTTCGCGACCGCCGGCTCGGAGTCGCAGACAGCCGCCGATCTCGTCGCTCGGCGATTCGCCGGCACCTCGGGCGACACGATCCAGGTCGTCTGGCAAGCCGACGCCGGTGCCCGCGACCCGGCCGTGCTCGGGCGCGTCGAGCGGCTGCTCGAGCAAGCGGAGCGGCTCGAGGGTGTCGCCGCCGCCCAGCCGCCTCGCGTCTCGCGTGACGGCACGATCGCGCTCGCCGACCTCGAGCTCGACCGACCCGCTCTGGACGTGCCTGCGGAGACCGGCACACGCTTGATCGAGCTGGCCGAAGCCGCGAGCAGCGACGGCCTGGCGATCGAGCTCGGCGGCCCGCCGATCCGGAACGCCCAGGAGGGCGGGAGCCCCGAGCTCGTCGGGCTGATCGCCGCCGCGATCATCCTCCTGATCGCCTTCGGATCGGTGGTCGCGGTCGGACTGCCGATCGCGATCGCGCTCTTCGGACTCGGGCTCTCGGTGCTGCTGATCGGCGTGCTGGCCGCGGTCATCGACGTCCCGGGCTTCGCGACCGCGATCGCCGGCGTGGTCGGGATCGGGGTCGGGATCGACTACGCGCTCCTGATCCTGACCCGCTTCCGCTCCTCGCTTGCTGCGGGCGCCGATCCCCGCGCCGCGGTCGTCGAGACCGTGACGACGGCCGGCCGCAGCGTCCTCGTTGCCGGGACGACGGTCGTCATCTCCTTCCTCGGTCTCTTCCTGCTCGGCGTCTCCTTCATCTACGGCGTCGCAGTCTCGGTCAGCCTCGCCGTCCTGATCGCGATGGCGGCCTCGGTGACGCTCCTGCCGGCGCTCCTTGCCTTCGCCGGCCATCGCGTCAACCGCCTGCGCTTCCCCGGACTCGGGCGGGTCCCAGCACCCGGCAGCGAGACGCTCGCCGGCCGCTGGAGCCACCTGATCCAGCGCCGAGCCTGGCCCGCCGCGATCCTCGGGACGATCGTGCTGGTCGCGTTCGCCGCACCCGCGTTCGGGCTCCGCTTCGGCTTCCCCGACGAGGGCAACGACCAGACCGGCACGACCACTCGGGCCGCCTACGAGCTCGTCAGCGCCGGCTTCGGCCCCGGCGCCAACGGACCACTCCTCCTCGCCGCCAACCTGCCGGCCAACGGCGCGGACCAAGAACTCTCCACGCTCGCCGAGCGGCTGCGCTCCGACCCCGGTGTGGCCTTCGTCAGCAAGCCGCGGCTCAACGAAGCCAGGGACGCCGCGCTCCTCACGGTCGTACCGACGAGCTCGCCTCAGGATGCGGCGACCACGGAGCTCGTGCATCGGCTGCGCGACGATGTCGTTCCGCAGCACGAGAACAGCGGTGTCGAGATCAGCGTCGGCGGCCTGACCGCCTCGGTCGTCGACCAGAGCGACCTCATCCGCGCCCGCTTGCCGCTCCTGATCGCCGCAGTCGTCGGCGTCTCCTTCCTCTTCCTGCTCGCCGCCTTCCGCTCGCCGCTGATCGCGCTCAAAGCCGGAGTGATGAACCTGCTCGCCGTCGGCGCCGCCTACGGCATACTGGCGCTCGCCGCCGAGGGCGGCCGGTTCGGCCAACTGCTCGGCATCGACGCCGACACCCCCGTACCCCCCTTCATGCCGGTGATGATGTTCGCAGTCCTCTTCGGCCTCTCAACGGACTACGAGGTCTTCCTCCTCTCACGGATCCGCGAGGAGTACCTCCGCCACGGCCAGACCTCCCGTGCCGTCGCCGACGGGCTCGCCAAGACCGCCCGCGTGATCACCGCCGCCGCCGCGATCATGGTCGCTGTCTTCCTCGCCCTCGCCGTGAGCGACGAGATCTTCCTGAAGCTGCTCGGCGTCGGAATGGCGACCGCGATCTTCCTCGACGCAACCGTCGTCCGGATGGTGCTCGTGCCGGCGCTGATGCAGCTCTTCGGGCGAGCCAACTGGTGGCTCCCCGCCTGGGTCGACCGATTTCTGCCTCGGCTCGACGTCGAGCCGACCTCCAACCACGACACGACAAGGAGTTGATAGAGATGGACGCATCGTTCCTGACCCACCTACTCGCGAACCACGGGCACGACGGTGATCACGGCTGGTGGCCTCTCTTCCCGCTGCTCTGGCTCGCCGTGCTCGCGACGATCGTGTGGCTCTTCACACGGAGGCGCTGGCACGGGCGAGGCCCCGGCGGCGGCGACCGCGCGAAGGAGATCCTCGCCGAGCGCTACGCCCGCGGCGAGATCGCCGGCGAGGAGTACCGCGAGCGGCTCGAGCAGCTCCGCTGATTTGCCTCGCAGGGAAAGGGGATCCGCCGAGCGGATCCCCTTTCCCTGCAAGATCCCACCGGGGTCGCTCCGCTCCCTGGCTCACAGTGGATCGGAACGGGGGACGCGATCGCCCTACGCGGCGACGAGCTTGTAGCCGACCCCACGGATCGTCACGATCCTTCGCGGTTGCGAGGGATCGTGCTCGATCTTGTGGCGAAGGTTCGAGACGTGGACGTCGCAGACGTGCTCGTCGCCGACATAGTCGCTCTCCCAGAGCCGCTGCATGATCGCCTGCCGTGTGACCACGTCGCCAGGCTCCTCGGCGAGGAGCGCGAGCACCTTGAATTGGGACGTGGTCAGATAGACCGAGCGCTCCTCGACGAAGACCTGGTGGCGGCCGAGGTCGATCCGGAGCCCGCCGACGACCCGGACGGGATCGCGGCGGAGCGCGTCGAGCTCACAGCGCCGCAGGATCGCGCGAACGCGGCTCATCAGCTCCGCCATCGAGAAGGGCTTCGTCACGTAGTCGTCGGCGCCGAGCTCGAGCCCGAGCACGCGGTCGGACTCGGTGCCGAGTGCGGTCAGGACGATGATCGGCACGGGTCCCGCCGCCCGCAACCGGCGCAGCACCTCGGTGCCGGAGACGGTCGGCAGACCGAGGTCGAGGATGACGACGTCGAAGTCGCGTTCGGCCGCCGCAAGCGCCTCGCCGCCGTCACCTGTCTCCTCGACCTCGAAGCCGTCGCGGCGCAGGGCGTAGCCGACCGCGCGCCGGATCGTCGGCTCGTCCTCGACCACGAGGACGCGTGCCGTCACGCCGCCGCCTCGGGAATCGAGAGCCGGACCGATGTCCCGATCCCGGGCTCGGAGTCGATCTCGACGGTGCCGTCGAGGACGCGGACGGCCTCGCGCACGATCGCAAGCCCGAGCCCGAAGCCTTCGCCGCCGCGGACTCCAATCCGGTAGAAGCGCTCGAACGCGCGCTCGCGCTCGTCGGGAGGCATGCCCGAGCCGGTATCCCGCACCTCGATCGTGACGCAGCCGTCGGCTCCCGAACGGGCGGCGAGCACGATGCAGCCGCGCCGCGTATGCGCGACCGCGTTCTCGGCGAGATTCGCAAGCGCGCGCTCGAGCAGATCTCGCTCGGCGAGGGCCGCGAGCGTCTCCGAGCAGACGACGTCCACCTCGAGTCCCGACCCCACCCGCAGGCTTCCGGCGATGTCGTGGAGCAGCGGGCAGAGCTCGACGGGCTGCACGGATACCGGCTCGGCGGTCGCCTGGACTCGGGCGAGCACGAGGAGCGCATGCGCCAGCCTGCCGAGCCGGTCGACCTCGCGCTCCAGGTCGTCGAGGAAGGCATCGCGCTCGGCCGGGATCTCCTTGGCGCCGCACTGGAGCACGTCGATCGCCGCGTTCATCGCCGTCAGCGGGGTCAGGAGCTCGTGGGCCGCGTTCGCGACGAACTCGCGCTCGGCCCGCTCGCGGCGCGCGCGCTCGGTCACGTCGCGAGCGGTGACGAGCACCAGCTCCGCGCCATTCGCGTCGATCGCCGTCAGCCCTCCGTCGAGCACGAGCCAGCGACCGTCGCGGTGACGGATCCGGAACTCGGCCAGATGCGCCCGGCCGTCCGCGACGCAATCCGCGAGCGCGGTCCCGACCCGCTCCAGATCGTCGGGATGGATCAGCGTCGTGAGGGGGCCTCCGATCAGCTCCTCCGGCGCGTAGCCGAGCTTGTGCTCGTGCGCGGCCGAGGCATAGAGGACAACGCCGTCCGGGTCGAGGAGGGCGACGAGCTCCGTGATGTTCTCGACGACGAGCCGATGCAGGTCGCCGCCGTTCAGCGAGCTGGAGCTCAGGACGTCAGAGCGCTGGATCGGCCGCACCTCCCACGAGCACGCATCATGACGGCTGCGCCGCGGCCTAGCAAACGCGACAATCCAGTCGTGGAGCGCCGAGCCTTCGTGGTGAGGGGGATCGTGCAGGGGGTCGGCTTCCGCCCCTTCGTCTACGCGATCGCCCAGAAGCACCGGCTCGACGGCTTCGTCCTGAACGACGGCGACGGCGTCGTGATCGAGGTCGAGGGGGGCACAACCGCCCTCGACGGGTTCGCGTGCGCGCTTCGCGAGCAAGCGCCGCCGCTCGCCCGAGTCGACACCGTCGAGGCGCGGCGGCTCGAGCCGACCGGCGAGACCGGGTTCCAGATCCGCGCCAGTGGGATGGCCGGCGGCACGGCGCTGATCCCGGCCGATGTCGCCACCTGCGACGACTGCCTCCGCGAGCTCTTCGACCCGGACGACCGCCGCTACCGCTACCCGTTCGTCAACTGCACCCAGTGCGGCCCGCGCTTCACGATCGTCACCGGTGTGCCCTACGACCGGCCGCTGACGACGATGGCCGGCTTCCCGCTCTGCGCCGACTGCCGGCTCGAGTATGAGGACCCGGGCGACCGCCGCTTCCACGCCGAGCCGATCGCCTGCCCTGTGTGTGGGCCACAGCTGTCCATGAGCATCGAAGACGCGGCGGAAGCTCTTGTTGACGGCGACATCGTCGCCGTCAAGGGTCTCGGCGGCTACCACCTCGCCTGCGACGCCGCGAGAGAGGCCGCGGTCGCCCGCCTGCGCGCCCGCAAGCTCCGCGAGGACAAGCCCTTCGCGCTCATGACGAACGAGCCCGCGCTCCTCGTCGAGCTCGACGATGAGGAACGCGCTCTCCTCTCCTCCCGCGAGCGGCCGATCGTGCTCGTCCGCCGGCGAGCAGACGCGGCAGTCGCTCCGTCCGTCGCGCCGGGAACGCCCTGGCTCGGCGTCATGCTTCCCTACACCCCGCTCCATCACCTCCTGCTCGCCGCATTCGGCGGTTCCCTCGTGATGACGAGCGGCAACCGCTCGGACGAGCCGATCGCGTACGAGGACGCCGAGGCCCAGAAGCGGCTCGGCGGAATCGCCGACGTCTTCCTCGCCCACGACCGGCCCATCCACCGCCGCTGCGAGGACTCTGTGATGCGTGCCGCCTATCCGATCCGTCGCTCGCGCGGCTACGTCCCCGGCGCGATCTCGTTGCCCGTGGCGGCCCGGCGGCCGGTCGTCGCGGTCGGCGCCGAGCTCAAGAGCACCTTCTGCGTCGTCCGTGGACGCCAGGCGTACCTCTCGCCCCACCTCGGCGACCTCGACTCGGAGCTCGCCCACGCTGCTTTCCAGACCGATCTTGAGCTCTACCTCGCGATGCTGAGCATCGAGCCAGAGGTCGTTGCCCACGACCTACATCCCGACTACCTCTCGACGAGACTCGCACGTCAACTGGAGCTCGACGAGGTCGGGGTCCAGCACCATCACGCGCACGCGGCGGCGTGCCTGGCCGAGCACGGCGAGACCGGCCCGGCGTTGGCGCTCGTCTTCGACGGCACCGGCTACGGCACCGACGGGACGCTCTGGGGCGGCGAGCTGCTCCGCTGCGATCTGAGCTCGTTCGAGCGGCTCGCGCATCTCGAGCCGGTGCCACTCCCGGGCGGCGAGGCGGCGATCCGCGAACCCTGGCGCGTGGCGGCGGCGTGCCTCGAGCGTGCGGGCGAGCCGGTCCCCTGGAAGCGTTGGGAGCTGGTTCGCCAGGCGCTGAAGGTGAACGCACCGCTCTCGTCGGGGATGGGCCGGCTCTTCGACGCCGTCGCGGCCGTTCTCGGAGTGCGGGAATCCGTCACGTACGAGGGGCAGGCGGCGATCGAGCTCGAGCAGCTCGCCGGAGATACGGCCGCGGAGCCATGGACGTGGCGGCTCGGCGACGGAACGAGCCTAGTAACAGACTGTTACTTGGCTCTCCGAGCGGGCCGCGACCGCGCGGGGATCGCCGCAGCGTTTCACGAGACGGTCGCTGCCGCAGCCGCCGCGGCATGCGCCGAAGTCGCCGAACCGATCACAGTCGTCCTCTCGGGAGGGAGCTTCCAGAACCTGCGGCTGCTCGGCTCGACGCGGCGGCGGCTGGAGGAGCTCGGCTTCCGCGTTCTTACGCACCAGCTCGTGCCGCCGAACGACGGCGGGATCAGCTACGGCCAGGCCGCGGTCGCGGCGAGCCGTCTCTTCTAGTCTGCGAAGCCAACCGAGCGGTGATGGAGATTCCACCACAATCCGTATCATGACTCCTCCGCGTCCGTGGCGGCTGCTCGCGAAGCGGACGATTGCGGTGTGGCCGCTTGTCGCTGTCTCCTTCGGCGCGATCCTGCTCGCGGCGACCCTGCTCGCGGCGGCGCCGATGTACGCGAGCGCGGCCGCACAGGCCGGCCTCGAGCGGAAGCTCGCGGACGCTGATGCCGAGGCGGTTGGCGTCGACGTGACGAGCAGGGTCGACGTCGACGGTTACGCGGGCGCTTCACGGAAGGTGATTACGGAGCTGCGCCGAACGCTCCCCGGCCGCGCGCCGATCCATCGCGTTGGCGAGTCCGACTCCGTTCGCTCGAGTGCCGGCCGCCGCTTCGTGCTGGCGTTCGTCGACGGAATCGAGCAGCACACGACACTCCGCAGCGGACGCCGGCCCAAGGTGGGAGCCGACGAGCTCGAGGCGGCCGTCTCGACCTCGGCTGCGGCCGCGACGGCTCTCGGGGTCGGCGACTCCGTCGCCCTCGAAGGAACACGGACGGTGGCGCCTGTCTCGGTCCGCATCGTCGGCGTGTACGACGTCGCCGACCCGGCGGCGACGATCTGGGGGAATGACGAGCTCGCGCTCGACGGAGTGCGCGGCCGGGACATCCAGAGCTTCGGCCCGCTCGTCCTCACTGAGCGCGCTCTGCTCGCGACCGTCGAGCGCTTTCGTGCAAGCTGGCGCACGCGGCCCGATCCGGCCGCGTTCTCCGTCGGCGATCTGCGGTCCGCGCAGGTCGCGGTCGAAGGTCTCGAGGAGCGGCTCGACGAAGGCGTTCCGCGCGGGGTGGCGCCACCGGTCGTCTCGACCGGGCTCGGCAGCATGCTCGAGGAGGCGCGGCGCGAGATCGGCGTCGCCCGCACAGGCGTGCTCGTCCCGCTCGTCCAGCTCGCCCTGCTCGCGGGTTACGGCCTCGTCTTCGTTGCGAGGCTGATTCGCCGGCGCAGGCGACGCGAGAACGACCTGTTGCTGACCCGCGGCGCGAACCCGCGCGCGCTGGTGACTGCCGCCGCCCTGGAGGCGCTCGCGCTCGGGGCGCTCGCCGCGCTCTCGGCCCCATGGGTTGCGGGTCTCGCGATCGAGCTCGTCGCCGCAACGGGTCCGCTCGCCGCCGCGCGGCTCGATCTCGAGCCTGAGGTTGGTTGGCTGCCCTACGCGCTCGCGATCCTGGGCGTGCTTGCCTGCCTGGTTGCGGTCGTCTTCCCGTCGCTGCGCGGCGAACAGGCGGAGGCTCGCTCGATGCGAGCCGGGTTCTTCTCCCGGACGGGACTGGACATTGCCCTGCTCGTCGCGGTGGGCGTTGCTCTTTGGCAGCTCCGAGCTGAGGGCGCCCCGGTCGTCGCCGGCGACGGCGAGCTCGATGTGCTGCTCGTCGCCGTTCCCGCGTTCGGGATCCTGGCCGGCGCCGTCCTGGCTGCGCGGTTGCTGCCTCCCACGCTCGCCTTCCTCGCAAGGGCCGCCGCGACTCGCCGAGGCGCGGTCGTAACCCTCGCCGCCCGACGGCTCGCACGCACGGCAGAGGTACACCGGCCAGCGACGGTGCTCCTCGTCGCCACGCTTGCGATCGGCACCTTCGCCGCCTCGTACGCGACGACGTTCGCGGAGACGCAGCGCGAGCGGGCCGTCCTGCGCGTCGGTGCGGATGTGCTCGTGCCCGACGACCGCCGCTCCGACTCCTACCCGCCTCTTGGCCGCGCCCGCGCCTTCGAGGCGACTGCCGGCGTCGTGTCGGCCTCGCCGCTCGCCGTGGAGCGGCTCGAGGTCGGAGGCGAGCCCGTGCCGCTCGTCGCCGTCGACGCTGCGAATAGCGGCGTCGATCCGGTCGGCGGGACGGCGGCGCGGCAGGCGACGCTGCTGCAAGAGCTCGCGGACCGCCGGCCCGCGTCGTCACGACCACGCCTGCCGACCGGCGTGACCGAGCTTGAGTTCATGGTCGACGCGACCCTGCTCCCGCTGCCGCCGGACGTCGATCTGCGCCCGACCGGGCTCCCCTTCGACTATGCGCCCGCTCGCTTCGAGGACCTGGCGGCGTCGCTCGCCGTCACCGTTCGCGACGCAAACGGGATCTTCCAGCGGCTGCCCGCGGGTCCTTTGCTCGAGGGAGCGAACAGATTTGCCGTGGAGCTCGCGCCGCAGCCGAGCTATCCGCTCGAGCTCGCGGCACTCGAGCTCTCCTACCGTGTGCCGCCCGTCGTCGGCCGCACGCTTGTCATCCAGTTCGCGGGACCGGTGAGGCTCGACGATTCCTGGAGGGCCACGGCACCGGCGCTAACGAGTCCGGTTACCGCCGCACACACGACGATAATCGGGCGAGACCTCACGCTCCGGCTCGACACGGGTGCGTCGAACGATGCCGGCACCGGCGCGACTGTCGTCCTTCGGCCGTCGCCGCCAGCAACGCGACCCGTGCCGGCAATCGCCGGAACCGGGCTCCTGCAGGAGCTCGACGCACGGGTCGGCGACGTGATCGAGCTCGATGGATCGAGCGCCGCTCGGCGGGTCGAGCTCGTGGGCTCGTTGTCCAACTTCGCGACCGCGACCGAGGGCAACCGCTTCCTGGTGGCCGACGTGCCGACGCTCTTCGAGCAGCGCTACGAGGCAGCGCAGCAGGCGGTAGCGCCGGACTTCTGGACTCTCGACACCGGCGGCGCTCCGGTCGGGGCCGTTGTCGCGGCGCTCTCGCGGCCCCCGCTCGAGGTAGAGGACGCGGTCGCTCGAGCGCAGCTCGAGCGCAGACTCTCGAACGATCCCCTCGCAGTCGCGACGTCCGGAGCGCTCTGGCTTGGTTTCTTCGCCGCGGCGCTCGTCGCCGTGGCCGCGTTCGCCGTCGCGGGCGCCGCCCGCCGTCGCGCGCATGTCGCCGATGCGTCGCTCCTGGGCGGGCTCGGGCTGGAACCGCGCGGAGCCGGGCTGATGATCGTGCTCGAGGACGCGGCCCTCGCCGTCCTGGCTGCCGCGATCGGGGTCGGGATCGGGGTGGCGCTCTCCGTGCTCGTGCTGCCCGCCGTCGCCTTCACGGAGACCGGCAAAGCGGCGGTGCCA
>JANDLU010000107.1 GCA_024330215.1 Candidatus Gaiellasilicea maunaloa
CCGGAAAACGCTATATCCAGGAGGTTTCCAGCTCCCCGGGTTGGACTCGAACCAACAACCTACGGATTAACAGTCCGCCGCTCTGCCAATTGAGCTACCGGGGAAGGCGCGGAGGATTGTAGCGAGCGGCAGCCGGCCCTCACCCCAGCTCGAGAATCGCCTCCTGGACACGAGCCAACGCCGTCTGCAGCTCCTTGAATTGGCTCAGCTCGGCGGCCGCGAGCTCGCGGCGCAGCCGCCGCTCGCGCAGGTTCAGAAGGCGCTCCTTGCCGGTTCGCTCGTCGAGCCCCTCACGCGCCGCGCGGGCGTCCAATTCGGCTCTCAGCACGACCAGCTCCCCGTCCTCGCCGCCGTCGATGAGCTGATCCCGGAAGCGCCGGTGCAATGTCGAGTCGAAGTGCTCAGGCGAGACCTCGGCGAGGAGTGTCACGAGCGAGGGATGGGCGACGCACGCCGCGAGCGCATCGCGCTCCAGTCGGTCGCCCGTTTGCAGCATCTTCGGCGAGAGCTCCCGCGTCAGCGTCCGCGCGCCGCCCTTCGGCGCCAGGCTGGAGAGCGTCTCCTTCGGGAGGCTGAGCCGTCCGGCGAGCAGCCGCAGGGCGTCCTGCCATTCGGGCGAATCCTCCGTCCGCTGGAGGATCTCGCGCGCCCGGACGAACGCCTCCTGCCGATCGGGGGTTCGCTCGAGCTCGAGCCGGACGCGGTAGACGACGTAGCTCTCGGCGCCCTCGAGCCGATCCTCGAAGCCCTCGGGCGCATCGGCCGGATCCTGGCCCTTCGGTAGCGTAACGACGCGCACATCGAGACCGAGCGTCGTCGCGAGCTCCATCCCCCGCAGCGTCGCGTCCTCACCGGCCGCGTCTGCGTCGAAGCAGAGATAGATCCGTCGCGTCAGCCGCTGCAGCTCCTTGAGCTGCCGCTCGGTGAGCGCAGTCCCCATCGAGGCGATCGCGGGCTCGAACCCGACCTGCCGCAGCGCGATCACGTCCGTGTTCCCCTCGACGACGACGGCGCGCTCCTGCTTCGCGATCGCGGTGCGGGCGAGGTGGAGGCCGTAGAGCAGAGCGGACTTGCGGAAGACCTCCGTCTCGGGCGAGTTCACGTACTTGCCCTTCAGCGGATCGTCCTCGTGGAGCTTCCGTGCCTGGAAGCCGACGATTCGCCCGCGCGCGTCGGCGAGCGGGAACATCAGCCGCGGCGGGAAGTATTCGCGGCCGGACGCGTTGGTGAGCCCCGCGGCCCGCAGCTCGTCTCGCGTGAAGCCCTTCTCCTGGGCCTTGCGCGCGAGGCCGTCGCCAGGCGAGAGTCCGAGCCGGAACTCACGGCAGATCGGCTCGAGCAGGCCGCGGCCATCGAGATACGTGCGCACGGGCTCGCCTCCCGCGGAGGTCCAGAGGTGCCGCTCGTAGAATGCCGTGGCCTGCTCGAGCAGCGCGTGCAGCCGGTCCCGGCGCTGCCGCGAGGCCTCGAGCTGCGGCGAGGTCTCCTCGTACTCGAGCGTGACGCGAAAGCGTTCGGCCAGCCACTCGACGGCTTCCACGAAGTCGAGGCTCTCGGTCTCGCGCACGAACGTGATCGCGTCGCCGCCCTTGCCGCAGCCGAAGCAGTGGTACAGCTTCTCGACGGGGTTGACCGAGAAGCTCGGCGTCCGCTCCTCATGGAAGGGACACCGGCCGGTCCAGCGCGGGCCCGCGCGGCGCAGCGGCGTGCGACCCTGGACGACCTCGACCATGTCCGTCGCTGCCACGACCTCGCGCACCGACTGTTCCTTGATCCGCGCCATCGGCTAGAGCGATTCGGCGTACGAGAGCGCGAAGCGATCCGTCATCCCGGAGACGAATGCGCGAATCTCGTCCTCAGAGTCTCGGCGCTCTGCGAGGTGGTCGAAGATCCGGCTGATCGTCTCGTGGGCGCGCTCGTGCTCCACGCGAGCGTGCGGGCCTAGGTAGACGCGCTCGAACATGAACGCGCGGAGCGCGAGCATGGCAGTCCCGACCCCGTCGCTCTGCGCGATGTCGCCCGCCCGCTCGGAGCTCTCGACCAGATCGTGGACGAGGGTGTCGATCCGGGCTGAGCCCCGCTCGCCGAGCAGCTCGAGCTCGGCACGAGGCAGGTCGTCGGCGCGCAGGATCCCGAACCGGATCGCATCGTCGATGTCGTGGTTGATGTACGCCACCCGGTCGACGAGCCGCACGATCTTCCCTTCGAGGGTCGCCGGCTCCTCCGGTCCCGTGTGGGTGCGGATCCCGTCGCGCACCTCGGCCGTCAGGTTGAGCTCCTCGGCGATCAGGAGCGACTGCTCGTTGTGGCGGAAGCCGGTGCCGAACCGCTCGCGCAGGCACGTGTCGAGCTGCTCCTCTCCGGCATGGCCGAAGGGAGGGTGCCCGGTGTCGTGCCCGAGCCCGATCGCCTCGGTCAGATCCTCGTTCAAGCGCAGCGCCCGCGCCACGACGCGCGCGATTCCGGTCGTCTCGAGCGTGTGCGTCATCCGCGTGCGGTAGTGGTCGCCGGCCGGATCGATGAAGACCTGCGTCTTGCCCTTCAGGCGGCGAAACGGCTTCGAGTGGAGGATGCGATCGCGATCTCGCTGGAAGGGTGTCCGGATCCGGCATTCCTCCTCGTCGCGCAGCCGGCCGCGCGTCTCGTACGAGCGCACTGCGAGCGGCGACAGTGAGCTTTGCTCCTGCTCGCGAATCCGTTCTTCGAATGCATTCGCGACTAGACCTGCGATGTGCGGCATGAGTCAAGGGTAGTCCGCGCTGCGGCCGCTCTCCTAGCGCAACGCGAAGCGTTGCGCTAGATAATGATGGGGACAGTGCCGCCGTCGGCACTCCACGCCGCTCCGGTGACATATGAGGCCCGCTCGGAGGCGAGAAAGGCGATCACAGCCGCGATCTCCTCCGGCTCGGCGAGCCGCCCGAGCGGCCGGCCGGCACCCACCTTCGCAAGTACCGCGTCGCGGTCGCCGCCTTGCTGGTCTGCGAGCCCTCCCTCTCCCAGCCACGCTTCCGTGGCCGTCGGACCGGGCGTGACGGCGTTGCAGCGAATCCCGTCGCCCGCGTACAGATCCGCGACGAGGCGCGAGAGCGAGAGCACGGCGGCCTTCGTCACCGAGTAGTGCGGCATCCCGCCCGACGGGCGCTTGCCGGCCGTCGACGAGACGTTGACGATCGAGCCGCGCGATTCGCGCAGGTGAGGCAGTGCCGCACGGATCGCGCGCACATAGCTCATCACGTTGAGCTGCCACATCGAGTCCCAGTCCTCCTCGGGCACATCCTCGAAGCGCGCCTGCACCGCGTAACCGACGTTGTTGACAAGCACGTCGAGCCCGCCGAGCTCCGCGGCCGCCCTGTCGACAAGGGTCTCGGGCGCCGCAGGATCGGAAAGATCGGCGACGACGTGGAGCGTCTCCCCGATCCCGGGCGCGTCGCGACGCCCACAGGTGACGACGCGGGCGCCCTCGGCAATGAGCAGCCGAGCAGTCTCGAGTCCGATCCCGGCCGTCGAGCCGGTGACGATGCAAGCCTTGCCGCCGAGCCCGAGATCCACGACGGCTAGCGTATAGCCGTGACCGAGATCCTCTTCGTCCGCCATGGCGAGACCGACTGGAACGTCGAGCGCCGCGTCCAGGGCCACAGCGACCGCCCCTTGAACGCGACCGGCAAGGCCCAGGCGCGGAAGCTCGCCACCGAGCTCCGCCGCGAGTGCCTCGACGCGATCTACGCGAGCGATCTCGCCCGTGCGAGAGAGACCGCACAGGCAGTTGCCGAGCAGCACGGGCTCGAGGTCGAGGTATTGCCCGCGCTCCGCGAGAAGCACTTCGGCACGTGGGAAGGGCTTCTCGACACCGAGATCCGCGAGCGCTTTCCCCAGGCGAACGGGGGGCCCTGGGGTGATGGAGAGACGAGCGAGGAGGTCAACGAGCGCGTCCTCTCGGCGCTTCACGACATCGCAGCGCGCCATCCCGGCGGGCGCGTGCTCGTCGTCTCGCACGGCGGTCCGCTTCGCGCCGTCCTGCGCCACTGCGACGCCGGCGGCGACGAACACATCGCCAACTGCCACGTCGCCAGGATCGGCTTCCGGGACGGAAACCTCATCTCGTTAGACTGACCGCTCCGTGGAGGACTACACGAACAAGTACAAGGGCGAGCAGATCGAGGTCGCCCTCTTCGGCGGCGAGTATCAGGAGGGAGTGCTCACCGCCTACTGCTCGATCGAGGACGTTCCGCACATCGAGCTGAACGGTCACATCCTCGTGCCTCTCCAGAACGTCGCGTCGCTGCACTGCTCCAGTCGCTGTGACGCACCGGAGCCCGATTGGCCGCCGCGCGGGCTCGGCGACGACGAGCGCGACGCCGACGACGGCTAGCTGATGCGGCTTGCGGCCGCCAGGAATCTCGGCAAGACGTGGCTGCTCGTCCTGATCCTATGCGCGTTCTTCGGCGCCTCGGGCTGGGCGATCGGCGGCTACCGGACCGCCTCGCTCTTCGTCTTCTGCGCGTTACTCGCGACGGCGGCCGTCTACGCCTACGCCGATCGCGCCCTGCTCGGGATGCTCGGGGCCCGCGAGTTCGCCCTCGCCGAGGATCCGCGCTTGCGCTCGACCGTGGACGTGATCTCGGCCAAGCTCGGGATCCTGCCACCGAAGCTGTATCTGATCCCCGATGGCTTCCCGAGGGCATTCGTCGCCGGCCGCGGTCCGCGCGGCTCGGCGCTCGCGGTCAGCACCGGGCTCCTCTTTGCATTACCGCCGGCGGAGCTCGAAGGCGTGATTGCACACGAGCTCGCACACGTGCGCTCGCGCGACGTGCTGGTGCAGACCTTCGCGACGATGCTCGCCGTCGTGCTCATCGAGCTCTCCCGGATCGGCGGCTTTCTCGAGCGCGCGCTGCTCGCGGTGTTGGGGCCTACGGCCGCGGCGTTCGTGCACCTGCTGCTCTCCCCGAAGCGCGAGCTGGCCGCCGACCGCGTGGCCGCCAGGATCTGTGGCTCCCCGCACGGTCTCGCCGATGCGCTCTTGCGACTCGACCAGGCGAGCGAGCTCGTCTCGTTCGCCGCCAACCCGGCAACCGAGCCGCTCTACACGACGAATCCGTTCGCCGTCGAGGGCCTCGCCGCGCTCTTCGTCACCCACCCGCCCGTGTCCGAGCGCGTTGCGCGTCTCCGTGGGCTCGAGTCGGTGTCACCAGCCGCCTGATTTCGTCGGCACTCTCAGGACGAACCGAAGCGCATCGTGTCGGGTGCCGTCCCTGCTCTCGATCTTTCCCTCAGCGGTTCCGTCGAGCCGAAAGCCGGCCCGCTCGGCGACGCCCTGGGAACGCACGTTGTCGAGCAAGGTGAAGAGCTCGACCTGCGCCACTCCCCTCTCCTCGAACGAATAGCGCAGGAGCAATCGAAGCGCACGCGTCATCGCGCCGCGACCCCGCCCCTCGGGCGCCAGCCAGTAGCCGACGTCCGCCGAGGTGCCGGTGCGGATCTCGATTGTGCCGAGCCGATCGCCTGTGGCCGAGTCGAGGACGACGAACGGGGCTGCCGAGCTGTCCGCCCACGCCCTCTTGCAGCGGCCGATCCACCACTCGGCGTCCGCGCGCTCGTACGGATGGGGGAGCAACGGGAGCCAGCGCTGGTTCTCCGGATCGCGGCAGGACCGGACCACCCACTCGACGTCGCTGTCCTCGGGCGGCCGTAGGGTGACGAAGCCGTCGGTCAGCACCATGGCGGCGAGTCTAGAGGTACGAGAGAGAGCCGCTCCCGCGGCTCTCTCTCGACGACAATTCGGCGGCGTCCTACTCTCCCGGGGGCTTGCGCCCCGAGTACCATCGGCGCTATCGGGCTTAACTTCTCTGTTCGGAATGGGAAGAGGTGTACCCCCGACGCTATGACCGCCGAAACTCGTGAACGTGTGCCGCCTCTCGGCACACCTTCAAAACTCCATAGCGACTCACGAGTGTTCTAAATCAAGACCTCGGGCAATTAGTACCGGTCAGCTGAACGCATTGCTGCGCTTACACCGCTCGGCCTATCGACGTGGTCGTCTTCCACGGCCCTTACTCCTTCTAGAGGATGGGAAGTCTCATCTTGAGGTGGGCTTCCCGCTTAGATGCTTTCAGCGGTTATCCCATCCAGGCGTAGCTAATCAGCAATGCTCTTGGCAGAACAACTGATACACCAGTGGCCTGTTCGTCTCGGTCCTCTCGTACTAGAGACGACTCCTCTCAAACTTCCAGCGCCCATGGTGGATAGGGACCGAACTGTCTCACGACGTTCTGAACCCAGCTCGCGTACCGCTTTAATGGGCGAACAGCCCAACCCTTGGGACCTGCTTCAGCCCCAGGATGCGACGAGCCGACATCGAGGTGCCAAACCCTCCCGTCGATGTGGACTCTTGGGGAGGATAAGCCTGTTATCCCCGGCGTACCTTTTATCCGTTGACCGACGGCAATTCCACTCTTAACCGCCGGATCACTAAAGCCGACTTTCGTCCCTGCTCGACTTGTCAGTCTCGCAGTCAAGCTCCCTTATGCTTTTGCGCTCTACGCACGATTTCCAACCGTGCTGAGGGAACCTTTGCGCGCCTCCGTTACATTTTAGGAGGCGACCGCCCCAGTCAAACTGCCCACCTCACGCTGTTCCCGACCCGGATCACGGCATCGGGTTAGAAGCCCAGAACACGAAGGGTGGTATCCCAAGATTGCCTCCACCGAGACTAGCGTCCCGGCTTCAAAGGCTCCCACCTATCCTGGACAACGAATCCCAGACTCCAACGTAAAGCTGCAGTAAAGGTGCACGGGGTCTTTCCGTCCAACCACGGGTACTCGGCATCTTCACCGAGACTACAATTTCACCGGATCCCTCGTTGAGACAGCGCCCAAGTCGTTACGCCATTCGTGCAGGTCGGAACTTACCCGACAAGGAATTTCGCTCTAGCTGTTACTAGCCTGGTGTCCTTCAGCACGTTTTCACCTGGCTTGAACTGCTTCAAGATACGAAGCAGCGGGCCGGACATTTCTGCCGGCCTCTCCACGTCGCCGTGGAGAACGGACTGTCTCTTCGCCTCCCTCAGGAGGCGGCTGGCGTACAGTCTCTGAGGATTCTCAGGTAGGTGGATGGCTTGCGCCGATTCATCCGCTCGACGATGCGAGCGATCTCCGCGACGCCTTCACCCTCGAGGTGCCTCTGCAGCCGCATCAGCGCAAGAACCTGGCGAAACATCTCCAGATCGCGCGCTTTGGCGGTGCGCAGCGGTACCTCGACGAGAAACGGGAGGACCTTGACCTCCAGGTCTTCCCTGCGCCGGACGCACCAGCGGAAGACATCCTCCCGATGGTCATCGTGACGGGCGTTGCGATACAGAGCACCGTAGTCGAAGAACGACTGCAGCAGCTCGAGCGAGCCCAGACTGCGCTCGCCCTGCGTGACGACGAATTCCGGCCGGACCTGCCAGCCGAGCTTCGTGGCGGAACACCGGTTGATGTTCACGCTGAAGCAACCTTCGCCGTCGATGAATCCAGCGATCCACCCCTCCAGCCTGAGCCTTTCCTGCTGATTGTCTGCACCCGACACGTTGTCACTCACGCTACGCCCTGCATCGGACGGAGCGCGAGTAGCGCGGGATACTCAGATGTTCCAGCATACGGCCAGCTGCACCCTGCGCATCGCTGCTCAGGGGGGCAACATGTTTCATCACCTTAGGACGGTTATAGTTACCGCCGCCGTTTACCGGGGCTTAGTTTCAGTGCTTCGAGCCGAAGCCCTAACACCTCCACGTAACCTTCCGGCACCGGGCAGGCGTCAGCCCCTATACGTCGTCTTGCGACTTAGCAGAGACCTGTGTTTTTGGTAAACAGTCGCTTGGACCAATTCACTGCGGCCCCCTCGGGCTCCATCCGCGAAGGACTTCACCTTACCGGGGCGCCCCTTCTCCCGAAGTTACGGGGCCATTTTGCCGAGTTCCTTAACGAGGGTTATCTCGATCACCTTAGTATTTTCTACTTGTCCACCTGTGTCGGTTTGGGGTACGGGCACGCGCATCCTGCCTAGAGGTTTTTCTTGGAGGCATGGCGTCGGGGACTCGCCGGCCTTCCGGCCAGCTGGCATCGCACCTCGCATCAACAGACGCCCGGATTTACCTGAGCGACCTAGCTACATGCTTACCCCTGGGCGACCTTCGCCAGGGATCCCTTAGCCTTCCTCGTCCCCCCATCGGTCATAACGGAAGCGACGTGGTACGGGAATATCAACCCGTTGGCCATCGGCTACGCCTTTCGGCCTCGCCTTAGGTCCCGACTAACCCTGAGCAGACGAACTTTACTCAGGAATCCTTGGGCAATCGGTGGAGAGGATTCTCACCTCTCTCTCGTTACTCATGCCGGCATTCTCACTCCCCAGGCCTCCACGGCTGGCTTACGCCGCCGCTTCACGGGCAAGGGGACGCTCTCCTACCGCGCGTACGGATACGCGCCCGCAGCTTCGGTGATCAGCTTGAGCCCCGTTACATTGTCCGCGCCCGACCACTTGACCAGTGAGCTGTTACGCACTCTTTGAATGGTGGCTGCTTCTAAGCCAACATCCTGGTTGTCTCTGCAATCGGACATCGTTTCCCACTTAGCATGGAATTAGGGGCCTTAGCCGACGGTCCGGGCTGTTTCCCTTTCGACCACGAAGCTTATCCCCCGCAGTCTGACTGCCACGCTCTGGAATACCGGCATTCGGAGTTTGCCTGATTTCGGTAAGCTGGTAGGCCCCCTAGACCAAACAGTGCTCTACAACCGGTATTGAACACGTGACGCTATACCTAAATATATTTCGGGGAGAACCAGATATCTCTGAGTTTGATTAGCCTTTCACTCCGACCCACAGGTCATCCGCCCCGTTTTCAACCGAGGTCGGTTCGGTCCTTCACGGGGTCTTACCCCCGCTTCAACCTGCCCATGGGTAGATCACTCAGTTTCGGGTCTACCTCACACGACTGAATCGCCCTATTCAGACTCGCTTTCGCTACGGCTCCGTTTCCTTAACCTTGCCGTGTAAGAGTAACTCGCTGGCTCGTTATGCAAAAAGCACGCCGTGACAGGACAAGCCTGCTCCGACCGCTTGTAAGCACACGGTTTCAGGTACTATTTCACTCCCCTTCCGGGGTGCTTTTCACCTTTCCCTCACGGTACTAGTTCACTATCGGTCGCCAAGGAGTACTTAGCCTTGCGGGGTGGTCCCCGCGGGTTCCGACCGGGTTTCCCGTGCCCGGCCGTACTCAGGTACCTGTCAAGTGAGGCTGTGCGCTTTCGTCTACGGGACCATTACCCTCTGCGGTGTGAATTTCCATTCACTTCGACTAACGCACAACTTTGTAACTCACCGACCCGCCAGCAGGCGGATCGAGACAGGCCCTACAACACCAAAGTGACAACGGCTGCCGCCTGTCACGTCACTCTGGTTTGGGCTGTTCCCTTTTCGCTCGCCACTACTCAGGGAATCGAGGTTTCTTTCCTTTCCTCTGGGTACTAAGATGTTTCAGTTCCCCAGCTTGCCACTGCTTGCCCTATGTATTCAGGCAAGAGCACGCGCGCATTACCACGCGTAGGTTTCCCCATTCGGAAATCCCGGGATCAGCGATTGGTCAGCATCTCCCCCGGGCTTATCGCAGCCGCCCACGTCCTTCATCGGCTCTTGGCGCCAAGGCATCCACCGTGTGCTCTTATTCTCTTGATCAGAAAGAACACTATGTGTTGTCGCTATGGAGTTTTCAAGGTGCGCGCAGGCCGGCAGCCCACCTATCGCTGAAAGAACACGAGCCCCCGCCTTCTCGACGGTGTTGGCACGGTCTCTCAAAACTCAGCAGCGTACGAAAGTCATGCGTCGAGGTCGACGTAGCTTCTAGGCGAATCGAGTCATCGGACGACGCTCTCGAGGTGAGAACGGCATCATCTGCGTAGGCTTGCCGGAGCAAACAGACGCAACGAGCTCGACGCCTATCGGAGTAAGAGCTCCGATATCCCTAGAAAGGAGGTGATCCAGCCGCAGCTTCCGCTACGGCTACCTTGTTACGACTTCACCCCAATCATCAACCCTACCTTCGACGGCTGCCTCCTCAGAGAGGTTAGCCCACCGGCTTCGGGTATTGCCAACTTTCGTGGTGTGACGGGCGGTGTGTACAAGGCCCGGGAACGTATTCACCGCGACGTTGCTGATTCGCGATTACTAGCAACTCCGCCTTCATGGAGGCGAGTTTCAGCCTCCAATCCGAACCGAGACCGGCTTTTTGGGATTCGCTCCGCCTCGCGGCATCGCAGCCCTTTGTACCGGCCAATGTAGCACGTGTGTAGCCCAAGACATAAGGGGCATGATGACTTGACGTCATCCCCACCTTCCTCCGATTTGTCACCGGCAGTCTCCTATGAGTCCCCGACATTACTCGCTGGCAACATAGGACAGGGGTTGCGCTCGTTGCGGGACTTAACCCAACATCTCA
>JANDLU010000108.1 GCA_024330215.1 Candidatus Gaiellasilicea maunaloa
CGAGGGCGAGGTGCGACAGGAGTTGCTCGAGCGGGGACTCGACCCGCGCGCCGTTCGCCGCGCAGTCCGCTACGGGCGCGCGCGGGAGCTCTCCGACCGCAGTCGCGCGTAACCATCCCGCGGACGGACGGGTTGTCCAGTCATGGACGACTCGCGAGACGACCGGAGACTCGACCTGTCGCTTCCCGCCGAGACCGCTGCGATCGTCCAGGCAAGGCGGGCCGTCGATCGCGTCGACGCGCTGGCCGCCCACCCGGAGGCGCGGTTCGCGCTGCGGATGCTCGTCAGCGAGCTCTTCGCGAACGGGGTCAAGCACGGAGGAGACCGCGGCCGGATCACGCTCGAGCTCGAGGTCTTCGACAACCGCGTTCGCGTCGAGATCGGCGATCACGGCGAGGGCTTCGACCCCCGCGACGTCTCGATGCCCGACGAGGACGCAACCTCCGGACGGGGGCTCGCGCTCCTCGACTCGCTCGCCGACCGCTGGGGCGTCACCCGCTTGGGCGAGCATCGCGTCTGGTTCGAGCTAGCGCTCGATTAGCGAGACGCGGATTCGAATCGCAGCTTCGCCACGTTCTCCTCGAGCGGAACGCGCGTCGGGTAGGAGCGCGTGAAGCAGGCGCGGCAGACCGACTGCTCCGGGAGACGGGTCGCCGCCTGCATTCCCTCGAGCGAGAGGTGATGGAGCGAGGTGGCGCCGATCAGCTCGCACAGCTCTTCTGGGCTGCGACGCGACGCGGCGAGCTGCTCGACGTCCGCGAAGTCGATCCCGTAGTAGCAGGGCGAGACGATCGGCGGCGATGAGATCCGGACGTGCACCTCCCGCGCGCCCGCATCGACGAGCATGGCGACGAGCTGGCGCATTGTGGAGCCGCGGACGATCGAGTCGTCGACGATCACGAGCCGCTTGCCGCTCACCTCGGCGAGCGGGTTGAACTTGAGCCGGATCCCCTGCTCCCGGAGCCCCTGATCGGGCTCGATGAAGGTTCGGCCGACGTAGCGATTCTTGATCAGACCCTCGGTGAACGCGATCCCGGAGGCGCGCGAGTAGCCGACCGCCGCGGGCGTGCCGGAGTCCGGGATCGGCATCACGAGATCCGCCTCCACGGGCGCCTCAGCGGCGAGCCGCTCGCCCATCCGGACGCGCACCCCGTGCACCTCGGAGCCGGCGAGCGTCGAGTCGGGCCGGGCGAAGTAGACGTGCTCGAAGATGCAGAGCGCCTGCCGAGCCTCGGGCAGCGCCTGGACCGACTCGAGTCCGTGCTCGTCGATCACCACGACCTCACCGGGCCGTACCTCGCGATCGAAGCGCGCGCCGATCAGGTCGAGCGCGCACGTCTCCGACGCGAGCACCCAGTCGTCGTCCCCGTCCTCGTTGCCGAGACGGCCGAGCGCGAGCGGCCTGATGCCGTGCGGATCGCGGAAGCCGACGAGCTTTCCCTCCGCGAGCAGGACGACCGAGTAGGCGCCCTCGAGCCGTGCCATCGACTGCGCGACGGCCTGTGGGAGCGGAGAGGGATCGCTGGCGATCAGGGCGCCGATCGCCTCGGTGTCGGAGGTCGTGCCGAGCGCTATCCGCTCCGCCGCGAGCTCGGCGCGTAGCCGGCTCGTGTTCGTCAGGTTGCCGTTGTGGCCGAGCGCAACGGTGCGCGCGTGCCCATGCTGGACGAGCGGCTGCGCGTTCGACCAGCGGCTGGAGCCGGTCGTCGAGTACCGCGCATGCCCGATCGCGACGTCGCCCGGGAGCGCCTGCAGCTTCTCCTCGTCGAAGACCTGGGCGACGAGCCCCATCTCGCGCACGACCGTCAACCGGCCGCGATTCGAGACCGCGATCCCCGCCGACTCCTGGCCGCGGTGCTGGAGCGCGAAGAGGCCGAAGTAGGTGACCCGCGCCACGTCGCGGTCCCTCGAGCGGATCCCGAAAACGCCGCACATCAGGAATGGGCCTCTGCCAGCTCCGACACCGGGATCCCGAGCAGCCGCCCGCCGCCGACGACGCCGAGCTCGCGCAGGGGAATCCCGCCCAGCCGGTCGACCTGCTCCGGTGCACAGGCCACCACGGCCTGTCCCCCGCCCTCGCCGAACCAGGCGCGCGCATCCTCCGGCACCTCCACGTTGGCGCCGATCCCGCTGAAGATCGCCGCCTCCGCGAGGCACACTGCGAGGCCGCCGTCGGAGACGTCGTGGACGAGCGAGCAGGACGGCGCCGCCCGCCAGAGGAACTCGACGAGGGACGCCTCCGCGCCGAGCTCGAGCCGCGGCAGCCTGCCGCCGACCTCCCCGTAGCGGGCCTGATACTCGGAGCCGGCGAGCGAGACCGGCGAGGCGTCGGCGAGCAGGATCAGGTCGCCCTCGCACCAAGTCGAGGGAATGGCACGCACATCCGCGACGAGCCCGACGCAGCCGACGACCGGCGTCGGATGGATCGCGCGGCCGTCGGTCTCGTTGTAGAGCGAGACGTTGCCCGAGACGATCGGCACGCCGAGCGCCTCGCAGGCGAGCGCCATCCCCTCGATCGCCTCGGCGAGCTCCCAGGCGATCTCGGGCTTCTCCGGATTGCCGAAATTGAGGCAGTCCGTCAGGCCGATCGGCTCGCCGCCGGCGCAGGCGACGTTGCGCGCGGCCTCGAGCACGGCGAGGGCGCCGCCGGTACGCGGGTCGAGGCGCGTCATCCGGCCCTGGCCGTCGAGCGAGACGGCCAGCCCCCGATAACCGGGACGCAGGCGCAGCACGGCCGCGTCGAGACCGGGCCGACGCACGGTCCGCGAGCCGACGAGGTGGTCGTAGCGACGATAGATCGGCGCGCGGCTCCGGATGTTCGGCGAGCCGAGCAGCTCGAGCAGCGCTTGCTCCAGCGCCGGCGCGTCGAGCCCAAGTAACAGACTGCTACTTGGCTCCCTGGTACTTGGTTGAGGGGGCCGCGGCTCGATCCGGTAGCGCGGGCACTCGTCCGTGAGGAAGCGCGCCGGGATCTCGCCGACGGCCTCACGCACCCAGGAAGCACGAAGCAGGCCGGTATCGGTCACCGTCCCGATCACGGCGTGATGGAGCTCCCAGCGATCGCAGAGCGCCTCGACCGCGGCCAGCATCTGCGGACGCACGACGGCGACCATCCGCTCCTGGCTCTCGGAGATCATCACCTCCCAGGGCTCCATCCCCTCCTCGCGCAGGGGCACGCGATCGAGGTCGAGGTCGATTCCCGCCTCGCGCGCCATCTCGGAGAGCGAGGACGCGAGCCCGGCGGCGCCGCAGTCCTGCAGCGACTCGACGAGTCCCGACTCGACGAGCTCGACGGAGACTTCGATCAGCTTCTTGCCCGTGAACGGATCGCCGATCTGGACCGTCGGCCGCTTGTCCGCATCGTCCTCGCCGAGCTCGGCGCTCGCGAGCACGGAGGCGCCGCCGATCCCGTCGCGCCCTGTGGTGGCGCCGAAGAGGACGACCAGGTTGCCGGGCCCGCTCGCGCCTGCGGTTGCAATCCTGTCGGCCGGCAGGAGCCCGACGCACATCGCATTCACGAGCACGTTGTCGGCGTAGGCGTCGTCGAAGACCGCCTCGCCGCCGACCGTGGCGACCCCGACCGAGTTCCCATACGCGCCGATCCCACCAACGGCCCGGTCGAACCGCGGATCGCCGTCGGCGAAGCGGAGCCCGTCCAGCAGCGCAACCGGTCGCGCGCCCATCGCGATGATGTCGCGCAGGATCCCGCCCACTCCCGTTGCCGCTCCCTGGAATGGCTCGACCGCCGAGGGGTGGTTGTGGCTCTCGACCTTGAAGCAGACCGCCTCACCCTCGCCCAGATCGATCACCCCTGCGTTCTCACCAGGGCCCTGCAGGACACGTTTACCCGTGGAGGGCAATCGCTTCAGGAGGAGCGCCGAATGCTTGTAGCCGCAGTGCTCGGACCAGAGCAGGGAGAAGACCGCGAGCTCGAAGTGGTTGGGATTGCGCTCGAGCAGCTCGACGATCCGGGCGAGCTCCCCGTCCGTCAGCCCGAGCGCCCTGTGGACCGGAACCTGCAGCGACTGTTCGACGACCCCGGTCAGAGCGCCAGTCTACCCGTGGGCTCAGACGGCATCGAGCCACGGAAGGGAACGTCCGCCGCAGTCGTTGGAGTACTGGAGTGAGCCGCCGGCACCTGATCATGCTGCTCGCCCTCGCCGCGATCTGGGGGGTCTCGTTTCTCTTCATCGAGATCGCGCTGCGCGAGCTGGCGCCGACGACCGTGATCCTCCTCAGGATCGCCTCCGGCGCGGTCACCCTCGGCATCTTCGTGGTGCTCCGTGGCCATGGCTTCGGCCAACTGCGCGGTTACGTCGCGCCCCTCGCGCTGATGGGCGCGTTCAACACCGCGTTCCCGTTCTTCCTGATCACGTGGGGTCAGCAGTACATCGACTCGGGGCTTGCGGCGATCCTCAATGCGTCCGCGCCGATCTTCACCGCGGTCTTCGCGCTCGGGGTCGACCGCACCCAGCGCGTCACGGGCCTTCGCCTCGTCGGGATCCTGCTCGGCTTCGTAGGGATCGTCTCGCTCGTCGGCTTCGAGCCGGGCGGCGGTGATCGCGCAGTCTGGGGCTCGCTCGCCGTGGTCGGCGCCACGGTCTGCTATGCCCTGGGCGGCCTCTACGCCGGCCGTAGGTTCGTCGGGCTCCGGCCCGAGCTCGTCGCGTTCGGCAGCCTCTGCTTCGCAACGGTCTTCGCGCTCCCGCTCGGGGCGGCAAATGCGAGCGCGTTCGGCTGGGAGACCCTTGCGTCGCTGGTCTTCCTCGGCGTCGCGGCGACCGCGGTCGCATACCTCCTCTACTTCGGGCTGATCGCCGGCGCGGGTGCGTCGCGCGCGATCCTCGTCACCTACCTCGTACCCTCGCTCGCGCTCGTCTACGGCGCCGCCCTCCTCGACGAGACGATCTCCGCGCTCGCGCTCGTCGGACTCGCGCTCGTGCTCTCGGGGGTCGCGCTGGGTACGCGTCGCGCCCCACGTAGCGTCGTGAGATGAAGGGCTACTGGCCGAATATCCTCCTGCTCGCGGCGATCTGGGGCGCGTCGTACCTCTTCATCAAGGTCGCCGTCGACGAGATCGAGCCGGCGCCGATGATGGCGATGCGGACGCTGCTCGCCGCGGCGGTGCTCGCGACCTATCTCGGCCTTCGAATCGGCTGGAGCCGAGCGGCCGCCGACGTCCGCGCGGCCTGGCGTCATTGCGTCGTCCTCGGCGTCCTCAACGCGGCGCTCCCGTTCTGGCTGATCGCCTGGGGCGAGAAGCACATCGACTCCGGGCTCGCCGCGGTCGTCCAGGCCTCCGTGCCGATCTTCAACGCCCTGCTCGTGATCCGCTTCCTCCCGCACGAGCGCCTGAGCGTCACGCGCGCACTCGGCCTGGCCGTGGGGATCGTCGGTGTCGGGGTCGTCACCGGGATCCATCCAGACGGCGGCTGGATCGCCGTTGCGGGCGCGCTCGCGGTTGTCGCGTCCTCGCTCGCGTATGCCTCGGCGGGCGTCTACGGCCAGATCGCCGTTTCCGACACCGCGGGTCCTGTGCTGGCCACCGGCTCTATGCTCGTCGGCGGGCTGATCCTGCTCCCATTTGCGCTCTTCCAGCTCCCGACGCAGGCGCCGGGCTGGGAGGCGACCGCGTCTGTGCTCGCGCTGTCGCTGCTCGGCACCGCTCTCGCGCAGCTCGTCCTCTTCCGCACGCTCGCGCTCTACGGCTCGTCGCGGCTCTCACTCGTCACCTACCTGATGCCGGCGTTCGCGCTCCTCTACGGCGCCCTGATCCTCGACGAGGCGATCACCGCGTCGACGTTGCTCGGCGGCGCTCTGATCCTCGGCGGGGTTGCGCTCGCCTCGGGCGCGGTCCGGCTCCGGCGGCGGACGGCGGTCACCGCGCGACCGTGACCGTCGCGATCCGCCGGGCCGTCATCGCCGACACCGAGTTCATCGCCGAGCTCTACGCCGACGAGGACGTCCGCCCCTGGCTTGCGACTGTCGGCCGGTACGACCAGGAGAGCGTCCTCGCCGACCTCGAGCGTTTCGACGCCGATCCCGCCGCGGGTGGCTTGATCCTGATCGAGGTCGATGGCGAGTCCGCCGGAGTCAGCGCGTGGGAGCGCCGCAGCGAGCGAAGCCGGATCGCCCACCTCGGCGGACTCGCGATCCATCCCGACTTCCGCGGGCGCAAGATCTCCGACGAGGCCGCGCGCCTGCTCCAGCGCCTGTTGATCGTCGAGCTCGGCTTCCACCGCCTCGAGCTCGAGATCTACGGCTTCAACGAACGGGCGCAGCGCCACGCCGAGCGCGCCGGCTTCGTTCGCGAAGGTGTGAAGCGGAAGGCCTATCGCCGCGGCGACGGCTGGGTCGACGGCGTCTGCTACGCGTTGATCGCGGAGGATCTGGAGTCAGGGAGCGACGACGGGGAGGTCGAGCCCGCGCGCGACTGACGCCATCCGTCGGTCGTATGTGACGAGCGCGCCGAGATCCGGGCCGAGCGCCAGCGCAGCCGAGACATGAATGGCGTCGAGGGAGCGCAGCTCACCCTCGAGCTCTCCAGCGTCGTCGAGCAAGCGGTCGGAGAGCCGAACGAGCCGGAACGTGCGAAGCGCGGTTCGCGCCGCCGCAACGGTCTCCGGACCGGAGGGCATCACTGCCCTGATCGCCTCGGTCCGAAGAAGCGCGCAGGAAGCGCGATCTGGCCACTGCTCGAGCCAAGCGAAGAGTCGAGCCGACTCTGCCTCCGAATGATCGTCTTGACGAACGCGGAGGTGTCGAGATAGGCAAACGTCACCGCTCGTCGGCTCTGAGCTCGGCCAGAACCTCGGACGGAAGCTTGACGCCCGGCTTGGGCGGCAGTGGCAGTCCGAGCGCGAGCAGATCGCCTTCGGCCTCGCTGATCCGGCCCTCCGCCACAAGCCGCTCGACGCCCTCGCCGGGGGGGATCGGTTGCAGACGGGCAACAGGACGCCCGCGGTCGGTGACCTCGAAGCTCTCGCCCGCGGCCGCGCGCCGCACCCAACGGCTCGCATGCTGCCGCAGCTCCCGGATCCCGATCCGCTCCATGTGCAACAAAGTAGCACTTGCACGTTGCGCCGGCGACTGCTACGCGGTCGCCGACCTCAGTGCGAGCGCAGGAACGACGCCACCAACCGCTTGACCGCCGGCGTGCGCTGCAGCAACTCGATCCCGTGCAGCCCGCCGGGCACGACCTCGAGCGTCTTGTCCGCGGAGGCGGTGCGCGGGAACATCGCGCGTGCGTCGCGGGCAAAGCGCCCGCCGGCATCGTCCTCCGCCGCCACATAGAGCACGGGCGCACGAAGGGCAGAAGCGGTTGCGACTCCGTTCATGCCGATGAACTGCGCCGGCGACGACAGCGCGACGATGCCGTCGACCGGCGGCCGCGCATTCGCTGCTCCGACGAGCCCGGCGAGACCGCCCATCGAGGCGCCCACGACGAGCACCTTCGTCTTCCCCAGCTTCCGCAGCTCCTTGACGGCCGCGGTGACGTCGCCGCCCATCCGCCTCGTGGGGCCGGCGCTCGAGAAGCCGTGGCCGCGCAGATCGATCGCGAAGACGAAGTAGCCCCGACCGGCCAGCTCGCGGGCATACGGGAGCCACTCGCAGATGTCCCCGTTCGACTGGTGGGCGAGAACGACCGCCTTCGAACCCTTGCCGAAGCGGTGTCCCACGAGCTTCGTTCCATCGGCGGCCGAGAACCAGAGCTCGCCGCCGCGGACGCAGGAGTGGCTTGCGCGCTCCTGTCCTGCGCTCGCGCCGGCCGCGAGGACGGCGGCGAGGACGAGGAGGAGTGACAGCGTCCGCTTCATCGGTCATCGTTCTAGCAAGCACGCAATGACATGTCAAGATTGACATATAGACGATGTCTCTTCGCCACGCTCTGATCGGCGTTCTCGCAGACGAGCCTCGAACGGGCTACGGCCTGCTCAAGCACTTCCAGCAGTCGCTGGCCTACGCCTGGCCGGCGAGCCACAGCCAGATCTATCCCGAGCTCGCGCGCCTGCTCGCCGAAGGCCTGATCCGTGAGACCGGAGCGGGCGCGCGCGGCGCCAGGGTCTACGAGGCGACCACAGAGGGCGTGGACGAGGTCCGGCGCTGGCTGCGCACGGACCCGGACCGTCGCGTTCGGAGCGACGCGGCACTACGGATCTTCTTCCTCTGGCTGCTCGACCCCGGAGAGGCCGCCGTCTTCCTCGCGGCCGAGCGCGACCGCTTCCGTACCCTGCTCGCGGAGCTCGAGCGGATCGAGGCGGAGGAGGAGCCGAGGACGCCGAAGCAGCGCGCCTATCGGATCGCGCTCGTCGGCGGCCTGCTGGCGTTGCGAGCCCGGATCGAGTGGGCCGAGTGGGCTCTGCGCGAGGTCGAGGCCTGGCGGTAAGGTCGAGCCATGAAGCTGATCCACACCTGCTACCGGATCACGGAGATCGACCGCTCGGTCGCGTTCTACACCGCGCTCGGCTTCGAGGAGCGGCGGCGGCTGCCGATCCGCGAGGAGGCGATCAACGTCTTCATGGGTCTGCCGGGCGACAGCGACCGGCTCGAGCTGACCTACAACCACGGCGTCGACGCCTACGAGATCGGCACGGGCTACGGGCACATCGCGCTGACGGTCGACGACCTGGAGCAGACGCTCGCCGGCCTCGCCGAGCAGGGGATCGAGCCCGAGCGGCCGCCGTACTCGCTGCGCGAAGGCGGCTCGCTGATCTGCTTCGTCCGCGATCCCGATGGGTACAGGGTCGAGCTGATAGAGCGCAGCACGAAGTAGCTACCACCTCGCGCCTGCGGCTTGCCTCACTCTGTTGCGCGGAGTGAGTTTGCGATTGTGAGCGCTTCGCCGGCCGATGGGGCGGTGATTTGCACGAGGAGGCCGTCGGCGAAGGCGGCGAAAACGCCTCCGCCGAGCTGCGAGGTGCTGAGGTACGCGACGCTGTCGACGAGTGGGCCGTGGGTGGGATGGACGGTTTCGGAGTACTCGCCGCCGAAGAGCGACGTCAGATCGGTGAGCGGACCCCGGTACGTCGAGACGGTGATGATCGCGGCGCCGCGCCCGTAGCGAGCGCTGGCGATGTCACGGCGGACGGGAATCCCGGGGAAGGGGAACTTGCTGGTCTTGGCGACAGCGAAATCGCTGAGAGTACGGCCGAGCGTATTCGTCGGGAGCAGCGGCCGGTAGCCGATCGTCGCCGCCGCGGCGGCGACGGGGAGCCGCCGAAATCCGTAGTCGTGCCGACGCTCGACGACGCCACGTGGCTTGGGCAGGGTGAAGTCGCCTGCGTTCGTCGGTTCGCCGATCTTGAGATTGCGGACGCTTGCGATCGAAGTCCAGCGGTTGGTGTCATAGGCGTACTGGACGACTCGAAGCACGAGTCCCGTCTCCCGGTCGACGACGACGTCCACGCGCGCGCCATAGATCTCGTTGAAGGTCTCGCCTGGTCTGAAGGTGGCGGTCAGGCTCCAGGCCGCGCGTCCTGCGAACGTCACCTCTTGCACAGGTGGGCTGCGGTCGGCCAACGCTCCCTGCACCCACGCGGCGAGCTGCGCTTCCGGCGCGTACCGAGTGAAAAACGCGGGATCGAGGTTCGACCCGCGCAGGTAGATCGGGCGGCCGCTCGAGCCGGAGATCAACCAGGTCTCGATACCGGTGGTCGCGTCATAGGCGACGCCGCGCCCGCTCGCGGCGCCGCCCGGGATGATGAGGCTCGAGTAGCTGCCGTCGGCGCCGATCACGAACCTCGACGGCATCCGCACCTGCGGGATTGCATTCGAGCTACGCCGCACCCCTCGGGGAGGCAGGCCCGGGTCGCGCGTGCGCACCGAATACTCGCCGCGGATCGACTCACCGAGCTCCAGCCCTTCGGCGAGCTTCGCGCGAACCTCCGCGGCCGACGCAGCGCCGGTGCCGCCGTGAGTGCCGAGCACTCCCGCCACGATGGCAGCCACGATCACCGCCGCCGCAGCCAGGCCCATCCGGCGTGTCGCGCGGCCACGGAGCGAGGTGAGCGCCGGCCGCGCCGCCAGCCCCGGCGGCCGACGCGCGATCTCGCTCAGCAAGTGGCGCTTGAGCTCCCGGCGACGATCAGGTGGAAGCTCGCGTCGCGGTGGCGGTGAGTAGTCGGTGGTCACGATTCGGCAGGCTCCTGGGCAGGTTCTCGCTGGCTGTCCTCTTCATGTCCGAAGCCGGGGGCGAGTTCCCGCAGACGCTCGCGGGCACGCGACAATCTGGAACGCACGGTCCCGACAGGGATCTCCAGCGCAGCCGCGGCGTCGTCATAGCTGAGCTCGAACCAGGCGCAGAGCACGAATACCTCCTGGTCTCTTCGCGGTAGTTGCGCGAGCAGCGCTCGCATGCGCTTCATCTGTCGCTCGTCG
>JANDLU010000109.1 GCA_024330215.1 Candidatus Gaiellasilicea maunaloa
AAACGGAGGCCGCGCCACGCCTACACACTACAGGTGGCGGCTTGCTGAAACAACCGGATAAGCATTAGACGGGTAGGAGGCGAGCCTTTCGAGCCCGATCTGCTCATGCTTCTCGTTATTGAGTTGGAGAACAAGATCGGTGGCAGGCGTCCGGAGTTACCTCTTCCGCCCACCGACCCGTTCCAGGTATTTCGCCCGGTGCCACCCGCCCGTCCGAGCACCTCGCAGATCGAACGAAAAAAGAAGCTCTTAGCAGCAATCCGAAAGGCCGACCAGGCGTACCGAAGCTCGGGGGTGCGCGCCCGCGAAGATGCACACGAACACCTCAAGACTCTTCAGAAGCAGTTGGAGGATTTGCGGTTTAGTATGGCTATCTCCGCACTGCCGCTTGATCAGCAGCAAGTTCTCCGCCGAGAACGCGGCTCGCCCGAAGAGCGCAAGATACGGCAGGAGGCGTTCCGACTTGAATTGGAGCGATACCAGCAGCAAACAGCGGGAACACGGCGGGCTCTGGCGGAATGGGATGCCCGATACGGCGGCAACCCAGGCGAATATTCAACGCGGCTGAGAATCGTAGAACACCTGCGCGCCGGGGTTGAAGCGTACGCCAGGGGCGATTTCCGGATTCCCGTCGGGAAAGTCTCCTGGCGCATTTTGCCACCAGGGCCTTGGGGATCAGCGGAGCTATCGGTAATCCACAACGAAGTTCGTCGCCGACATCCCGGCATTCGCCTCGACGAAGCCCGGCTACCGCACGCCGATAGCTTGGGCCCGATGCAGAAGTTCGTCGGCGAAGATGAATTCGAAGGCTACTTCGTCTTCATCTTCGATAAGACCGATCGCGTCCTCCTGGAGAACCCGATCGAAGGGAACGCTGCTTATATCTTCCGGGGCGACTGGACGTTTCTTTCCAAACTGTCAAAGGGCGAACTACTCGAAAGCTATAGATATTCCGTCGAACGCGTCCTCCATCGCGAGGCCGGAAATTGGAAATGGCGGATCAATCGCGCCTTAGCTCTTTGAGTGACAACGCCAGCGCATACGGCAGAGCTCGTCGGAAAACCTCGCTGCCCGCACTCGCTCACTGCTCGCGCGGAGTCAGGGGCGGCGCGAAGGGGTCGATCCGTGCCTGTGTGCAAGAGTTTTCGATAGCCCCGCCGTGACGGAGTGCCGGCGTCTGAGAAACGGCGTCGTAGCGCGATCGTCTTATGTGGAAGCGGCAGCCGTGAGTGGAATCAAGAATGCGCCCGGAAAGCCCTCGTCCAGCGTCGCCAACTTTGCCCCATGCGCACCCGCCAATTCCAGCAGATGGGCCGTCGGTGATCTGGCCGCCTTTCTTCACCCAACGCCGGCAGCCGCTCGGCATCGTGATCGTCGTTCCACTGGGTATACCGGATTTCGGACAATCTTCCCCTGCAGCAAGGTCTCAGGGTTTCTCCACGGCCAGGGCGATGAATTGACCGCATGCCGAGTGCGCGGCATCGTGCGCGCATGAGCACGTCCTCGAGGCCGACGATTCGGGCACTTTGCATTTGCCGCCTTCGCTGCTGCCGCATCCGGGGCCGGGACGGCGTTACCGCGTCGCGGCAGAGGGCACGCAGGTGGTCGTGAATAAAGCGGTCGTGCCGCAGGCCGACGCCGGGAGCCACGAGGCCTGGCTGGAGGAACTCGAACGCCGCCGGGCGCGCGGGGCGACAGGGACGACCGGCACGCCTCTGCAGGAGATTCTCGACGACATTCGCGGCGAGCGCTGCTGAATGAGCTATTGGGACACCTCCGCCTTGGTGAAGCTGTCGGTGGCGGAAGCCGAAGCGACCGTTTGGCAATAGAGTTTAACGCGCGCCCCTCTCCTTTGATTGCGGTTGAGGGAGAGAATAGACCGGGTTTATTGTTTCGCGTGAGTGCGGCGCAAATCATCGAAGCGATCAAACAACTGCCGCGCGCAGAACAAGCGGAAGTGATGCGCTTCGCGCGCGAGTTTGATGGCGAGCGGGAAAGACCGCGTCGAGCCATCGCGAAGCACCGCTGATCGCGGAGGATCCGACCGCCGACAACACCGACCTCTACGCGTTCCGCAGCCCGGACCAGCCGAGCAAGGTCACGATCGTCTCGAACTGGATCCCGGGTGAGGATCCCGGGGCAGGCCCGATGTACTACACGTTCTCGCCGAGCGCGAAGTACAAGATCAACATCGACAGGACGGGCGATGCCCGCCCGGACATCGTCTACGAGTTCCGCTTCAATCGCACCGCCGGCCCCGCATTCCTCGGCAACACCGTGCAGAGCTGGTCGATGTGGCGGAACCAGAAGCTCGTCGCTCGCGGCAAGACCCCGCCGAACAACATCGGCCCGCGCTCGACGCCGAACTACCGCTCGCTCGCGGCCAAGGCGGTCGTGCGAGCCGGCAACGTCAACGTCTTCGCGGGTCAGCGCGACGACGCCTTCTTCGGCGACATCGGGGCCATCTTCGATCTCGTCGCCTTCCGGAAGGGCACGGGAGCGAACGGCGGCGGCAAGGACTTCTTCGCCGGCTACGCCGTCCACTCGATCGCGCTCCAGATCCCGATCGCGGAGCTGAATGCCCGGAACTCGACGATCGGCGTCTGGGCGTCGACGGAGCGGCAGAACGTAACCGTGAACGGCAAGCTCCGTCGTGGCTGGACGCAGGTCTCGCGGATCGGCAACCCGCTCGTGAACGAGGTCGTCGTGCCGACGCCGTTCAAGGATCTCTGGAACCGGTCGGCGCCGGTCAACGACAAGCAGTTCGCAGGCCCGGTGGTGACGCCGATCCTCGCGAAGCTGATGAACCAGCTCTACAAGCTGAACGCGCCCGAGACGAACCGCGACGATCTCGTCGCCGTCTTCGGAACGGGCGTCACGGGCCTGAACTTCACCGGCCCGACGGTGGCTGACCTGCTGCGGCTGAACTACTCCATCCCGGTCACCCCGAAGGCCCGGTTCAACCGGCTCGGCGTGATCGGCGGCGACAACGGCGGCTTCCCGAACGGCCGCCGGCTCGAGGACGACGTAGTCGACATCGCCGAGCGCGTGATGGCCGGGTTCCTGAAGGGGAACAAGGTCGAGCTCGGCGACGGAGTCAATGCGGGCGATGTCGCCTCGATGGGCTTCTTCCCCTACCAGGCGGACCCGGCCTCCGGGTTCGGTAACAGCAAGGGGCAGCAGAAGCCGTAGAGCAATCGGAGGGAGGACCCCCTGGGTCCTCCCTCCAAGTTTCGACGCCATGAAGAAAATCGCACTCATTACGATCCTCCTCGGGGTCAGCGCCGGTGTCCTGCTCGGCGGAATCCTGCGCGAGGCACGGCCCTCCGGCGCGATCGCTGCGGACGCCTCGACCTCTGCCCTCGAGGCGAGACAGAGAGCGCGGGACACCGTCGGCTTGATCCGTGGGCTCCAGTCGACACTCAGCGCAACCCCCGACGATCCTCGAACGCTGACGTTGCTCGGTCTCGCCTACCATCAGCGGTACCGCGAATCGGCAGATCCCACGTACCTCGGGCGGGCGGCAGGCCTTTTCCGGCGCACGCTCGAGCTGAGTCCCGGCGATCCCGAGGCGACGAGCGGGCTCGCAGGCCTCGCGCTCTCTCAGCATCGCTTCCGGACTGCGCTCTCGCTCGCCCGCGAGGCGCAGCGACTCGCGCCTGACTCCGTCAGACCCTATGGAGCGCTCGGCGATGCGCTGATCGAGCTCGGTCGCTACGACGAGGCGTTCTCGACCTTCGACAGAATGTCGGAGCTGCGCCCGAACCTCGCCTCTTACGCCCGTGTTGCCTACGCACGCGAGTTGCTCGGCCGTCCGCGGACGGCGATCGAGGCGATGTCGCTGGCCCTCGAGGTCAGCGCCGGCAGGCCAGAGCCCGCAGCGTGGGCGTTCGTCGAGCTCGGGAAGCTGCACTTCGGCCTGGGCGAGACGGCGAAGGCGCGCGGATACTTCCGGAGCGCGCTCGGCGCCTTGCCGGGCTACGTCTACGCGCTCGACTGGCTCGCGCGCTCGGAGGCTGCCGCCGGTCGCTTCGACCGTGCCAGATCTCTGTCCCGGCGGGCCGTAGACGCCGTCCCGCTGCCGCAGTTCGTCGCGACGCTCGCCGACATCGAACGAGCTCGAGGCAATCTGGTCGGAGCGCGTGAGCAGTACGCACTGATGGCTACGATCCAGGAGCTCCTGCGGGCGAACGGCGTCAACTCCGATCTCGAGCTCGCGCTCTTCCGCGTCGACCATGGGATCCGTCTTCCCGAAGCACTCGCGCTCGCTCGGACTGCCCGCGCCGGCCGTCCCTCGATCTACGGCGACGACGTCTTGGCCTGGGCGCTCGCCCGGAACGGAAGGTGCGGTGAGGCGCTCGCGTACTCGAAGCGGTCGCTCCGGCTCGGGACGAAGGACGCCTCCTTGTACTTCCATCGCGGAATGATCGAGCGCTGCCTCGGCAGGGACGCCGTGGCGCGAGAGTGGTTCGCCCGCGCGCTCGAAACCAATCCCGACTTCTCCCTCATCTGGGCCGAAACCGCCAGGAGGTACGCATCGTGAGGCGCCTACTACTCCTCGTCGTCGCTCTCACCGCGCTGGCGCTGCCGGTCGCGGCCAGCGCCCACCCGCTCGGCAACTTCACCGTCAACCGCTATAGCCGCATCCAGCCTTCCGGCGACCGGATCTACGTGCTCTACGTCCTCGACCTGGCCGAGATCCCGACCTTCCGCGAGCGAGCCGGCGCACGCGACCCGGAAGCGTACGCGACGGCCACGGCACGCAAGATCGGTCGCGGCTTGAAGCTCAGCGTCGCCGGCGCTCCGCTGTCGCTCGAGCCGCTCCGCCACCAGATCGCTTTCCCGGCTGGGGCGAGCGGACTGCGCACGACGCGGCTCCAAATCGTCTATCGCTCGCCGCGGATCGAGCGGTCGGGAGGCCCCCTCGCGCTCCGCTTCAGCGACACGAACTTCGCTGGCCGGGTCGGCTGGCAGGAAATCGTCGTGCGAGCCGTGGGGGGTGCGAGCATCAGCTCGTCCTCCGTGCCGGCGCAGAGCATCAGCGACGAGCTCCTCGCCTATCCGAAGGATCTACTCAAGAGTCCTCCCGACGTGACCGGTGCGAGAGCACGGTTCGAGCCGGGTTCCGGAGCAGGCCCCGTGCCGACGCTGTTGTCGGCCGAGCAGCTCGCCTCCCGCGTGGCGGTGCGAAATACAGCCGACGGCGGCTTTGCGAAGCTGATCGCGGAGGACGAGCTCAGCCTCGGGTTCGTCCTCGTCTCGCTTCTCGTGGCGCTTTTCTGGGGCGCGGCGCACGCCTTCAGTCCCGGGCACGGCAAGGCGATCGTGGCCGGCTACCTGATCGGAACCCGCGGGCGGCCCCGAGACGCATTCATGCTCGGGCTGATCGTGACCGTGACGCACACGGCAGGGGTGTTCGCGCTCGGCGGCATCACGCTCCTCCTCTCTGAGTTCATCGTTCCCGAGCAGCTTTACCCATGGCTGAACCTCGTCTCAGCGCTCCTCGTCCTCGGTGTCGGCCTGACCATCCTGCGTTGGCGGATCAGAGTCTGGCGGCGCGGGACGCCGCTCGGCGGTGAGCATTCACACGATCACTCGGAGGGCGGGCACTCGCACGGCGGGCACAGCCACTCACACAGCAAGGCCGGCGAGGGCCGCGGCGGCCTGCTCGGGATCGGGATCTCGGCCGGGATCATCCCGTGCCCGACGGCGCTCGTCGTGCTGCTCGCCGCGATCTCGTTGCAGCGGGTGGGCTACGGGCTCGTCCTGATCGTCGCCTTCAGCGTGGGCCTTGCCGCCGCCGTCACCGGCATCGGGCTGATCGCGGTCACCGCGCGGCGAACCTTCAGCCGTATGTCCCTCGACGGGCCCGCGATCCGGGCCCTCCCGGCGATCAGCGCGATCGCTGTCCTCGGCCTTGGCGTCGTGATGACGCTCCGCGCTCTTCCCTCCGTACTCTAGAAAGGGACCACCATGTTCGGAATCGATGACTGGATTGCGGGTTTCTCGGACGGGGCTTCGCTGTGGGTGGTGGTGCTCGTTGCGGTGTTCCTCGGTCTCCGCCACGCCGCCGATCCGGACCATCTGGCCGCCGTGACGACCTTGATCGCGAGCGGACGTGACCGTGCGGGCCGCGATGCCGCCAGAATGGGGCTTGCCTGGGGGCTCGGCCACGGGACGACGCTCTTCGTCTTCGGCCTGCCGATCGTGGTCTTCAACAAATTTCTGCCCGAGCGCCTGCAGCAGGGCGCGGAGACAGTCATCGGCTTCGTGATCGTCTATCTCGCAGTCCGACTGCTCTACCGCTGGCGGACGGGCTTCTTCCACGTGCACGAGCACGAGCACGAGGGCGAGCGTCATGCGCACCTGCATCCGCACGAGGCGAGCAGCTCACATGCACACGAGCACCGCGCCCGGACACCGCTCGGCGCATTCGGGATCGGGCTCGTCCACGGCATGGGCGGCAGCGCCGGAGTCAGCATCCTCCTGCTCGCGTCGATCGAGTCGCAGGCGCTCGCGGTGGTCTCGCTCGTGATCCTGGCGATCTTCACGGCGGTCTCGATGACGATGCTCACCGCCGCGTTCGGGCTGACGCTGACGAGCGGTCCGGTTCGAGGAGCGTTCAACACCGTCGCACCGGCTCTCGGTGTGGCTAGCCTGACGTTCGGATTCTGGTACGCCGCCGCCGCATGGAGCCTGATTCCCTACCCCTTCTAGATCGAGGAGACGTCGATGCGCTATCTGATCGGGACCTTGCTCGCCTCGCTCGTGCTCGTCGTCGCCGGGTGCGGCGGCGATGACGAGGAGACGGCGAGCGGCGGTGGTAACGCCGCCGACCGGGCCTTTCTCGAAGGCATGATCCCGCACCACGATGGAGGCGTCGACCTCGGCAAGCTGGCCGCCGAGATGTCCGAGCACGAAGAGCTGAAGGAGCTCGGTCAGGATGTCGACGAGGCGCAGAGCCGGGAAGTCGAGGAGATGAAGGAGGCTCACGAGCGCCTCTTCGGCGAGCCGTTTCCCGAGGGGGAACACGGGGGCGATGACTCGCTCGCCGAGCTGGAAGCTGCGGATCCCTTCGACAAGGCCTTCATCGACGAGCTGATCCCGCACCACCAAGAGGCGATCACGATGGCGCGGGAGGAGATCGCCGGAGGCAGCGACGACGAGCTGAAGGAGCTCGCGGAGAACATCGTCGAGACCCAGTCCAAGGAGATCGAGGACATGAACGACTGGCGCGAGGACTGGTACGGAGCGCCGTCTCCCGCAGGCGGCGTCCCGGCGGAGTAGTCGGGTCCGATCGCGCTACGTTCTCCGTGTGCAGGAGCCGCTGAACGTCGCCGACTTCGAGCGGCTCGCCGAGGCGGCGCTCGAGCCGGGCGCCTTCGGCTACTTCGCGGGCGGGGCCGGGGATGAGCAGTGTCTGCGGGAGAACGTCGAGGCGTGGCGGAGGCATCGGCTTCGTCCTCGAATCCTCGTCGATGTCGGCGAGGCGACGGCGAAGACGATGGTTCTCGGCACGGAGGTCTCGATGCCGCTCCTCGTCGCCCCGACGGCGTTCCACCGGATGGTGCATCCGGACGGAGAGACGGCGACGGCGCGGGCGGCCGCGGCGGTGGGGACGATCATGTGTCTCTCGACGCTCGCGACGTCCGGGCCTCTCGAGGTCGCGGCGGCGGCGCCCGGCGCGCCGCGCTGGTTCCAGCTCTACGTCTTCCGCGAGCGCGCGGTGACGCAGAATCTCGTCGAGCAGGCGGTCGAGGCCGGCTTCGAGGCGATCGTGCTCACGGTGGATGCTCCCAGGCTGGGCCGTCGGGAGCGCGATCTTCGCACCGGCTTCCGGATTCCGGAGGACGTGGTCGTGCCAAGCATCGCCGCCGCGGTGGGCGGATGGACCGGCGCGACCCCGCTCGATGCCCTTTCTCGGATCGACCCGACCCTCTCCTGGCGCGATCTCGAGCAGCTCGTCGCCGCCTCGCCCATCCCCGTCGTCGTCAAGGGAATCCAGACCGCCGAGGATGCGCACCTCGCCTGCGAGCACGGGGCGAGCGCGATCGTCGTCTCGAACCACGGCGGCAGGCAGCTCGACGCGGTCGCGCCGACCGCCGAGCTTCTCCCCGAGTGCGTGGACGCCGTCGGCGGCCGGGTCGAGGTCTACGTCGACGGGGGAATCCGGCGCGGCGCCGATGTGATCGCTGCGCTCGCCCTCGGCGCGACGGCCGTTCTCGTCGGCCGGCCCGTCCTCTGGGGTCTCGCCCACGGCGGCGAGACGGGCGCGACTCGAGTGCTGGAGCTCCTGCGAGACGAGATCGAGCTCGCCTTGGCGCTCTGCGGCTGCGCGAGCCCCGAGGCGGTGACGCCGGCGCACGTCTCTAGAATCGGCGGCCCGTGAGCCTCGAATCCCTGACCCGGAATGCCGTCGACATCCTCCCTGCGGGTGGGCTCGAGGCGAAGCTGAAGCTCGGTCGTCCGCTCCGAGTCAAGTTCGGGATCGATGTTACGGCGCCGCACGTGACGATCGGGAACGGCGTCCCGCTGCAGCGCATGCGCGCCTTCCAGGACGCGGGCCACATCGGCGTTCTGATCGTCGGCGACTACACGACTCGGATCGGCGATCCGTCCGGACGCTCGGCGGAGCGGCCGTTGCTCGACCCCGAGGAGATCGACCGGAACGCACAGCGCTTCTTCGACCACGCCTCGCGGATCATCGATCCGGAGAAGACCGAGGTCCGCTTCAACAGTGAGTGGTTGAAGGATCTCGACTTTGCAGGCGTCCTCGCGCTGACGCGAACGGTGACGGTGGCGCAGCTGCTCGAGCGAGACGATTTCGCCAAGCGGTTCGCGGCGCGCGAGCCCATCTCGGTCAGCGAGCTCCTCTATCCGCTGATGCAGGCCTACGACTCCGTGGCGATCGAGGCCGACGTCGAGCTCGGCGGCACCGATCAGCTCTACAACCTGCTCGCGGGGCGCGAGGTCATGCAGGCATACGGCCTCGCGCCGCAGGTCGTGCTCACGGTTCGGCTCCTCCTCGCGTGGGACGGGGAGAAGATGAGCGGATCCAAGGGGAACTACATCGGCCTCGCGGAGGCGCCCGAAGAGCAGTTCGGGAAGACGATGCGGATCCCCGACACGCAGCTCGAGGAGTGGTACCGGCTCGTGCTGGAGCGGGAAGTGCCTTCGGGTGAGCCGATGGCGGCGAAGCTCGAGTTGGCGCGCCAGCTCGTCGCCCGCTCGCACGGCGCCGATGTCGCAACCGCCGCAGAGGCCTATTTCACGCGGGTCGTGCGCGAAGGGCAAGCGCCCGACGAGGTTGGAGAGACGGCGCTTCCGGAGGGCGATCCCGTGCACCTGCCGGCCGCGCTCGCCGCCGCGTTCGGCCTCTCGACGAGCGAGGCGCGGCGTCTCATCGCGCAGGGCGGCGTCAAGCTCGACAGCGAGATCGTCTCGGAACTGGATCATGCGCGGGGAGCGCTGCTCGGGAAGACGATCCAGGCAGGCAAGCGACGCTTCGCGCGGTTCCGCGAGCCGCCTGACGCTTGACAGCGGCCCGCGGTTTGCTACTGTTCCTCGGCCGCCCGTGAGGGTCGGTGTTGAAAAGTCCCCGTCCTCGACCTACGGAGCGCCTCCAAGCCCGATCGGATACGATCAAGTTCTGAAGCTTGGTGGCCTCTGGCGCGAGTCGGAGGCTTTTTTACGCCGGTCAGGCCGGCACTGGTCTTTGAAAACTCAGCAGCGTGCGTTTACGTCGAGACGGCTGGACCAGCTCGCTTCGCGATCTGGTCTAGTCGAAACGAACAAAAACCGTCGACCCCTGCTTCGGCAGGTGGAAGACACTTTGAGCTCAAGCTCGAAGGAGAAAGCTTGCCCTTTCCGGGGCAAACAATTCTTCACGGAGAGTTTGATCCTGGCTCAGGACGAACGCTGGCGGCGCGCTTAACACATGCAAGTCGAGCGAGAACCAGACCCTCGGGTCTGGGGACAGCGGCGAACGGGTGAGTAACACGTGGGTAATCTGCCCTCGATTCTGGGATAGCCCGGGGAAACCCGGATTAATACCGGATAGCCTCTTGAGCTTTCGGGCTCTCGAGAAAAGGTAGCTTCGGCCTCCGATCGAGGATGAGCCCGCGGTGGATTAGCTTGTTGGTGGGGTAATGGCCTACCAAGGCGACGATCCATAGCTGGTCTGAGAGGACGATCAGCCACACTGGGACTGAGACACGGCCCAGACTC
>JANDLU010000110.1 GCA_024330215.1 Candidatus Gaiellasilicea maunaloa
CGGACACCATTCGCCGCAAACGGAGAGGACCCTTCAACCAGCTAACAAAGTCCTATTAGGGGCCTGTCCAAAAAGTGGATCAGGACGCCTGGCAGGCGCCACGCACCACGAGGCGGCGTCCTCAGTCGCGCCCAGATGCCCGCATCTGGGCGCTCCCTGCGTCCTTGCCTCGCGGCACGTGTCGCGTGCCATCCACCGCGACCACTTTTCGGACAGGCCCTTAGACGAGGGCGACGGGGCTGCCCCGACCAAGCGGAGCAGCCGCCGCCCTCGCCTCCACGATGGCCTTGGTTCTCCACCCGCGCATCCCCCAAGCAGGGCTTTTCGGCTCGAGGAGATCCACGAAACGCGGATTGCAGGGCGAAGGTGGCAGGCTTCCTGCTTGGTCCCAGGAATCTGCCACCCACCCTGTGGCACGGCGGCCCACCGGCCGCGGCGCCACGTGCGCGCGTGAGCGGCCTCACCCACGCGTCCGAAATCTACGCGGTGACCTGCGTCGAAGCTACTGGCCGATCGAGCAGTCGGGCAGCGTCTGCCTCGAGCAACTTCCCCACGTTTTCCCCAGAACTTTCCCCAAGGACCTTCACATCCTCCTGAACCTGCGCTAGGTTAGGTCAGAGGGAATTGGTGGCGCGGGTGTGGTGCGGACACACAGCACTCCGCATAAGTGGGGGAACGAAAGGCGGCCCTTTCGATGGGTAAGCATCATGGGAGTAGTGCGGTTTTAGTCGACCAGCATCCACTGTGGCTGGATGCGGTCGGCCCGGTTGTCGAGGGTCTTGGTCTCGAGGTTGTCGGCAAAGCGATCTCGGGGCGCGAGGGGTTGGCGCTCGTGATCGAGCATCGCCCCGACGTCCTCGTCACGGGGATCTGCATGCCGGAAGGCGATCTCGACGGCATCGAGCTGGTTCGGCGGGGAATCGCGGCCGTGCCGACGGTGAAAGCGATCGTCCTCTCGATGTACGACGACACGAGCTACATCGATTCGGCGCTCGCAGCGGGTGCCGTCGCGTACGTGATCAAGACGGCTCACCCCGACGATCTCAGGTCGGCGATTCGGCAGGCGTTCGCGCACTCGGTCTACCTTCCCGGAAACCGTCCGCCGGCAGTGCCGGCGGCTCGGATCCCGGCCGAGGGTCTTCCCGATCTGACGCGGCGCGAGCTCGAGATCCTCCAGCTCGTTGCGGAGGGGCATTCGAACACGCAGCTCGCGAAGATGCTGTGGGTGACCGAGCAGACGGTGAAGTTCCACCTTTCGAACGTCTATCGGAAGCTCGACGTCGCGAACCGCACCGAGGCGAGTCGCTGGGCGCAGCTGAACGGGCTGCTTCCGGTGACGCCGCGGTCGGCCGCGATCGTCTGACTCGCGTCGACTGAGCCTGGATCCACCGAAATGCGTGACGCACCCGCGTCGCGCAGATCGGTGGATCCAGGCTGAGCCAACGAGCCGTCGGGCCTGGGCCCGACGGCTCTACCGCTGAATCCAGGAGACTCAGGCGGCGACGGACTGGTGCGCCAGCAGCAGCTCCGCGATCTGGATCGCGTTCAGGGCGGCGCCCTTGCGGAGGTTGTCGGCGGCGAGGAACAGCGCGAGCCCGTTCTCGACCGTCGCGTCCTGTCGAATGCGCCCGACGAGCACGTCGTCGCGCCCTGCGGCGCCGCCGGGAGAGGGAAACTGCTCGAGTCGGACTCCCGGCGCGGCGGCGAGAATCGCGGTCGCCTGCTCTGCCGAGAGCGGTTCCTCGGTCTCGATCCACACCGCCTCGGCATGACCGATGAGGACCGGCACTCGGACGCAGGTCGCGCTGACGGGGAGCGCCGGCAGCTCGAGGATCTTGCGCGTCTCGGCGCGCAGCTTCTCCTCCTCCTCGAACTCGACCCCGTCGAAGCTCCAGTCCATCCGGAGGTCGTTCGCCTCCTGGGGTTGCGCGCGTTGCCGCTCCATTGCCTGCGCGCCCGCACCCGAGACGGACTGGTAGGTCGCGACGCGCACCCGGACGAGGCCGGCCGCGTCGAGGAGCGGCTTCAGCGTGCAGGTGAGCGGGATCGCGCAGCAGTTCGGGTTGGCGACGATCCCGTCGTGCTCCGCCGCCCGCGCGCCGTTCACCTCGGGGACGACGAGCGGAACACCAGGCTCGAGCCGGAAGGCCGACGACTTGTCGACGCAGACGACTCCCGCCTCGGCGGCGGGCGGGACGAGCTCGCGGCTTGCCTGGGCGCCGATGGAGAAGAGACAGAGGTCGAGGTCGCCGGCGGCCAGCGTCTCGGGTGTCGCCTCCTCGACCGCCAGGCCGGCGAGCTCGCGACCGGCCGATCGGACCGACGCGAAGACGCGGACGTTCCGATAGCCGCGCTCGCGGAGGAGCGCGAGCGTGATCGTACCGACGGCGCCGGTCGCGCCGACGACGCCGATCCGGGCCTCAGCGGCCAAGCTCGAACGCCTCGTGCAGCGCCCGGACGGCGCGGTCGACGTCGACGGTCGGCACGTGACAGGCGATCTTGATCGGGGACGTCGAGACGATCGGGGACTCGATCCCGGCGTCCTCGAGGGTCGCGAACGTCTTCGCGGCGACGCCTGGATGACTCTTCATCCCCGCGCCGACGAGACTCACCTTGCCGAGGTCGTCGCGGGACGACCAGGTGAGCCCGAGCGCGTCCAGGGCTCGCGCCGCGGCGGCTCGATCCTCCGGCGGGGCCGAGAAGACGATCTGCTCGCCGGTCTGGACGATCGTGTCCACGTTGACGAGCGCCTCCGCGAGCGCGCCGAAGAGCCGCGCGCGGGTCGCGCCGTCGACGTGGTAGACGGTCTCCTCACGCTGGTGCACGACGCCGGAAATCAACGCCTTCTCGAGCATCCCACCCTTCTCAGACGGCACGGTGTCCTCCTCCTGGATCCACGTCCCGATTCCTTCCTCGAAGCTCGAGCGGACGTGGAGCTTCACAGTGTGACTGCGGGCCACCTCGATCGAGCGGGTTGCCAGCACTCGCGCGCCCGAGGAGGCCATCTCGAGCATCTCGTCGAAGCTCACGTGACGGAGCGGGCGCGCGTCCGGCACGAGCCTCGGATCGGCGGAGAAGACGCCGCGGACGTCGGTGTAGATCTCGCAGTGGTCGGCGCCGAGTGCCGCTGCCAGCGCGACGGCCGTCGTGTCGGAGCCGCCTCGTCCGAGAGTCGTCACCTCGAACGCCGTCGAGACGCCCTGGAAGCCGGCGACGAGCACGATCTTGCCGCGGTCGAGCGCCTCGTGGATCCGGCGAGCCCGCACCTCGACGATCTTCGCCTTGCCGTGAACGGTGTCGGTGACGATCCCGGCCTGTGAGCCGGTGAGCGAGATCGCCTCGTGGCCGAGGTCGACGATCGCCATCGCCGCGAGCGCGCAGGAGATCCGCTCGCCCACCGATACGAGCATGTCGAGCTCGCGCGGATCGGGGCTCGCCGAGACCTCGCGGGCGAGCTGGAGCAGCTCGTCCGTCGTCTTGCCCATCGCCGAGAGGACGCCGACGACGCGGTAGCCGGCCTCGCGCGCGCCCACGAGCCGGGCGGCGACCTGCTTCAGCTTCTCCGGATCGGCGACGGACGTACCGCCGAACTTCATCACGACAGAGCTCTCGCTCCGGGCTCCGGGCGGCGTCGGCCTCGCGTCCGGGTCGACCGCGGGAACGGCCTCGTACTCGGTCGCTGCCACGCCGGCGAGTTTAGACGAGGCGCCCGGGCGGACGATTGCGCCGGACCATGAAGACCGGACCATAAAAAGTGCTGAACCGGCAAACCCGAAGGCCCACCGGCTCAGCTCCCGCAATCTAGGTGACGACCGCGTCGCCGTCAATCCAGTTGGAGACGAAAGTTCGCAAATTGCGAACGAAACGTGGCTCAGAGCTCACGCCGCCCCGCCAGCGCCCGGCCGAGTGTGACCTCGTCCGCGTATTCGAGGTCGCCGCCGACGGGAAGTCCGCTCGCCAGACGGGTCACGCGGACGCGGTCGCCCCCATTCGAGTGGCGCAGGCGGTCGGCGATATAGGCGGCCGTCGCCTCGCCCGTCATGTTCGGGTTGGTCGCCAGGACGACCTCTTCGATCCCGCCTTCGCCGACGCGTCGGATCAGCTCCCCGATCCGCAGGTGCTCGGGCTCGATCCCATCGAGCGGGGAGAGGGAGCCGCCGAGTACGTGGTAGAGACCGCGATACTCGTGCGTGCGCTCGAGCGAGATCGCGTCGACGGGTTGCTCGACGACGCAGACGACGGTGCGGTCGCGGCGTCCGTCGAGACAGATCGTGCACAGCTCCTCCTCGGTCAGGTTGCCGCACTCCCGGCAGAAGCGAACTCGTTCCTTGACCTCGCCGATCGCTCCCGCGAGCGCGAGCGCCTCCTCCTTGCCCGTCGAGAGGATGTGGAAGGCGAGCCGCTGCGCCGTTCGCTGCCCGATTCCGGGCAGTCGCGAGAGCTGCGCAACGAGGTTGTCGACCGACGGGCTGAGCACCGGGTGCAGCCTAACCGTCCCTTTCGGACGTCCCCACCACGTAAGGATTCTGTTCGGAAGCGCGAAATGGGTGGAAGAGAAACCCCTACCGTGGCGTTAATAGAGATGCGGCGCCTTTCCGGCCTGCCCGCTTGCTCGCTTGCTGCAAGGCCCGGGGCCGGCGCCGATCGACACCACTTCAGTTCGGAGGAACATGCAGAAGAGTCCCACCCTGGGCGCCGACGCCCCGGAGATCAACATCGACATCCAGATGTCTACCGACACCCTCGACGGCTTCCTGGCCGACGCGGAGACGCGCGGATCCGTACGCGCGGACGAGCTCGAGGCGCTCCAGCTCGAGCACGACCTCGGCGACGAGGCGCTGGCCGAGCTGCGCGCCGCGCTGGCTGCGGCCGACGTCGAGATCGAGGAGTCGCCCGCCCCGTCCAACGAGCTGGCCAACGAGCCGGTCGACCTCGACCTCACTCCCGTAGGCGCCGTCACCGACAGCCTCCAGCTCTTCCTGACCGAGATCGGACGTCATACGCTCCTCACCGCCGCCGACGAGGTCGCGCTCGCAAAGCGCGTCGAGCGCGGCGACCTGGCGGCGAAGGAGCGGATGGTCAACGCGAACCTGCGCCTCGTCGTCTCGATCGCGAAGCGCTACCAGGGTCATCAACTCCCGCTCCTCGACCTGATCCAGGAGGGCGTGATCGGCCTCAACCGCGCGGTCGAGAAGTTCGACTACCGCAAGGGCTTCAAGTTCTCCACGTACGCCACCTGGTGGATCCGCCAGTCCTGCCAGCGCGCGGTCGCGAACCAGGGAGACACGATTCGCATTCCGGTCCACGTCCAGGAGCGCCGGCTGAAGCTGCGGCGGACCCGGCAGGCGCTGGAGGCGAAGCTCGGCCGCACGCCGACGCTCGAGGAGCTCGCCGAGGCGACGGAGCTCAAGCCCACGCACGCGCAGGAGGCACTCGACGCGGTCGAGGCGTCCGTCTCGCTGAACCAGGCGATCGGGGACGGGGACGGCGAGCTCGGCGATCTCTTCGGCGATCGGGCCGCGGAGGATCCGCTCGATCTGGCCGGCGCGTCGTTCGAGCAGCAGCGCGTCCGGGAGGCCGTGGCGGAGCTGCCCGAGCGGGAGCGCCTCGTGCTCGAGCGTCGCTTCGGACTCGCCGGGCATGCCGAAGGCACGAGCCTGGAGCAGATCGGCAAGGAGCTCGGGCTCACGCGCGAGCGGATCCGCCAGCTCGAGACGACCGCTCTGCGCAGCCTGGGCGAGCGTCTTTCAGACCTCGCCGGCGCGGCCTGAATCAGCCTTCGCGAACATGTCAGCGTGGGCTGACAGGGACAGTCCCTGTCAACCCACGCTGACGGCTTCGCGGCGGCTCGAGAGCAGCTCAGAAGCCGGGTAGGCCGAGTCCGCCGAGTCCTCCGGGGAGCATTCCCGAGACCTTCGACTCCATCAGCGCGCTCGCGGAGCGGAGCGCCTCGTTGACGGCGGCGAGGATCAGGTCGGCCAGGAGCTCGGGGTCGTCCGGGTCGATCGCCTTCGGATCGATCGTGATCCCGACGATCTCACCGCCACCCGTCGCCTTGACGGTGACCATGCCGCCGCCGGCCGAGGCCTCCACGACCTCGTTCGCGGCCTCCTCCTGGGCCCTCTGCATCTGCTCCTGCATCTGCTGGGCCTGCTGCATCAGCTTGTTCATGTCCATCTTGCTCACCGAGTCTCCTCCACTTCCTGGGCGTCGAACGTTTCCTTGAACATCGAGATCAGCGCTTCCTCGGAGATCGGCGACTCGTTCTCCGGCTCGTCTGCCTCGGTCGGCTCGCCGAGCGTCAGCGCCACCGCCAATCGGCGACCCGTCACCTCGTAGAGCGCGTCGCGGATCGCGCCGAGCGCCTTCGGCTCGTCGGCCTGGCGTCGGTGGAAATCGGCCGTGGCGGGGAACTCGAGTGTCAGCGTCTCATCCTCCAGCACGGTCGGGCGGGCCTCGCCGAGCAGGGATGCGAGCGGAATCGAGCGCGACTGCACGGCAGGGAGGATGGTGCGCTGCCACGCGTCCTGGAGCTGCTCGAGCGCGAGCGGCGGCTGAGCCTGAGCAGCCGCAGGAGTCGGATCGGTTGCCTCGATCGTCTCTGCCGGCTGCTCAGGCTCAGTCAGAGCGGCTTCGCCGCTTTGTAGGCGCTCGGGACTAACCTTGAAGCCGCCTCCGGCGGCTTCAAGGCGCTCCAGCCGAAAGGCGATCGACTCGCGTGAGAGATCGCCGCCCGGTCGGGTCACCTTGACGAGCGCGAGCTCGAGCGGCAGGCGGGGATCGCCGCCCTGGCGCAGATCGTCGACCGCGACGGCGAGTAGATCGCAGAGCCGAACCACTGTCGGCTCGGGAAGCTGGTTCGCCTGCTCGCGGAGCCGGTCGCGTGTCTCGTCGGTGACCGGCAGCGAGTCCGGCACGTGGCCCATGTGCTGGACGAGAAGCAGATGGCGCAGGTGCTCGAGCAGGTCGGTGACGAGCCGGCCGAGATCCTGTCCCTGCTCGGCGAGCTCCTCGACGAAGACGAGCGCGCCGGCCGTGTCGCCGTCGACGATCGCGTCGCAGAGCCGGAAGAGCGCGTCCTCCTCGACCGCGCCGAGGAGCTGCAGCACCGACTGGACGTCGATCGCATTGCTCGTGGCCGACGCGAGCTGGTCGAGGGTCGACTCGGCGTCGCGGAAGGAGCCGCGGGCGCCGCGCGCGATCAGCGCCAGCGCCGCGTCCGGTGCCTCGATCCCCTCGGCGTCGCAGACGCGCCGCAGCACGCGCACCAGCTCGGGCAGCCGCGGTCGCGCGAAGACGAAGCTCTGGCAGCGGGAGCGCACCGTCGGCAGCACCTTCGAGATCTCGGTCGTGCAGAAGACGAAGATCAGGTGGGGCGGAGGCTCCTCGATCAGCTTCAGGAGCGCGTTCCAGGCCGCGTCGGTGAGCTGGTGCGCCTCGTCCAGGATGTAGACCTTGTAGCGACCTTCCGCCGGCTGGAGCACGACCCGCTCCCGGATCTCGCGGATGTCGTCGATCCCGCGCTGTGAGGCGGCGTCCATCTCGATCACGTCGAGCGAGGAGCCGTTCGCGATCGCGACGCACGCATGGCACACCTTGTCCGGCGTCGCCGTCGGCCCCTGCTCGCAGTTGACCGCCTTCGCGAGGATCCGCGCCATCGAGGTCTTGCCGGTGCCGCGCGGACCTGCGAAGAGGTAGGCCTGACGGAGCTGGCCGAGCTCGATCGCGTTCCGCAGCGTCCGCACCACCGCCTCCTGCCCGACCACGTCGTCGAAGTCCTGCGGCCGGTACTTGCGGTAGAGGGCAGTCACGCCGCCTTTCGCCCTTCGGGCGAAACGCGGTTAGACGTCCGTTTCGGACGCTGGTCGAGCTGGTGCGAGGGCTTCACACTGAACTGCATGAGCGCAGTTTGCCCGATCCTGGTCGATGCGTTCGAATCGAAGGCCGTCGTTGCGGAGCTTCGACGGCAGGAGCTGCCTTTCGAGATCACGCACTTGGCGGCCGGCGACTACAGCCTGTCAGGCGGGATTCTCGTCGAGCGAAAGGAGGTGCGTGACTTGCACTTGTCGGTCTTGGAGGGGCGTTTCTGGTGCCAGCTCGGAGCGCTACGTCGAGTCGCCAGGCGACCGTTTCTCCTCGTCGAAGGCCCAGACCTCGACGGCGGCGCCTTGCATCCCCACGCCGTGCGAGGCGCCTACCTTGCTGCGGGTGCGTTGGGAATCCAGGTGATCCGCAGTACTGGCGTCGTCGATACCGTCACCTGGCTTGGTGTCTTGAAGGAGCACGCGCTCCGGCCGTCGCGCGACCGACCGGTCTACGCGCAACGACCGCGTAGTCTCGACTCGACTCCCGCTGAGGCGGTGCTCGCCGGCGTTCCCGGTATCTCGGTCGTCCTGGCGCGGCGTCTACTCGACCGATACGGAAGCGTTGCACGGCTGGTGACATCGGATCCCGAGACGTGGGAGCAGGTTCCCGGAGTCGGTCCCTCGAAGGCGGCGGCTCTCCGTCGCGCTCTTTTCTAACCAGCTTCGCGAAGCGAAGATGGTACGCCCGGTCGCGCATTCCGTCTTCGAGCGGCTTCCGCGGGGGGCGCTCGCGTCGCCGGCTCCGGTCAGGCGAGACCGCGGCACCTGGGAGGGAATCCTTAGCGCTGCTTCCTTCCGGACCTGACGCGGTTCGGATGCTCCCAGTGCGCGGAACCTGACCCTCGACACCACGTGCGCGAGACCTGATCCCGTTGAAACTGCCCTCGGACGGCGTTCGGTCCCGCTGGAGCGGATGTCGGGTACAGGGAACCGCTAACTCCCCACCTAGCGCGACCGGGCGAAGGAAGGGTAGCGCATCGGACTTCTTTCGATCCTCGTCCGGCTTGGAAAGAAAGTCGCTGATACCTTTCAATGCGCGATGGACATCGAAGCTTTTTCACCCGAGTCTCCTGGACGATTTGCAAAGACCAGCGGAGGACACGCAGCCTTTGTCCCTGGGCCGGCCCCCCGAGAGCTCGCTCTGTCGCCTGAGAGCATCGACCTCCTGGACGCCGCATCCAACAGGCTCGGTGTCCTCGAAGGAATCGGGCGACGCCTGAGCAATCCCGAGCTCCTGATCGGTCCGTACCTTCGGCAGGAGGCTGTCCTCAGCTCCCGCATCGAAGGCACGCAGACGACCCTCTCCGACCTCTACGCGACGGAGGCGCGCCTCCAGCTCCCTGTGGCCGGCGACGTTCAAGAGGTCCTGAACTACTCGAGCGCGTACCGCTACGGACTCGAGCGCCTAGACGCGCTTCCCCTCTCGCTTCGGTTGATCCGGGAGCTCCACGAGCGGCTTCTCCTCGACGTTAGAGGTTCAGGGACGCAGCCCGGAGCGTTTCGGACGTACCAGAACTTCATCGGCGGGTCATCTGAGGCCAATGCCGCCTACGTGCCGCCTCCCCCCTCCGAGCTTGTCGGATGTCTCGACGACCTCGAGCGCTTCATTCACGAGAAGGCGCATCGGCCGTTGGTCCAGATGGCGATCCTGCACTACCAGTTCGAGGCGATTCACCCATTCGGCGACGGCAATGGCCGCGTCGGTCGGCTGCTGATGGGAGTCTTCCTGACCGAGCGCGGCCTGATGCCGCAACCGCTTCTCTACCTGTCGCCCTATTTCGAGCGGACTCGCCGGCAGTACTACGGAGGCCTGATGAGAGTGAGTACGCACGGCGACTGGGAGAGCTGGATCAGGTACGTGCTCAAGGGTGTTCGCATCCAGGCGGATGCCGCAATCGAGCTCGCCGATCGCTTGCAATCGCTTCACGCCGACTATCGAGACCGCGTCCGGCGCATGGGGCGGAGCGTCAAGGCGCTCGCGCTCGTCGACGCCGTCTTCCTCTCGCCCTTCGTGACCACTCGGATCGCACAGGAGCAGTTGGGCGTGAGCGCACCCACCGCGCGCGCTGCAATCGCGGCGCTTCAGGATGCGGGCATCCTCCGCGAGTACGGCGAACCGCGCAGATGGCAGCGGATCTACATCGCGAGCGAGCTCTACGACCTGATCAGCCCCGGTGAGCTCGATGCCGGACGCTCGCGCGGCGACGCTATTCTCTCTTCAGTCCCGGGCGCATAGCTCAGCGGGAGAGCGCTCGCTTCACACGCGAGAGGTCCCTGGTTCAATCCCAGGTGCGCCCATCGAAAAGATGGTGGAAAGGCAGTCCAGTGCGCTG
>JANDLU010000012.1 GCA_024330215.1 Candidatus Gaiellasilicea maunaloa
CCAAGGCCGGCGACTTCTCGGCCATCAACGAGATTGATGTGCTACTCGGACTAAGGACCCGTCCTACGCGTCGATCGTCGCCGAGAAGATACCGTTCGTCCCACCCGACGATCAGCCGATCTGCGCGAGCTCGACGCCGTCAGCTCGCTGCTGGCGCGCTTCGAGGCAGAGGCACAGGCGCGAGTAACCCCCAGGCTCCGCGACAACGCCCAACGCTTCCTGGCCGTCTGCCGAGCACACGGCGCCGCCTCGTCTGCCTTCCACCACCACGCGCTGGTCAAGCCGTTCCTCGAGCAGCCCGCGTCCACGACTCCCCCGACCGCTACGCCTCGCTCTCCGCTCCCACTCTGCTCTTCGCTCATATGCCTCAGCCCAACCCGCGATACTGGCGCGGTTAGAGCCGGACGGCGGTCGCGAGTGCGAGACGGATCAGCCGCTCGACGGCAGCCTTCGATTCCGTCTTGGAGATGCGCACGAATTCGGCTTCAGCCCCGCTCACGTCGGCGACGGTGAGGAGGCAGCCGGCTTCGACGTTACGAGCAGAGGCGATGGTGAAGATCGCGGCGGCCTCCATCTCGACGGCGAGGCAGCCGCGGGTTGCCCAGCGCCGCTCTCGTTCCGGATCGGGATCGTGGGTCGTGAACGTGTTCGTCGAGGCGATTGGGCCGACCCGGATGGGTAGGCCCAGCTCGGCTGCGGCATCTACCGCCGACTCGACGACGCGCCAGGTGGATGTTGGGGCGTAGGCGTCGGCGCCGACGTACTCGCGCGAGACTCCGTCCGCAGGCACGGCCGAGACGGCGACGACAAGGTCGCCGAGAGCCATGTCGGGCTGGAGTCCGCCGCACTTGCCGACGCGAAGGAGCCGTTTGACGCCGAGACCGATCAGCTCTTCGACCACGATCGCTGCGGATGGGCCGCCCATCCCTGTCGTCTGCACGGAGACAGGCCGGCCCTCGTAAGTACCGGTGTAGCCGAGTAGGCCGCGCTCGGCGTTCACCTGGACGACGTCCTGGAGAAACGCTTCTGCGATCCGCCGCGCCCGGTTCGGGTCGCCGGGGAGGAGACAGGTTTCTGCGTAGGCGCCAGATGCTGCCGTGAGATGGACGAACATGGCGTCGCAGGAAGCGAGCAGGCGGTAGGCGTGCCGTGCCTCCCGCCCTGCCGGATTCCTACTTGACTGTCTCCGGGATCTCGATTTCCCCGTCGATGATCTTCTGCTGCTGCTCCTCGACCTTGTCGACCATTTCCTGAGGGATCGAGGAGGCGACCTTGCCGAAGCCGACGCCCTCGTTCGTGAGCTCGAACGTGCGGGTGCCCTTCTCGAACTCGCCGGCCTCCGCGGACTTGACTGCCTCGAAGACGGCCACGTCGACCTTCTTGCGGGCGCTCGTCAGCACCTGCGCGCCGATAAAGGACTGGTCGGAGTCGACCCCGATTCCCCAGACGTTGCTGTCCTTCGCGGCTGTCAGGACTCCGAGACCGCAGCCCCCTGCGACGTTGAAGACGACGTCGGCGCCCTGCTCGATCTGGTTCAGTGCAGCCTCCTTGCACTTGCCCTGGTCGACGAAGTCCTGCGAGTACGCGTTCAGCGTCTTCACCTTGGCGTTCGCGTCCTTGGCGCCCTTCTGGAAGCCGGCGATGTAGCGGTCGACCGGCGGGATCTTCTGGCCGCCGACCGAGCCGATCACGAGCTGAGGGTTCGTGCGGTCGGACTTCTCGGCCGTGACGAGCCCCGCCAGGTAGCCGACGAGGTAGCCGGCCTGCTGTTCCTTGAAGAGGAGGCTCTGCAGGTTCGGCAGCTCGTCTTCCGGGGCGTAGCCGAAGTCGACGATCGCGAACTTCGTGTCCGGGAACTGCTTCGCGGTCTGCAGGGTCGCGTCGCCTGTGAGGAACCCGACCGCGATCACGAGGTCGTAGCCCTGGCGGGCGAGCGAGGAGAGGTTGGGGACGTAGTCGGCGTTCGAGTCCGACTGTGCGACGCGGATCTCGACGCCGAGCTCGTCCCGCGCCTGCTTCAGCCCTTCGTAGGCGAACTGGTTGAAGCCGCGGTCGTTGATCCCGCCGATGTCGGTGACGAGGCCGACCTTGAACGGCTTCGCATCACCGCCTCCGCCGGTCGCGTCCGTGTCGGTGGACTCGGTGGACCCGGTGTCGCCCGACGAGGAGCTCTCGTCTTCGCCGCCGCACCCGGCCGCGAGCAGGAGTGCGAGGCACACCGCGAGGCCGAGCAGGAGACGCAGAAAACCGTGCTGTCTGCTCAAGGGAGATCCTTTCCGTTCGTTGGTTGATTCGCAGGGTCGTTTCGTCCGGGCTCGTCGAGGTACTCGGCGGCGGCCGTCGCGCGCCAGCGGCGGACATCCTTCGGCCAGCTCTCGGGCGGCTCTTCCGCCGCCATCCGCCCGAGACGCTCGACGAGCGCAGTGACGGCCACCTCGAAGATCCGCTCTCCGTCCGCCGCGGTCGCCTCCGTCGTCCGGCGTCCGATCGCGCCGGAGCGGGAAAGCTTCGCCATGTCGTAGGTAAACGTCCAGGCGATGTCGTCCTGGTCGACGGCCCGGTCCATCCGGACGAGGTCGGGCCGGAGGTGCAGCATCAGCGACGTCTCGCCATGGTTCGCGTGGAAGAGCCAATCCGCGTCCGGGCAGTCACTCGTCACGAGCCGCCAGACCTCGGACGTCAGATCCCACCAGCTCATCCCGTGCAGCGACACTTCTCGTGGCAGGCGCGCCTGGGCGATGTCGACCGCGTTCCAGATCGGACCGCCGTTCCCGACATGGCCGTTGAGGAGGAAGAGCTTCCGGAAGCCGGCTGCGACGAGCCAGTCGCAGAGCTCGGAGAGCGCCGTCACAGTCGTGCCGGGCGAGAGCGCCATCGTGCCCGGGAAGAGCTGACTGTGCCCCTGCGACGACGAGTAGGTGAAGGTAGGGGCGATCGGGACGCCGCTGCGGGCGGACGCCTCGTGCGCGATCGCCTCGACCTGGATCGCGTCCACGAGGAGCGGTAGATGCGGACCGTGCTGCTCGACGGCGCCGATCGGAAGCACGACGAGATCGCTCTGCTCAACGAGCCCGACGACCTCCACCCAACTGTGTTCACCGAGCAGAACGGGGCGGCGCCCGGTCATCGCTGGACCTCCTGGATGACCGGGCGCGAATCCAGTAGGTGCTGGACGCCTTCCTGTGTGGGCAAGAGCCCACGGGCGCTGATCGCGGTGGTCGAGAGCGCTGCGGCTGCGTTCGCAAAGACGGCCGCGTCGGTCGGGGAGGCGCCGCCGAGCAGCCGGTGCAGGAAGGCGCCCGCGAAGACATCGCCCGCGCCGGTCGTGTCGACGTGATGGACGGCGAAGCCGGCGATGCGGGTGGCGGGCTCCCCGACCGCGGCAACGACGATCCCGTCCGGGCCGAGCGTGACGGCCACGACATCGGCGCCGGCCGCGACCAGCTCGGCGGCAGCGTCTGCCGGCGCGCGCCCCACGGCTTCGGCGACGCCACGGTTCAGGAGGAGGATCGAGAACGCGGCCGCGGCGGCTTCGAGATCCGACCATTGCGGAGCCTCGGCGCCGTCGAGGTCGATCGAGGAGCGGATCCCACGGCCGCGCGCGGCCTCGGCACGAGGGCGCGCGTCGTGCAGACGGTAGCCGTCGACATGGAAGGCCTCGGCGCCACGGGCGACCGCCTCGTCGAAGAGACGCCAGTCGAAGTCGAGCGGCTCGCTCACGATCATGCGGCCGCCGTCCGGTGCGACGAAGATCAGGCAGAAGGAATCGCCTCCGTCGCTGCGGACGACGCCTCTCGAGTCGACTCCTTCCGCCTCGAGCGCCGCGATCGACTCGTTCCCGAGCTCACCCGTGCCGGCCTTCCCGAAGAAGTGAACGTCGGAGCCGAGCCGGGCCGCGGCGCAGGCGCAGTTTGCGGCCATGCCCCCTGGGGCCTGAGTGACAGCGTCGGCCGTGATCCGCTCGTCGAAGTCGGGAATCCGCGAGACGAGGCAGGTGACGTCGAGCGTGAGGTAACCGGCGACGAGCAGCGTCATCCGGCGATTCCCCAGACGTCGGCCGCGAGCGCTGCCAGCCGCTTTACGCGCTCGGGCGCGACCGGGTTCCACCAGACGCCCTCCTCCTTCAGCCACGACGCGACGATCGCGCCGTCGGACGCGGCGAGCAGCTCCGCCGCGTTGTCGATCGTGACCCCGCTGCCGATGATCACCGGCAGAGCGGTCGACTCGCGGATGCCGGCGAGCTCCGAGAGCTCCGTGGCGCCGCCCGTCCGCTCACCGGTCGCGATCAGGACGTCGGCGTCGAAGAACTCCGCGTCGCGGGTCATCGCCTCGAGCGAGCGGTCCGCGACGATCGCGTGGCTCCCGTGCTTGACGTGGACGTCGGCGAAGACCCGAACGTCTGCGTGAAGCCACGCGCGGTACCGGGTGGCCGCCGGGGCCGGCCCTTCGACGAGGCCTTCATTCGCGACGTACGCGTTCACCCACTGGTTGGCGCGGACGAAGCGACCGCCAGCCGCTTTCGCGACGGCAATCGAGCAGGCGACGCCGTTCGCGAGCACGTTGATCCCGACGGGAATCGAGACGTTGCGGCGGACGTGCTCGGCGAGCACGGCCATCGCTGCTGCCGTTTCCAGCCCGATGTCTTCCGGCTTCGAGAAGGGCACGTCGCCGGAGTTCTCGACGATCACGCCGTCCAAGCCGCCGTCGCAATAGCGGCGCGCCTCATCGACTGCGTAGGCGATGAGCTCTTCAATTGGTTCGCCGCGATAGCGCGGCGAACCCGGGAGCGGCAGGCTGTGGACGGTACCGATCAGCACCTTCGGACATCCAAAGATCTCGACGAGCGCGTTCGGCTTGGGCGGATAGACGCCCATCAGCCGATCCTCTCTTCGGGCGAGCGGAATAACTCCACCTGGTAGCGATAGAGATCGGCGCGGTAGAGAAGGTTCGTGTACTCGACAATCCGCGAGCCGCGATCCCACGTGCGCCGGTGGACGGAGAGAAGAAGGGCGTCGCGGGCCAGATCGAGGAACTCGGCCTCCGCGCCGGCTTCGACCGCTTCGACCGTCTCCTGCGCCTTCCAGAGGGCGATCCCGAGCTCCTCCTCGAGGATCACGTAGAAGGAGCTGCCGTCGAGCCGCTCGGCCGTCCACGGCCGCTGATCGCGCTCGTAGACCCACCGCGGGAGGAACGCGCGCATCAGAGCCATCTCCGTCCCGTCGGCGAAGAGGAGCCGCTCGATCCGGACCACATGATCGCCGGGCTCGAGCCCGAGGGCGGTCGCGACGCCAGGGTTCGCCGGGACTCGCGAAACACCGAGCGTGCGGTAGCTCGGCTCCTTCCCGAGCGCGCGCATGTTCTCACTGAAGCTCGTGAGCGCGCTCTGGGGCTCGAGCTTGCGCCGCTCCGTGACGAACGTGCCCTTGCCCTGGACACGAACAACCCGCCCCTTTCGCTCCAGCTCTGTGAGCGCCTGGCGGGTCGTGACGCGGCTGACCGCGAAGCGGCGGGCGAGGTCAAGCTCCGAAAGCATCGAGCCCTCACCGAGATCGCCGCCATCGATCGCGCGAGCGAGAAGACGCTCGATCTGCCGATAGAGAGGTATCGGAGAATTCCGCGAGATCGCGGGCATGACCGTCATGTTATAACAAGCTATGACAGCGTGTCAAGATGCATGCTCGCTTTCCGGGCCACTCTTGCGTCCAGGTGTGTTAACGATTACAGATACCGGTTACACATGGCCACAATCTATGACGTAGCTCGCCTCGCGGGCGTTTCGACAGCGACAATCTCCCGTTATCTGAAGGGGGAGCGCGTGCGTGCGGAGCACGCCGTCGCCGACGCGATCGAGGAACTCCGGTTCCGGCCGAGCCCTGCGGCGCGATCGCTGAAGCTCGGCACCACGCACTCGATCGGCGTCGTCGTTCCAGACATCGCGAACCCGTTCTTCGCTGCCGTCGTCAAGGGCGCCGAGTCGATCGCCCGCAGCCGCGGGTACAGCGTGTTCCTCTTCAATACGGAGGAGAGCGCGGAGCGCGAGGAGGAGGTGCTCGCTGCGCTCGCCGACCGTGTGGACGGAATCATTCTGGCGCCGGCGACGGAACCCGCCGACGTCTCTCCCGTCCTCAGACGGGCAAAGCCGCCCGTCGTCTTCCTCGACCGAGAGCTTGCGAAGACTGATGCGTTTGACAGTGTCCTTGTAGACAACGCTGACGGTGCCCGACAGGCAGCACGCCATCTGTTCGAGCTCGGCCACGAGCGGATCGGGTTGATCAGCGGTCCGCTCGATACAACCCCTGGGCTGGGGCGCCACGAGGGGTTCCTGGACGAACTCACTCGCGTAGGAGTCGAACCAAGTCCGGACCTGATTCAAATCGGCGACTTCCGTCGAGAGGGCGGCTACCAGTGCGCACTCCGGCTTCTGGCTCTGAAGAAGCCGCCAACGGCGATCTTCGCTGCGAACAACCTGATGTCAATCGGTGCGCTGCGGGCACTCCACGCCATGAGTATCCGCGTGCCTGACGAGATCTCGTTCGTCGGGTTCGACGATCTGGACCTCGGCGAGATCCTCGATCCACCGCTGACGGTTATCGACCGGCCCATGGAGGAGCAGGGCGCGCTCGCGATGCGTCTCCTCCTGACTCGGATCGACGCCCCCAACGGAGCTCCTCCGCAACGCATCGTGCTCGAGACGCGGCTGCTCATCCGCAGTTCGACTGCGCCGCCCGCAGCACCACCCCAGAGCGCCGCACCGCGACGACAGAAGCCGCGCAACCAACGAAAGGAGACCAGCGCGTGACGGAGATCCTGATTGGCCAACCGGTGCTCATCTCGATCGACCACCAGCAGGCCGGATACAACGAGAACTACGCCATACCACAGATGGGCGGCTACGCGGAACGTGTCGAGCGGGCGGTCGAGCTCGTCGAGGCGGCACGTTCTGCGGGCATCCCGGTGATCTTCATCCAGGAGCGCCATGCGCGGACGCTCGCGGATTTCGGTCGGGAGCTCGACGGCTCGGAAGGAGTCCACTGTGTGGAGGACGACCCGGATACCCGGCTCGTCGAGTTGCTCCAGCCGTGGCCGGACGAGTATTTCGTGCCGAAACGGCGCTACTCGTCCTTTTTCGGCACCGACCTCGAGATCCTGCTGAAGGGGCTCGGTGCACGCACGCTCGTTCTCTGCGGGGCGCTGACCGACGTCTGCGTTCACTACACCTTCGTCGACGCGCATCAGCACGACTACCACGTTCGTGTTGCGCAGGACGTCGTCGGAGGCTCGTTGCAGGACGCGCACGACGCATCGCTCCGCGCGATGGAATACCTCCAAACCGGCGCCCTCCGGGATTCGAGCGAGATCATCGCCGCCTTCGGCGCCTACGACGGGGCGCCGCGCCCACCGGTGCGCTCGATTGCAGACGGGGCGACGCGATAGCGACCGCCGCGACGACCGCACGGCCCGCCCTCGCCGTCGCCGAGATCCGCGACCTTCGCGTCCAGTTCCTGCAGCGCGGCTCGACCGTGCATGCACTCCGCAGCGTCGACCTCGACGTCGCGGCAGGCGAGATCGTGTCGATCGTCGGAGAATCCGGGTCGGGGAAGACAGTGCTCGGCCTCTCGCTGCTCGGACTTCTCGGCCCGGGCGCCCGGATCGACGGGGCGGCGGTTGTCGATGGCGTCGACATGATCGGAGCCGACGCAGGCACGCGCCGACAGGTGCGCCGTCGGGCGCTCGGGGCGGTCTTCCAGGACCCCATGACCTCACTGAACCCGACCATGCGGGTCGGCCGGCAGGTCGCGGAGTCCGCTGGGAGCGGGGACGCGGCACGCCGGCTACTCGAAGCCGTCGGGATCCGAGACCCCGAACGTCGGATGCGCGCCTACCCTCACGAGCTCTCGGGAGGACTGCGGCAGCGCGTGATGATCGCGATCGCGCTCGCGGGTGAGCCGAAGCTGATCGTCGCGGACGAGCCGACGACGGCGCTCGATGTCACGGTGCAGGCACAGGTTCTCCAGCTGTTCCGCAGCATCCGCGAGGAGGTCGGCTGCGCGATCGTCCTGATCACGCACGACCTCGGCGTCGCCTCGTCGATCGCCGATCGGATCTGCGTCATGTACGCGGGGCGGGTCGTGGAGCTGGGTTCCGCGCGCACTGTTCTCGCCGATCCCGCTCATCCGTACAGCGCCTCGCTGCTTACCTCGCGGATCACGCTCGCCGCAGACCCTCGCGTGGAGTTGCCCACGATCATGGGGGAGCCACCGGATCCGCGGGCCGAGGAGAGCGCTTGTGCCTTCGCGCCCCGCTGTCCGTCCGCCGCGGCCGTGTGTGTGGAGCGTCAACCAGAACTCGAGCCCGTGACGTGGCGGCCCGGTCTGGTCGCCTGTCATTTCGAGGCGGGGCGCCGCGTGCTCGAGGCCGCGATCACGCCGCGGTGGCCGGCCATGGCCGAGCCTCGGGGAGCGGCTGCTCTCACCGACGTTGTTGTCCGGTTCCCGGCCAGTCGGGGGCTGTTTCGAAGCACCGGCGCCCACGACGCGCTCGCCGGCGTCACCTTGCAGGTCGGCGCGGGCGAGTCGGTCGCGCTCGTCGGCGAAAGCGGGAGCGGCAAGACGACACTCTTGCGCACCCTGGCGGGTTTCGTGCGGCCGACATCGGGGCGGGTCGACACGGGCGGAGCGACACCGCAGATGGTGTTTCAGGATGCGGGGTCATCGCTGACGCCGTGGCTTCGCGTCGGCGAGCTACTCGAGGATCGTGTGCGGGCGCTGCCGCGCGCGCAGCGGCGCGAGCGACTCGCGCAGGTGCTGGCCCGCCTGGGTCTGCCCGAGGAGGTGGTGGGGGTGCGGCCGATGCAGCTCTCGGGAGGGCAGCGTCAGCGGGTCGCGCTCGCCCGCGCCGTGATCGAGCCGCCAGACCTCCTCCTGTGCGACGAGCCCATCTCTGCCCTGGATGCCTCGCTCGCCGCGTCCGTGCTGAACCTACTCGGCCGCCTCAGGCGCGAGCTCGGATTCGCGATGGTCTTCGTCACCACGATCTGGCCGCTGCCCGCCTCGTGTCCGACCCGGATCGTGGTGATGACTGAGGGGCGGATCGTCGAGGAGGGGCCAACCGGAGCGTGTCATCACCGCGCCCGTCCACGAGTACACGAGAACGCTGCTGGCGTCGGTCCCGGAGTTCCCTTCGTGATCGACGTCGCCCGCGGAACCTTCGTGCGCGGGCGCTGGCCGCGGCTCGCGTCGGCGCGGCGTCTTCCGGGCGCGGAGAAGCTGGGATTCGCGCTCTTCGCGACCCTCGTCGCGCTCGCCCTGCTCGCGCCGCTGATCGCGTCCGACCCCACCGTCGCAGTCGCCGAGTCGTTCGCGCCGGCGTCCCTGAGCCACCCTCTCGGCACCGACGACATCGGTCAGGACGTGTTCGCCCGGGTGCTGTTCGGGATGCGGACGAGCCTGGCGGCGGCGGCGATCGTGATCGCGTTCGGGATCCTCGTAGGCGGGACGATCGGACTCGTCGCTGGCGCTCGCGGTGGCCTCGTGGACGCGCTTCTGATGCGCCTGACCGATACGGCGCTCGCACTCCCGGGGCCCGTGATGGCGATCGCGATCGTCGCTGCGCTGGGACCGAGCCTTAGGAACACCGTCGTCGCCGTGGCGCTCGTTTGGTGGCCGTGGTACGCGCGGCTCGTCCGTGGCGAGGTGCGGGCGCTCGCCGCGCGGCCGCATGTCGACGCCGCGCGTCTGGCCGGGGTCTCGGGCCGGAGGCTGCTGCTGCGCCACCTGCTGCCAGGAGCGCTGCCGCCCGTGATCGTCGCCGCGAGCCTCGACGTGCAGATCCTCGTCTTGACGCTTGCCGGCCTGTCGTTCCTCGGGCTCGGTTCACCACCACCGCACCGGAGCTCGGCGCGATGGCCGCCCGCGGGGTCGACTACCTCTTCGGCTACCCCCTCGTTCCGCTGGCACCGGGACTAGCCGTTTTCCTGATCGCCGTCGCCGCCAATCTCGCCGGAGACGGAGTCCGTGACCTTTTCGATGACCGATCCTGACCCGAAGGAGGCTCCATGTTTCGCCGTTTCACGCACCTAGTACTCCTCGCTCTCGCCTCGCTCCTCCTCGCCGCATGCATGAGCGACAGCGACGACGAGGCGGCAGACACCAGTGGCACGGCGACGACCGAGTCGTCCGAGGAAGGCCCCTCGGACGACGCCGTGCTTCGCGTCGCCTTCTTCGCCGACATGGTTACCGTCGACCCTGACGTCTTCTACGACATCGAAGGGGACGCGGTCATGCTCGCGCTCTACGACGGTCTGCTCAGGTACAAGTCCGATAGCACCGAGCTCGAAGGGGCACTCGCGGAATCCTGGGAGGAGTCCGACGACGGGCTCACGTTCACGTTCACGCTCCGTTCGGACGCGAAGTTCTCCGACGCCACACCCGTCACCTCCAAGCTGTCCAGAAGAGCTTCGAGCGGCGGACGGCAGTGGATCAGGGTCCGGCCTACATGCTCGGGGATGTGGCCCGGTATGAGACTCCCGACGACCAGACGCTCGTGATCGTCCTGAAGCAGAAAGTGGCCGGGTTCCTCGATCTGATGGCGTCGCTCTGGGGGCCCAAGGTGATCAACCCCAGCGTGCTCGACGAGTATGCCAAGGATCAGGCTCAGGAGTTCCTCAAGACGCATGCGGCGGGTACCGGGCCGTACACGCTCGAGTCGTTCGAGCAGGGAACCGGCTATACGCTCGCGCGCAACCCGAACTACTGGGGCGAGGCGCCGTACTTCGCCAAGGCGGAGGTCTCGGTGCAGCCCGACGTCTCTTCGCAACTGTTGCAACTCCAGCGGGGCGACCTCGACGCGATCATGCACGGCTTCCCGCTCGCGAATCTCGACTCCGTCGAGGCGGACGACAACCTGTCTGTGGACACCTTCGACTAGCTCGGGACGACCACCCTGTTCCTGAACCAGAACAAGCCCGCACTCGCCGATGTCGGCGTCCGACGGGCCGTGATCCAGGCGATCGATGTCGAGACCCTCATCGAGGAGGTCTATGCGGCAGAAGCTCGCGCTCGTCGACGTCAAGGCGAACGTTCGCCAGGTCGAGCTGGGCACGGTCTTCGGCTACCGCGACGACGTCAAGAACGCCGCCGACATCTACGTCTCGACACCGACACCCGACGGCGCTCACCCCGATGCCTGGGGCCGGATCGTCTGGTACACGAAGGGCGGCCTCAACTTCTTCAACTACTCGAACCCGGGCGTTGACACCGCCCTCGACGCAGGCCTGCGCGCGGGCGGCACCAGCGAGGAGGACTACGGTGAGGCCGGCCGTCTGGCGACCGAGGACTGGGCGGTCGTACCGATCGCGCAGGTCAAGGACCTGGTCGTCGCGCGGGCCGACCTGCAGGGCGTCGAGCACGTGCCGGCCTACCCGTGGACGATCGATCTGGCGAAGGTCTCCCGCTCGTCGTGACCCGGTTCCTCGTCACTAGGCTCGTCGGCGCCGTTGGGGTGTTGCTCGCGCTCGCTTCGATCGTGTTCGCCCTCCAGGCGATCGTTCCGGGCGACCCCGTCCGTGCGCGCGTCGGCGCGCACGCGTCCGAGGAGGTCGTCGCACGCGAACGAGAGCGGCTCGGGTTCGACCGGCCGCTGCTCGTCCGGTACGTCGATTACCTGGGCGACGCTGTCCGGGGGAGCCTGGGAGAGTCGGTCCGGACCGGCCGTCCTGTGCTGAGCGACATAGGTTCGTACCTTCCGGCGACGGCCGCGCTGGCGGCTTCATGCTCGGTGTCCTCGGGGCGCTCGCGGGGCGGGGCGGAGGCATCGTCCGACTGGCGTTCGTCGCCGGCGCCTCAGCCCCGGGCTTCCTGCTCGGCCTGGGCTTCATCTACGTCTTCTACTTGAAGCTCGGTTGGCTCCCCGCATCGGGGGCCTCGAGTGTGGCTGACCCGCCGCGAGGCCCGACCCGCGTGGTGTTCCTCGACGGGCTGATCGCGGGACGGACGGATGTGGCGACCGATGCGTTGAAGCACTTCGTCCTGCCGGCGGTCGCTCTCGCGCTGCTCCCCGCGGTCGCGATCGGTCGTGTCTTGCGCTCGTCGTTGATCGAGGTCTACCGCAGCGACTACATCCGCACGGCGAACGCGAAGGGCCTCGAGCCGAGGACGATTCTCTGGCGGCATGGCCTGCGGAACGCCCTCTCCGCACCCCTGACGATGACGGGGTTGCAGCTCGGGCTTCTGCTCGGTGGTGTCGTAGTGATCGAGAGCGTCTTCGCCTGGCCCGGGATCGGTCTTTACACGGATCAGTCGATCGGCTCCGGCGACCTCGCGGCGATCACCGGCGTGACGCTCGTCGTCGGGGCCGGCTACGTCCTTGTCAACGTCCTCGTCGATCTCACGCAGGCTGTCGCCGATCCGCGGATTCGGTTGTGATCACGAGGCACCCCCACACGATGGAGGCACGATGAAGCGCAAGCGCGTGCTGCTTGCCGGCGAGACGTGGCTGAGCTACGGCATCCACCAGAAGGGATTCTCGGCCTACACAACGGGGAGCTACGACGACGGCTCACGCGAGTTCCGAGCAGCGCTCGAGCAGCAGGGATGGACGGTCGAGCACATCCCGAACCACGCGGCGACGGAGGACTTCCCGAGCTCGCGACAGGCGCTCCTCGAGCACGACGTCGTCATCCTCAGCGACATCGGAGCCGAAACGCTGCTCCTGCACCCGGACACATTCGTACGTGGCCAGCGAACCCCCAACCGGCTACGGGAGATCGCAGACTGGGTCGGGGCCGGTGAAGGCGGCTTCCTGATGATCGGCGGGTACATGTCGTTCTCCGGCTTCGAAGGCAAAGCACGGTTCCACGGCACCCCGATCGAGGAAGTGCTGCCGATCCGGATGCTCGGCTACGACGACCGCGCGGAGACGCCGGAGGGCGTGACGCCGAACATCACGACGCCCGGCCACCCCATCCTCGCGGGCCTCCCGACGGAATGGCCGCACTTCCTCGGATACAACCGCGTCGCTCCCACCCGGGGCACGACGCTCCTCGCGTTCGGGGCCGATCCGCTGCTCATCGTCGACTCGCACGGCAAAGGTCGCGTGGCAGCCTTCACATCCGACTGCTCACCGCACTGGGGAAGCCCCGAGTTCATGGACTGGGACGGCTATGCCCCCTTCTGGGATCAGCTTCTCGCGTGGCTGAGCGGTCGTGCCTGAGATGGCGCTCCCCGCCGCATGAGGCGACCACCACGAATCGTCGTTGTCGGCTCGACGATGGTCGACCTGATCGCGTACGCGGACGCGCTACCCGCCGCGGGAGAGACCGTGTTCGGGAGTGAGTTCCGCCTTGGCTACGGCGGCAAGGGCGCAAACCAGGCGGTGATGGCGGCACGTTTGGGCGCCGAAGTGATCTTCGTCAACCACGTCGGCGACGACCTGTTCGGCGAGATGACCCGCGAGAACCTCGCCAGCCACGGCATCAACACCGACCGCGTATTCGTGACTCCCGCCGAGTCGACGGGCGCCGCGCCGATCTGGGTCGAGCCCGACGGAACGAATCGGATCATCGTCGTTCCGGGCGCCAACCAGACGCTCGGGAGCAAGGAGGTACGCGAAGCGCTCGCATCGCTGGACGGAGCCGACTGTGTCCTCTGCCAGCTCGAGATCCCGCTGGACGGCGTGGCGGAGGCTCTCCGGTTTGGGCGCAGCTGGAACTGTGCGACGATCCTCAACCCGGCACCGGCCGCGGTGCTCGATGCGGAACTGCTCGCTCTGGTCGACTGGCTCGTCCCAAACGAGAGCGAGTTCGAGGCGACCTTCGGAGAGCCGCCTGACACCGACGATGCCATCGTCCGTGCGAGAGCGGATGGGCTGATCGTGACGCTCGGCTCCGCCGGCTCGGCCGCGACCCTCGGCGGCGTAGTGCACCGCGTCGCCGCGCAACCGGTCGACGCAGTCGACACGACTGGGGCAGGAGATGCATTCGTCGGCGGCTTCGCCTACGCGCTCGCCTCTGGAATGGACATCGAATCGTCGCTGGTCGTGGCGAACGTGTGCGGTGCGCTCAGCGTGACGCGCCTCGGGACGCAAACGTCGCTGCCAGATCGACAAGCTGTCGACGCGGTTGTCGCGCGCTCGCGCGTCGGCGTTGCCGAGCCGATGGGCTGACCGCCATCGCCGTTGCAATGCCGGTACCACGGTCACTGTCACGACTACCTGGAGCAGCAGCGCGACCCGTTCTGCGCGACGCGTAGTCGCTTTCGCGTGATGTGGCGCGGTTCGTCGAAGACGTCGAAGCTCCGTGAACTGCGTGGCGCAATGGCGGGTTCACAGCGGGTTCAGGCCTGCCCACGAAGGCGATAAAGCGCTAGTTGCAGCGCTTTTGCGCTTTCGCCATCATCACTCGTAATGAAGGGGTCCGTGGTTCGAGTCCGCGCGTCGGCTCTCTTTTCGAGGAAACCCCTGCGTAACGCGAAATCGTGTTGCCTCTCGAGGCGCCGAGCGCACTCCACCGTAATGATGGGATTCAAGGGATGAGTCCCTGTAATCCCTCGCAAGCGCGATGATTCCGACTTCAGCGTCATGTGTCAGCGGCTGCCATCAGGTGCCACGAAGGATGCAGCGGGCGGTTTCAGCTCGGGTTCAGTCGAGACCGGTGCTACCAGCCCCCGGAGGGATGCCGCTTTGGCACGGATGGATGGTCGCTGGTCGATGCGATCGCCGCGGGAGGCCGGCTTCCACCGGTCGACTTGTAGTGGCGGCGGCTCCCTGCTCCCACCTCGATAGCGTTCAGACGACCGAGTCGCCCGGATGACGATTGAGGAACCGACGCTCAGCCGGCCGCCACGGACCCGGTGCCTCGGGTGCCGACTCGACGCGGCGCCGCTAGGGCGACGTCGAGCTCGACCCCCTTCGGGGTGAGGCGTCCCGCCAGCCGCACCGGCGCTCTGGAAGCGCGCTGCACGTCGCCGATCGAGAAGGTGATGCCCGCGTCCAGGGGCTCCGCCGCTCCGGTGAAGACAATCTCGCCGTCGCTGCGGACGACGTCGATGTGCGCCGCGTCCTCGACCGGCCGCGTCAGGAGGACGTACTGCGTGGTGGCGATCGTCCGCATCGGGTACCACCAGCACAGCACGGCCGCGATCCAGGGGCGGTCGCGGAGCCTCGCGAGCTCACCCGACGACGGGTCGAGCTCCTTGTTGACGAAGACGGTCCATTCCTTCTCTCCGCACTGAAGCGCATAGCCGCGCGGGGCGACGGCGATGCCGAAGAGCGGTCCCTGCACCTTGTCGAGATCGGTTGCGGTCGCCTTCGGGGTCTTGGCGCGCAATGAGAGCTCGGTTGTCTTCGCTCTACCGGCCGGCCGCGATCGGGCCGCCGCGACCGCGGGAAGGAACGGGCCGTCGAGCCCGTGCCGGTGCACAGCGAGCGCGCGTGCGAGCTCGAGCTGGCGGCGGGCGTGGGCGTCTGCGGGCCGGATCTTGCCGAGCTCGCGCGCGACCCTGGGACTGCCGAACCAGCCGAGCGCGGCGAAGACCGCCTGTTGGACTCGAGGATTGCGGTCGCGCGCAGATCGGAGTAGCAGCTCCTCGGCATCCGGGGTCGCGACAACGCCGAGCCCGCGTGCCGCGGCGACACGGTCGGACCGCGGCGCATCGGGGTCAGCGAGCACCGCTCCGAGGACGGGCAACGCCGCTTCGGGTCGACCCGCTGCGAGAGCGGCGAGCGCCCGCGGAGCGCTGACCTGCTCGTCGAATCCCTGCTTGCCGCGCGCAACCAGCGTGAGCAACTCGGCGTGCGCCTCCGTGAGCCGCCCGACCTGAGGCCTGCCGAGCCGGTCGGCGGCGACCAGCTCGCGGAGCTTGGGGGTGAGTCGAACGGGGCTGTTCGTAGGCATCGGCGTCCTCCCTAGCAGGGGCCGTTGACCGAGCAGTGCGAGCGCATCGTGTTGCCCTCGCTGACGGAGACGGCCGTGCTGTTGCTGTCGATCGAGCCGATCCCGTCGCCGTCGGAGTCGTCTCCCATCATGTTCGCCACCGAGCTCGTGTGGCCGAGCCCGAGGTAGTGGCCGACCTCGTGACCGGCCAGAATCCCCGTGAACCGCCGCGAGCCCAGGAGCTCGAGGACCGCGCCGGTCCGGCCGTCCTTCGAGTCCTTATCGCACGGTCCGTTCGTGTTCGACCAGCCGGCGGCGACGCCGACGGTCTGCACCCAGAAGACGTCGATGCCGCCGTTCGGCCCGTTCCAGTCGTCGGTGAGGTCCTCCGCCTCCGAGCCGTCCGCGATGTCGACGTACCCGCCGGCATCCGCGAGCGGGATGCGCTGCCAGTTCAGGCGACGGATCCCGACGTCGACCTGGGCGTAGAGGTCGCGCATCACCTGCACCGCGTACTGCACCTTGGTCACGTCGTCCCGGTCGGTGACGCCCGAGACGAAGTCGTTCTCGTGCCCGACCAGGATCAGCACGAGGTCGGTCGCGTCGCCGGAGATCGTCTCGAGGTGACGGCGTAGTGAGCGGGTCGTGGGCTGGCCGCTGCCGGGGAACGTGTCGTTGCCGCCCAGCGTGCCGAAGACGGAGCCGTCGGCGTCGCGGAAGACGTAGCCGTAGACGTCGGAGTTCACGGACAGGTTGCCGGTCTTGCCTAGGCAGTTCTGCGCGATCTGTCGCACGCTCAGCGTCGCCATGGCCTATTGAAGCGTGAGGACGACGGGGATGAGGCCCCGTCCGGTTGGGAGCGGACCGAGCGCCTTGCCCACGATCGCGCCCGTTGCCGAGGCCGGGTCCTCGACCCGCATGGCGTGACCTGGAACATCCGATGTGGTGAGCAGGTCGCCGGCAACGATGGGCCCGCGGCCGGCGTCCGCCTTGCAGTAGACGCGGCCGACCATGGCCACCGGCACTCGCTGCTCGCCCGGCCGGGTCCCCAGCCGAAGCGCCGACGTCAGGCCGCCTGCGCCGGAGGCGACGCCGACGACGCGCCGGTCGTAGGCCGTCTCGGACACGGCCACGTCGTCCGGGCCGGTCGCGACGAGAACCGATCCGACTTCGACCTCGGTCGGGGCGGCGAACTCCTCCGCGAGGTCGGCCCCCATCAGCCTGATATCGCCCGAGTTGCCGTCGAGGTGGATCGCATCGGCACCGGCGCCGTTGCGGACGATGAGGTCGCCCTCGTTGCCGTTTGCGCCGAGGTAGAGGGCGGCGTTGCTGCCGTTCACGTGCATGACCTCGCGGCCTTCGCTGTCGCGCACGAAGATGTCGCCCTCGTTTCCATCGGCTCCGATGTAGAGCGCCGCGGTGTCTCCGGTCATGTGGAACACCTGACGGCCTTCGTGATCGCGCACGATGATGTCGCCCTCGTTGCCGTCGGCGCCGACGTAGAGCGCGGCGTTCCCTCCGTCCATGTGGAAGACCACCCGGCCGGAGTTGTCGCGGACGTAGATGTCGCCCTCGTTGCCCTCGACGCCGACCGTGAGCAGCGCGAATTGGCTGTCTAGATGGAAGGCCTGGCGCCCGACGCCGTCGCGCACGATCACGTCGCCTTCGTTCCCTTCGGTTCCGACCCAGAGCGCGGCCGCGCCGCCGTCGGCGTGGATGACCTCCCGGCCGCCGCTGTCGACGATCACCAGGTCGCCCTCGTTGTCGGCCGCACCGACGTAGATCGCCGCGTTGGAGCTCTGGAGCCGGATGACGTCGCGGCCGGCGGCATCGTTGACGCTGACGTCTCCCTCGTTGCCGAATGTGCCGATGTTCAGCGACGCACCGGCGCCGAACCCCGTGATCACGGGCTGGCCGCTGGCATCGTTGATGACGAGGTCGCCAGCCTCGCCGCCGCCGCCGATCAGCACCGTCGCGTCGGCGGCCCTGAGCATGATCGCCTCGCCGGCGCTGCTGAGCACCCGCACGATCCCGGGCAGCGCCTGGGCGCCGACCGAGAGCTCGGCAACGGAGCCGACGAACTCGAGGATCTCGGACAGGGTGCCGGCGAAGTCCCGGCGGATGATCAGATTGCCGTCCTGGTCGAGCCGGGCGATCTCGTTGTCGTTCGTGTCGAGGAGCCGAAGGTTGTGCTCCTCGATGTTGACGTCCTGCTGGAAGTTCGGCATGGATTCCTCTCAGTGCGTGGTGGACTCGATCACCGAGGGACTGCGGATTCCTTCAGTGACCAACATAGACCTCTGACCAGTGGTTGCCTAGGCCGGGCACTGGAGGAGCATCCGGAGGAGCTGACGGCGGACGGACGACCCTTCTCCGCCCTCGAAGCCGACGATGTGGTCCCGCAACGAGATCGAGGCAGGAAGTCCGCACCCCGCTGCTGTGAGTCGGACGCTCATCGCGCCCACGTGCACGAAGCGCGCCCGTTGGCAGGGGCGGGGGTTGCCGATGACATCCAGATCGAGGACCCACAGCATGTAGAACCCCGGTGGGGCGACGGACGGGTCCGGCGGTGCCACGACCGACAGCAGGTCTTCCCCGGCGGCGGCGAACTCGAGGTCGACGTAGCGCTGATCGCTGTCGAAGGCGTGCGTGACCGTGCCGTTTCGGAGGAGTGCCACCCGGCGGATGGCCTCGGCCCCGGGCACCCGGATCGAGAACGTCGACCTGTAGGTCACGGTCGCCGGGCTCTCATCGATCCGCGGGCGGGCGACCTGGCCCAGATAGGGCGGACGGTACAGCTCGATGCGAAGCTCCCTCCCGGTGCCATCACCGTTGGAGCCGGCGGTCCAGACGGCTCCGTCGGGCAGCAGGAGGGCGGAGGAGTGGTAGTGGCGGCGAACCGTCGCCTGCTCCACCACATCCCAGGTGCCGGTGCCGGCCAGGTAGGTGGACGAGTCCCAGTCGATCCCCGGGTCGTAGACCTCTCCCAAGCGTACAGCCCCCGCCTGCTGCACCCCGTCGTCGCCACCTGTGGCGGTGCCGCCGGTTACGAAGACCTGGCCGGTCGGCAGGAGCACTGCGCAGAGATGCGCGCGCACCGGGGGGTCGCCGCCCCTCCCGCCCTGCACGTCCGACCAGTCGCGCCCGCCCGCCTGCTCCCAGATCGGCGGCGAGGCATCGAGGTCGATCCGCTCTGCCTGGGTAGCGCCGCAGACGAGCACCCTTGCCCGGTACCCGTCACCTCGGAGCAGTGGCAGCAGGACCGATGACGCGTTGCTGCCCTCGGCATAGGTGTTGTCGGCGTGCGGGGTGATCGCGTCGTCCGCGAATGTCCCCGCCTGCGCGTCGAACCGGCGATTGAGCCCCTTGGACAGGGTCGAGAAGAACACGTCGCCGCCGGGTAGGAGGTGCACGCGCGGGTAGCTGTCGATGACGAACCCGTCCTCCTGGGTCTTTGCAGCCTCGGCCGTGAACAACTCCCACGTGCCGCTCGCGGCCGAGTAGCGCTCCGGAGTGTTGTTGTTGTGCCTTTCGTCGGTGGGGCTCGGGTACTGCTCCCGCCGGTCGGGGTGCCCCCCAACGGCCAGGATCCGGCCGTCGTGCAGGGTGACGAGGGTCGGATACCAGCGGCCGCCGGAGTTCGGGTTGCCATCCGGGTCGAGGTTGAGGTCGGCGGTAGGCGACCACGAGGAGCGCCGGCTGTCGAAGATCCAGGACCCGCGCTCGCCGCCGCCGCGCATGCCGGCGGCGTGGATGTGCTGCTCCTCCTCGGACTCGCCCTGCTCCTCGCCCTCCTCCGCGTCCTCGAGCTCTCGCAGCATCCCGCCGGCCACCAGCAGTCGGCCGTCGGGAAGCCACGCCTGCCCACCGCAGAAGATATTCGTCCAGGGGCGCTGGCCCTCGGCGTCGAACTTCGGAATATCGGTGATCGCCGCAGTGTCCGTGTGGTAGAGGTGGGTGTCGAGGACGTCGTAGCCTCCGAAGTAGAGGACCTGGCCGGTCTCGAGCAAGGCAGCGTGGACGGCCATGTCCTTGGAGTTGGCGACCACGACCCACGGACACTCGGCCTGCAGTTGCACAAGCCGTGTGCGCAGCGATCCGCCCGACCCGCTCACTCCGAAGTCGTCGACCACCGAGAGCGGCCCGACCAGCTTGCAGGCCCTGGCCGTCAACCGGGTGCTGAGCTGCACGGCCTCCTACCCTGTTCGGCTACGCCGCTCATTGCAGCGCGATCAACACGGGCAGCAGACCGGTGCCGGAGTGCAAGGCCCCGAGCGACTTGCCGAGAACCGCCCCGAACGCCCGCGCGGGATCGCTCGCTTTCATCGCGTGACCGGGCGTAGCCGAGGTCGTGAGCAGGTCGCCCACCTGGATAGCCGCGAAGGAGGCGTCGGCCTTGCAGTAGGCCTTCCCGACGAGGGCCACCGGCAGCTGCCCGACGCCACCCGTTCGCCCGAGCACGATCCCGGGCCGCAGGTTTCCGGCGCCGGCGACGATCCCGGCCACCCGCCGGCTGTAGCTCCCTCGAGCCACCCGAAGCCGGGCGTCGTCGCCGATCTCGACCACAGTCCCAGGGTCGACGCCGACCGCGTCGTCGAACTCGAAGTCCTCGGCGCAGTCGGCGTTGCTGAGAGTGATGTCGCCGGCGGAGCCGTTGAGGTGGATCGTCGCCTGAGCCAGAGTCGCGTTGTCGCCGGTGGCCGAGAAGAGGACGAGGTCGCCGTCGGCGCCGTTCCCACCAAGCCAGGCGTTCCCCTGACCGGCGTCGAGGCGGATGCGGTCGGTGCCGTCGTCGGCTCGCAGCACCAGATCGCCGTCGGTACCGCTACCCCCCGCGAAGATGTTGCCGCCGCTCCCCTGAAGGTGGACCGTCGCCTGAGCGGCGGTCTCGTTGTCGCCCCCGGCGGCGAACACGACCAGATCACCGGACTGTCCGTTGCCACCAAGCCACGCGTTGGCCGCGCCGGCATCCAGGTGGACGCGGTCGGACTCGTCGGTGCCTCGCAGCAAGAGATCGCCGTCCGAACCACCGCCCCCGGCGAAGATGTTCCCGGACGAGTCGTCGATTACGATCGGCATCTGCCCCGCTCCCTTCTTGTTTGGGGTCGGTCGTCCACTTCGCCCTTACGTCGCCCGCAGGCAGAGGCCGACCTGGATCTCGCCTCGGTTGTGCGAGCCCGGGTAGCTGTTCACGATCGACCGGTCGACGACGTCGAGCTCGACGACGTAGCCGCACGGCTTCATCGTTACTGGGCTCGCCGTGTTCAACGTCCAGCCATGACCGGCCGGCCCCGGTGCCGGAGTCGTGCCGGCCAGGAACGGGATCGGCTGCGGCGGGTTCGACGGCGTCGTGAACGTGTCGGGCTCGGTCGAGAGCGACCAGCCGCCGAAGTGCGCGTCTTCGGCCACGAAGTCGCCGCTGATCGTAACCCCCTCGTCGAAGTCCATGCAGTCCCCGCCCGCGGCGATGCCGATGTCCATCGTCGGGAAGAGCGCCGGCGGCCCGACGGGCCCGGTGTTGTCGATCAGCAGCTTGTACCAGGGGCTGCTCGCGATGATGCTCGGCTCGCTGGGTCCCGTCGAGATGTCGAGCTGGACCTCCCAGAGCCCGTCGTCGCCCGAGGGCCATTGGGCCAGGATCCTGGTGAAGTAGAGGAACGGATCGGCGTACTTGAAGAAGCCGCCGACCGACGTCTGGAGGTCGTAGCCGGGCAACCACGCCCGCTCGAGCAGGAAGCTCGACCCGAGAGTCGTGAACGACAGCGGCGGATCGGTCGACTTGCGGATCTTGACGCGGTACCAGAAGCCGAGGAAGAAGTTCCCCTCGACCTGGACGTTGCCGCCGAACGGGCACGGCCGACCGAGGCCCCAACCGTCGGCGGGACTGCCGGGGAAGTGCGCGAAGATCGCGGTCGGGACGGTCAGGCCGGAGACGACGGTGTCGATGTCCTCGACTGCGATCCCGCCCAGGTTGCGGATCGCGGCGAGCACGTCGCCGGGCGGAATCACGTCGCCGGGCTCGATCTGGACATGAGCGTCCAGCCGGTCACCCCAGTACTCGAGCTTGTCCGGATCCGTCGTCGACGGAGGAACAGCCCAGGAGAGCACCGCACGGACGCGCCCGATCTTCGGCTCCTTGCAGCTCCGGCGCTCGTAGGTCAGGTCGACCGGGAGGATCGCCGAGTAGCAGAGCCCCTCGGCCGGGATCGTCGCGATGTCGTGGACGTTGACCGCGACCGTGCCGAGGTAGGTCCAGTCGCAGGTGTCGTCCCAATCGGCCCAGAACGCGACGTACTCCTGGCTGCCCGCGCGGCAGAGATCGCCCGAGTAGCCGGTCGGTTTCTTGACCCGGAAGGTTGCGACGAGCCGCTCGGGCACGTCCTCGTCCAGGCCCAGGCACTCGAGCTCCTCGTAGGCAACGTTCGCGTTCGTGCTCTCGAGGTCGTCGAGAATCTGCGCGAGGTCGACGCCGATCGCCTTGAAGCTCTCGGCGATCGACAAGGAAAGCTCCTGCTTGAAGCCGCCCTGGGCGAGCAGCGGCTGGAGCGAGATGAGCCCGAACCGGTGGGGTTCGACGGCGAGCTTCGCCGTGGCCGCCTTGCTCGCCTTCATGGTCTTCCCGGCCGCGTACAGCTCAGCCAGCTCCGCCAGCTCGATCGGAGGTGGATCCGGGATCGGGATCGGGTCGAGCTGCACCTCCTCGAAGAGCTTCGGCACCTCGAGCTTCGTGCCAATCTCCGCGCCGAGGTCCTCGAGCAGGCAGAAGATGCTCCACGGCCGGGGGGCGATCTGGATCGCGCATTCGAGCACATTGCCCCAGACCGGATTCCAGCTCGCGTTCGCCGCGCCCGCGGGCGGAGCCCACTGCCACGAGAGAATCGCGCGGACGCGTGGGAGTACCTCGTCTCTGCAGCACTTGCGGTACGGGTCGATCCTGAGGCTGACGACGTAGATCAGCGGCTTGTCCGGCCGCCCTTCGCAGTCGCGCTGGTTCGGGATGTCGTGCACCCGGACCGCGGCGAGGCCCGCGTCCTCCCAGCCGCTGCCGTAGTCCAGGAAGAAGCGGACGTACTCGGTGCTACCGGCCTGGCAGAGATCGCCCCCGTACCCGGTGGCGCGCTTCAGCGCGATCGTCGCCTCGAGGAAGTTCGACTGCGGATTGAAGCCGACGCAGGTGGCCTGCTCGAACGCGGTATCGCCGACCACCTTCTTCGCCGGCTTCCACTCCGTGTCCTCGAGGTTGCCGAAGTAGTTCGGATTCTTCGCGAGCAGCGCCGTGAAGCTCGCACGCTCCTTGAGAACGACCGCCGACTCGCGCGCCGGCTTCTTCGCTTGTGCCATGGTCGTGACTCCTCCGGCCCGGGGAATGGAAGCGAGCGCAGACCAGCCTGGCCCACGACCGTCACCCCGCCGTTCCGCCCGCGTCACCCCGGCGTCACGCGGCGAAGCCGCCTATCTGACGTAGGACGGCGGCGTTACCGGGCCGTCACCGGGAGGAGTCGTGAGCGAGCGCAGCCAGGCGCGCACGGCGAGGATCTCCTCCTCGGAGGCGGCCACCACCTCGAATGTGCCGGCGTTTGAGACGTCGACCGTCCGCGTGATCCGCGCTCGCAGCGAATTCGCGTCCAGCCCCTCCTCGAGCCAGGCCCGGATCACGAGCACAGCTGTCTTCTGGACGGTCACCACGGATCGTCCCTGACCCTGCCAGAGCCACCGTCACCGGACCGCCTCCGGAACGTCAAGGCTAGGCAGCAGCTCCTGCATCCGCTCGGAAGGCTCGATCCCGAGCTGCTCGTTCAGGAGCTTGCGGCAGAGCCGGTACTGACGAATAGCCTCGGCGACGTTGCCTTCGGCGAGGTGTACCTTGACGACGGCGCGATGAGCGCTCTCGCGCAGCGGCTCGCCGGCGACGGCGGCGAGCCCGGCGTCGAGCGCCTCGCCGAGTCGGTTGGCCTGCGTCAGGCGGTCGCAGAGCGCGTCGAGTGCATGCAGGCGCAGCTGGCGGTAGCGCTCGCGTGCGACCAGGACCCAGTCCTCGTACCAGTCCGGCAGGAGGTCAGCGCTGAGCGCGGACGCATCGACGCCGAGCGCGTCGAGGTCCGCCTTGTCGAGCGCGCGCCGGGCGAGCGCCTCGGAGGTACGGAGATCGACCTCGACGTTCCGATCCAGCGCCAGCAGGTGTCCGTCGGTCGCGACGAGCTGTCGGCCGGTGCGGTGGAGGCGCCAGAGGCCGGAGCGGAGGCTTGCGTAGGCACGCTCCTCGGGAGCGTCGAGCCAGAGCGAGCCCGCCACGTAGAGCCGCTGCAGCGGCCGCTCGTGAAGCGCGACGAAGGCGAGCACTCGTTGCGCGGTCAGCGGCAGCTCCACCCGCTCGTCGTCGCAGACCAGCTCGAATGCGTGGAGGAGCGTCAGCCTGATGCGCGCGGACGTCACGCCGACACCGCCCGCGGCGAGCTCGAGGTGGTCCGGAGCACGAGCACCCACTACCGGCCTTGGTGCCGGAGCAGTAGCCGCAGCGACGAGCAAGGGCTCCGCTTCGCCACCGACGTTCCCCCCACAAATGGTTCCTGGCAGGTCCAAGCTAGCCCCAGCCACGAGGTCTGTCAACGACTGATCCCGATGGCCGCGCGGCCCGGGAACTCGCGTCCTGATAGACGCTCGGCATGCGGTCGGACGTGATCCTCGCTCTCGAGCCACGGAAGCTCGAGCACACACTGCGTCGCCTTCGACCCGGGCCCGTGGGAGCTGGGTTCCGCGGTCCGGCGCGTGTCGACCTCTCGCCCCTCCGAGGCCGTGGCCGTCCCGGCGACGATCGGCCTGGCGCTCGACCCGACCTTTTCCGCGCCAAGCTCGCCTGGCTCTTCGCCGCGGACGCCGCGCTCCGGAAGCGCGCGGCGACCGGCGAGCTCCTGGTCGGTACGTTGCGAGTTGGCTGGCCTGGCAACCTGTGCGGCGGCGCGGCGCACATCACCGAGCCGTAGAACGCCCCACGGCTCGCTGCTCGTCGGCCTGGAGAACCCGCAGTGGGACGCCGGGCTGCTCGATCTCTTGGGATCCCGGCCGCGCTGTTGCCCGAGATCAGGCCGTCCGACGATCCGCGCGTCCAGACCCGGGCGCGGCGGTCAGGCCCGCAGATCTCCGCGAGCCTCCCGATCAGCCCGTCGGCGTCCAAGCTCCCGATCACAGAGAAAACCAGCCAAGCACGCCGGCGCGAAACCCGGGACGCTTCAAGCGCGGCTCGATCTCGTACCTTTCGCTACTACGGTGGGGGGCCTGTCTTGGCAATGCTCACCGGCACGCCGGCCTGCGCGGACTCCTCGAGCGCTAGGCCAAGCCGGACCGCTTCAGTACCGTCGTGCGCCGTACAGAGAGGTTTCGCGGAGCCGTTCGCGCACGCGACGAAGTGGTTGACCTCGATCGCAAGCGCTCCCCAAAGGCGTCCGTGCACCTCGGGCGCGTAATGGACGTCGAGATCACGCAGGCCCCCTTCGCCGACGTGCTGGATGCCGAGCTCCCCCTGCGTGACCCGTACGACGCCCCGCTCGCCGATCACGGTCATGCCTGCGATACCGTAGCCTGGAGTCGCCGCCGGCAAGGACCAGCCGATCATGACCGTCCCATGCGCTCCGTCCCGGAAGCGAAGCACGGCGGAATAGAGATCCTCGACGTCGTAGCCGCGCGCCCGTAGCACTCCCTCGCTTCGCTCGGCGCAGACGCGCTCCACGTCGCCCGCGTACCAGCGGAGGAGATCGAGCTCGTGCACTCCGTAGTAGAGGGGGATCGAGGTCCGCCCTCTCAGGATCTCCTGGTCGCTGACGAGCCCGATGCGCTCGCTGCGCACGGCCTGCACGGCTCCGATCTCGCCGGCCGCGATCGCGCGCGCGGCTGCCGCATACCTCGGCTCGAAGCGAAGGATGTGCCCGGCGAGCACCGGCACCCCGAGCGCCTGTGCCCGGGCCCGGATCTGCTCGGCGGCCTCGACGGTGTGCGCCAGCGGCTTCTCGACCATCACCGCCTTGCCGGCCTCGATCGCCGCGAGTGCCGTCTCGAGGTGCAGGTGCTCCGGCGTGCAGATGGCGATGCCGGCGAGCTCTCCATCGGCGGCAGCCTCGAGCGGATCGGCGACGTATCGGGCCCCGTACCGGTCCCCGAGCTCCCGCCCCAGCTCGTCGCGCACGTCGCTCACGACCGCAAGCCGGGCGCCCGGGTGCTCTGCGAGAGCACGAGCCCAGCGGGAGCCCATGAACCCAAGCCCGATGACGCCGACGGAAACCGGCTTCACGTGGCCGTCTCGGGACGTGGCTTCGGCTCGATGTCCGCGAGCGCGAAGTGGCAGGCCGCGAACCGTCCCGGTAGCCACTCCTTCAGCTCGGGCGCCGTCTGCGAGCAGATCGGCTGGGCGAGCGGGCAGCGGGGGTGGAACTTGCAGCCCGAGGGAGGATCGCCCGGATCGGGCGGCTCTCCTTCGAGCCGGATGCGTCCGCGGCCGTCCCGACCGAGCGACGGCACCGCGGAGAGGAGGGCTCTCGTGTACGGGTGGAGAGGGCGCTCGTAGAGGGGATCCGCCGGCGCCAGCTCGACTATCTCTCCCAGGTACATGACGGCGATCCGGTGGCTCATGTACTTCACCACGCCGAGGTCGTGCGAGACGAAGAGGTATGACAGGCGCTGACGTTCCTGGATGTCCTTCAGGAGGTTGAGGATCTGCGCCCGCACGGATGCGTCGAGCGAGGAGACCGCTTCGTCCGCGACGATAAGGGACGGCTGAACGGAGAGCGCGCGCGCGATCCCGACCCGCTGGCGCTGGCCGCCGCTCAGCTGGTGCGGCAGCTTGCGGGCGACGCCGTCCCCGAGCCCGACATCCCGCAGGAGCTGGACGACCCGCTCCGGAATGGCGGCGCGATCCGCGAGGCCGTGGATCGCGAGCGGGTCGGCGAGGATCTTCTCGATCCGCATCCGCGGCGGGAGCGACGCGTAAGGGTCCTGGAAGACGATCTGCGCCCGCCGGCGCAGGCGCTTCGCCTCTCCCTCCGTCACGCGACCGCCTTCGAAGAGGATCTCGCCGCTCGTCGGGAGCTCGAGGAAGAGCACGGTCCTGGCCAGCGTCGACTTGCCGCAGCCGCTCTCGCCGACGAGTCCGAGCGTTTCGCCGACCCCGACCGTGAAGGACACGCCGTCGACTGCCTTGACGACCTTCCTCGCGCGTGAGAGCCGGCCCGTCCGGGTGACGAAGTGCTTTCTGAGGTCGCGGACGTCGAGGAGCGGTTGGGTCACCGGGCGGCGCCCCTCGCCTCGTCCGGCGTCCAGAGATGGCACGCCGCCGTCTGCCCCGGGCCGACCTCCACGAGCTCGGGGTTGATCTCCCAGGAGATGTCGAGCACGCACGGGCACCGGGGCGCGAACGGGCAGCCGCGGGGGACGATCGTCGGATCCGGTAGCTCCCCGGGGATCGCCTGCAAACGCGCCCCCGAGGGCGTGTCCGCACGGGGCAGCGAATCGAGAAGCGCCCTCGTGTAGGGATGCTTCGGATCGCGGATCACCGTCTCGGCCGGCCCGGCCTCGCACACCTGGCCCGCGTACATGACGAGGATCGCGTCCGCGTACTCCGCCACGAGTGCGATGTCGTGGGTGATGAGGATGAGGCTCGTGTCGGAAGCGCGCGTGACGTCTCGCAGCTGCTCCAGGACCTGTGCCTGCGTCGTGACATCCAGCGCCGTGGTGGGCTCGTCGGCGATCAGCAGGTCGGGTCTGCCCGCCATCGCCATCGCAATCATGACGCGCTGGTTCATGCCGCCGCTGAGCTCGAACGGGTAGCGGCGGAGGATGTGCTCGGCATTGCCGATGCCGACCGAGAGCAGCGCGTCGCGGGCCATGGATTCCGCCTTCTCCTGCGGGAGGCGAAGCTGCGTCCGGATCGTCTCCGTCAGCTGGAAGCCGATCGTCAGGACCGGATTCAGGGACGAGGCGGGGTTCTGGAAGATCATGCCGATCCTCCGGCCTCTGAGCGCGGCCATCGCCTTCCTGTCGATGCGCGTCAAGTCCTGGCCGTCGAGGAGGATCTCGCCGCCCGTCACACGACCGGGGGCATCGAGGAGCTGGATGATCGCGAGAGCCGTCACCGACTTGCCCGACCCGCTCTCCCCGACGATTCCGACCGTCTGACCCCGCTCGAGGTCGAAGCTGATCCCGCGAACGGCCCGTACGACCCGTTCGCCGAGAGGGAACTCGACGGCCAGGTCGCGGACTCGAAGCAGCGGTTGGTCGTCACCGCGGTCGCGGTTGTAGCGCGACGGCAGTCTGAGCATCTGGCGGCGGAAGCTTCCCTTCGTCAGCCTCGGGTCGACGACGTCCGCGAGGCCGTCGGCAGTCAGGTTGATGGAGAGGACCGTAAACATGATCGCGAGGCCGGGAAGCACCGGCAGCCAGGGGGAAACGACCAGGAACTGCCTCCCCTCCGCCAGGGTCGAGCCCCAGGACGGCGTCGGCGGCGTCAGGCCGAAGCCGAGAAAGCTGAGTGTGGACTCGACGATGACGAGGAAGCCGAGGTCCAGCATCGCGATCACCGGGATCACCTGCCAGACGGACGGGAGGACGTAGCGAAAGAGCGTCCGCGGGCCGCTCGCCCCGACCGCTCTCGCGGCGGTGACGTACTCCTTCTCCCGTTCGGCGAGCACGCGGCTGCGCACCACGCGTGCATAGACGATCCAGCCCGGGACGCCGAGGACGAGGATGAGGTGGAGCACCGTCCGCTCGGCGATCACCCCCAGGATCACCACGGCGAGGAGGATGAAGGGAAATGCGAGCTGCATGTCGCCTAAGCGCATGAGCACGGAGTCGACCCAGCCGCCGAAGAACCCGGCGACGAGACCGGTGATGAGGCCGAGCAGCGACCCGATCAGAGCCGCAGCCACGCTGATCGCGAGTGAGTTTCGCGCCCCGTAGGCCAGCCGGGTCGCCACGTCGCGCCCGAGCGAGTCGGTCCCGAGCACGTGCTCGAGCGATCCCCCCTCGGCCCAGACCGGTGGCGCGAGCGTGTTCGTGATGTCCTGGGCGAGCGGCTCGTACGGAGAGATCAGCGGGGCGAAGGCAGCCACCGAGGCGACGACCGCCAGGCCGGCGATTCCGACGATCGAGCCCTTGCGGCGCCCGAGACGGCGCAGAGCCACCCGCCCGCGCGCCGGGGGCGCCGCGGCAGCGGCAGTCAGCTCGTCCGCTCGGGTCGTTGCGAGACCGCTCACGACGCTCTCAGGCGGATGCGAGGGTCGAGCGCCGCGTAGACGAGGTCGACGACGAAGTTGACGAGGACGAACGCGACCGCCGCGACGAGCACGCCGCCCTGGATCATCGGGAAGTTGCGGCTCGCCAGCGCGTCGAGGGTCAGCTTGCCGATTCCGGGCCAGTTGAAGACGAACTCGACGACGTAGGAGCCGGCGAGGATGAACCCGGCTTGCAGACCGATCAGCGTCACGAGGGGCAACGCGGCGGCCTTCAGTCCGTGGACGAGGAGCACCCGCCGCTCGGGGAGCCCGCGCGCACGCGCCGCGCGCACGTGGTCCTCGCTCAGCGTCTCCAGGAAGGATTGGCGTACGGTGCGGATCAGGACCGGCGTCAGGGTGATCACGAGCGTAGCGACGGGAAGGACGAAGCTCTTCGGCCCGGTCAGATCGATGGCCGGCAACCAGCGCAGGTTGATGGAGAAGACGAGGACTAACACCACGGCCAGCCAGAAGGCCGGCGTGGCCTGTGCGACGGCCACGTAGACGAGCACGGATCGGTCCACGAGCCCGTTAGGGCGGAGTGCTGCGGCGATCCCGAGCGCGAGGGCGATCGTCGAGGCGACGACGATCGTCACCAGTGCGAGCGCAGCCGTGTTCGGCAACGCTTCGAGCACTGCGTCGCGTACCGACTGGCCGCCGTGGAACGAGACTCCAAGATCTCCGCGGGCGAGGTCGGCCAGGTAGTGGCCGTACTGGACGAGCAGCGGACGGTCCGTGCCGAGCCGCTCGCGCACCTGCTGGACGATCGTCTCGGGCGTCCCGGGTTGGTTCAAGAGGCGTGCCGGGTCACCCGCCGCGAGCCTCAGCACGAAGAAGACCAGGGTGACGACGCCGAAGACGACGAGCGTCATTTGCGCGGTCCGGCGGAGGGCTTGGCCGAGCATCGCCTACGTGTCCCGGCCGGGAAGCCGGACGCAGCCCCCGAGGAGGAACGCTGCGCCCGGCCTCATCCGGCACTACCCGTTCGAGGTCACTCCTGGATGCTCGCCGGGTAGAAGTACGTCTCGAACTGGTTGGGCAAAACCCGGAGATCGACCAACTTCTTCGTGTGACCGATCGTGAAGTCGCTGTAGTAGAGCGGAATATGCGGCGTCTGCTCCCACAGGTGCTGCTGGAGCTCGGAGTAGATCTGCCCACGCCGGTCCGGATCGGTCTCCGCGGCGCCGTCTGCCAGGAGGCTGTGGACCCGCTTGTCCTTGTCCGACCACACGCCCCCGGGCCCGATCAGTTGCGCCAGTGCCCCGTTCGGATCTCCGCTCGAGGCCCAGCTGATGTGATACATCGCCCCGGTCCCGTCGTCGCTGAAGATGTCGTCGACCATACCCGCGATATCCGTGGTGATGATCTTCGGCTTCAGGCCGACCTGGCGCATGCTGTCGGTGATCGACTGAACGACCTGTTCCGCGCGCGGGAGGAACCCGCTCGCCACCCAGAGCTCGAACTCCGGCCCACCGTCCGGGACGCCCGCGGCGGTCAGCAACTCCTTGGCCTGGTCCGGATCGAACGTGTACGCGGGCGACTGGGGTTCGTAGTAGAGGGCGCCGGCCGGCACAAAGCTGTCCGCGACCGCGCTCTGGCCGAGGACGAGGTTCTCCGTGAGCGCCGCGCGGTCGATCGACCAGGCCACCGCCTTGCGGAACTCGGGACTCGTGTCCCGGAGCTCGAACCGGCCCGGGCGCCACCAGAGGTTGACGTTCTCGATGCCCGTCACGGACGCGAGCATGAGATCGTCCGAGCTCTCGATGATCTCGAGATGCTCGGGAGGCACGCGGTCGATGGCCTGCGCCTGGCCGGCCTGTAGCGCGCTGAGACGGGTCTGAGGATCCTGGACGAACTCCCAGATCATCTCCTTGATCCTCGGCGGACCGGCCCAGTAGTCCATGTTCGCGTCCATGACCTTCCTCGTCGGCTCGTTCGCGACGAGCCGCCACGGCCCGGTGCCGTTGGGCTGGTTCTTGAGGCTGGCCGCTTTGCCGGCGAGGTCGGCAGCCGACACGATCTGCGTGTTGAACAGCGCGGAGAAGAGGGGGCCGAAGGGCCGCTCGGTCTTCAGCCGGACCGTGAGGTCGTCGACGACCTCGACCGTGGTAGGCACCCAGGATCCCGCGTGGACGACCTCGACGTCAGTCGCGCCGGAGGCGCGCTCGATCGAAGCCTTCACGTCCTCGCCGGTGAACGCTGCGCCGTCGTGGAAGACGACGCCTTCCCGCAGCTTGAACTCCCACGTCCGCTCGTCGATCTGCTCGGTCGAGGTCGCCAGCATCGGCTCGGGCTTGCTCAGGTCGCCGGTCGGGAAGTCGAGCAGGTAGTCGTAGATCTGCTTGTTCAGGCGAAACTGGCTCAATGCGTTTGCTTGGTACGGATCCCAGTCCGCCCAGAAGTTTTCCGCGCTGAGGAACCGGACGCTCCCGGTCGGCTCCCCGCCGTCGGCGCTTCCCGTCGCCGTAGGGGTTTCGGCGGCGTCGTCACCAACATCGCACGCGGCGAGGAAGCCTGGCGCTGCGAGGGTGACGCCGAATGCGGTTGTCAGCCTGATGAACTGACGGCGGCTGATCTCGCCGCGCCCAAGCCTCGACTCCGCCTCCTCGAGCATCTCGTTCGCCCTATCGTGCGGCCGCATTCCCCGCTCCTTTCTCTCGCCATTCCAGCCCACCTCGACCTGCACGTTCTCTCCCACTACGACGACGCCTACGGCGAGACGTTTGTGAGAGCGGTGGTTCCACACAATGAAACAGCCCTTATCAGGGTACCGGCGTTTTTAGCAGTCCTGATCTCCGCTGTCAAAGGGTTCTGACTTGACGGCACCCAGGCGCACAGGCTAGCGTGCCCCATTCTAGCCGATTCCTGGTTCACTGAATGAAAGCGGATAGCATCGCCTCTACGGGGGAAAACTCGTACTCGGTTCGAGCCGTCGATCGCGTGCTCGACATCCTCGACGTCCTCCAGGCTGCACCGACCGGTATCTCCATGGGCGAGATCGCCGAGGCGGCAGAGCTCCCGAAAAGCTCGACCTTCCGCTACCTGGCGACGCTCGAGGCACGCGGCTACGTCGAGCGCAACGGCCGCGAGGGCCAGTACCGCCTCGGACTCGCGTTCCTCCCGCTGCGAGCGCGCCACCTCGACGACCTCGCCGCGCGGGCCCGCCCCTTCCTGGAACAGCTTCGAGATCGCTTCGACGAAACAATCAACCTCGGCGTACTCGAGGGCAACAGGATCGTCTACCTCGACATCGTCGAGAGCCCGCGGACGATCCGATTCGCCGCCCGACGAGGAGACGGCCACCCCGTCCACTCGACCGCGCTTGGCAAGGCGATCGCCGCCCATCTGCCCGACGAGGACGTGCGCAGGATCCTCGCTGCCGAGGGCATGCCTCAGCTCACGAGCAGGACAATCGTCGATCTCGACGCATTCCTCGAGGAGCTCGAGCAGGTTCGCAGGCGCGGCTTCGCCCTCGAGAGCGGCGAGAACGAGAAGGACGGCTGCTGCGTTGCGGTCGCGCTCACGGGCGATCGCCTCTCGGCCGCGATCAGCCTGAGTGCGCCGGCCGCCCGCTTCTCGAGCGATCGGTTCGAGGAGGTCGCCGGGGCCCTCATCCGCACCGGCGGACAGCTTGCCGTCGAGCAGGAGCCCACAGATGCCTGACACCGGAAGGAGCATGGTGTGGAAAGCCTGAGTAGCTTGCATAGCCTCAGGAATCCGGAACTCCGTGAGCAGTATCAACGAGCGGGTTTCGGTGGTCGTGTCGGCTGGGGCGAGCGACCTGCGCTTCTCGTCATCGACATGGCCCGGAACTGGACCGATCCGGGTGAGCAGATGGGCTCCGACTTGGCCGCCGTCCTTCGGTCGATCGTGGATCTGCTCGCTGCCGCGCGTGCGAGGACGATTCCGATCTTCTTCACCACGATCGCATTCGACCCGGCGTTGAAGGAGCTGGGCAACGTCGTCCGCCGAAAGGTTCCCCAGGGCGAGCGCCTGATCCGCGGCCACGAGCGCGTCCAGCTCGTCCCGGAACTCGATCGCCGGGAGGACGAGCCCCTGATCGAGAAGCCGAGGGGATCGGCCTTCTTCGGCACCAACCTCCTGAGCATGCTGATCGACGAGAAGGTCGACACGACGATCGTCACGGGCTGCAGTACGAGTGGATGCATCAGAGCAACGTGCACGGATGCCCACGACCGCAACTTCCACGTGATCGTCCCGGCCGAGGCTGTAGGGGATCGAAGCCGCACGGCGCACGAGGCCAACCTCTTCGACGTCCACGCCCGCTACGGAGACGTCCTGCCCCTTCGGGAAGTGCTCGAGCAGCTTGCGAACCTCAGGGGCACGAACGAGGAGCAGGAAGCCGCGGGGCGGCTGTCGCACACGTGAGCGGCTCGGGGCTGGCGGATCGTGTCGTGCTCGTGACCGGTGCGAGGTCGGGGATCGGGGCGGCAACGACTCGCGCCCTGCGGACGGCGGGAGCCAAGATCGTCGCCGCCGATCGAACGGAGCTCGATCTCCCTGATGCGATCGCCGAAGCGGATCCCGGGGAGGCCGTGGCAATCGAGGTCGACGTGGCGACCGAGCACGGTGTCTGGAAGGCGGTGGAGACGTGTCGCGAGCGCTTCGGCCGACTCGACGGTCTGGTCGCCAACGCGGCGATCAGCCGCAGCGGCACGGCCGACGACACGACTCCGGCCGTCTGGGACGAGGTGATCGCGACCAATCTGCGCTCGGTCTATCTGGCCGCGCACTACGGAGTGCCCTTGATGCGGGAAAGCGGCGGTGGCTCCTTCGTCGCCGTCGCCTCCCAGCTCGGGCTCGTCGGCAAGCCGCGAGCGGCTGCCTACTGTGCGGCAAAGGGCGGCGTCGTCAACCTCGTCAGGGCAATGGCCCTCGACCACGCTCCTGACAACATCCGGGTCAACTGCGTGTGCCCGGGCCCGACCGAGACGCCGATGCTTCAGCAAGACCTCGGTGCTAGTTCCGGTTCGGCATCGGTACGGGAGCAGATACGACATCGTGTCCCGATGAGCCGGTTCGGCAAGCCTGAAGAGGTCGCGTCCACGATCATCTTCCTGCTCTCGGACGCGACGACGTTCGTCACGGGCGCCGCCTGGACCGTTGACGGGGGTTACCTGGCAGCATGACGCCGTCGATGCCGATGCGAGAGTCGCTGCTGGTCAAGGGGGGCCGAATCGTCACGGCGGCTGACGACTACGTGGGCGACATCTTCATCGAGAACGAGACGGTTACGCTCATCGGCGAGTCGCTCGACGTCCAGGCCGAGCGCGTGATCGACGCGAGCGGGAAGCTCGTCATGCCCGGGGCGATCGACCCGCACACGCACCTTGAAGCGCAGAGCGTCTTGACGACCACGTGCGACGACTTCACCTCCGGCACGGTCTCGGCCGCATTCGGGGGCACCACGAGCCTGATCGACTTCTGCATGCAGACGCCTGGTGAGTCGTTCCCGAGCGCGCTCGCCTCCTACCACGAGAAGATCGAGCGCTGCGAGCCGGTGATCGACGTCGGTTTCCACATCGCAGTTACCGACCTCCGCGAGGGCGGCACGCTCGAGGATCTCGCGCGGCTTCCTGACGAGGGTGTTACCTCCTACAAGCTCTTCATGGCCTACAAGGGCGCCGTCATGGTCGACGACGAGACGCTCTTCAAGACGATGCAGATCGCGACCGAGACGGGCGCGCTCGTGATGGTGCACGCGGAGAATGGGGACGCGATCGACGTCCTCGTCAAGCAGGCGCTCGCCGAGGGCAAGACCGAGCCGAAGTACCACGCGCTGACGCGACCGCCCGAGACGGAGGGCGAGGCGACTAACCGCGCGATCCAGCTCGCCCGCGTCGCCCGCTCCCCGCTCTACGTCGTCCACGTCTCCTGCAAGGAGGCGATCGCGCCGATCGCCCGCGCCCGCGCGGAGGGCTGGCAGGTGTTCGGCGAGACCTGCCCGCAGTACCTCTTCATCGACGAGACGGTGCTCGACCAGCCGGGCTTCGAGGGCGCGAAGTACGTCTTCACGCCGCCGCCGCGGGCGCAGGAGAACCAGGAGCACCTCTGGCAGGCGCTTTCCACGGACGTGCTCTCGGTCGTCTCGACCGACCATTGTCCCCTGAACTGGAAGGGCCAGAAGACGCTCGGCATGGACGACTTCTCCAAGATCCCGAACGGTGGCCCTGGGATCGAGAACCGCCTGCACATGCTGTACCACCACGGTGTGCGCGAGGGCCGGCTCACGCTCAACCGCTTCGTCGAGCTGACGTCGACGAACGTCGCGAAGCTCTTCGGCCTCTATCCGCGGAAGGGGACGATCGCGGTTGGATCCGACGCCGACATCGTCGTCTGGGATCCCGCGAAGCGGCTGACGATCTCCGCGGCGACGCACCACTCGCAGGTCGACTACAACCTCTTCGAGGGCTGCGAGGTGGTGGGCGCGCCAGAGGTCGTGCTCGTCCGCGGTCAGGTGATCGTCGAGAACGACGAGCTCGTCGCCCAGCCCGGCGCGGGCGAGTTCATCAAGCGCGCCCGCTTCGGGGAACGGCTCGAGCCGACGTCACGAGCAGTAGCGGCCGCCTCGTGACGCCCGTGTCTGCGACATCGAGCCCGGAACGACGAGAAGGCGCAAGAGTGAGAGACAGAGTGCGAATCGGCCTGATCGGAGCGGGTTGGATTGCCGGTCGGCACCTCGCCTCCCTAGGCGGCATCTCGGAGGCCGAGGTCGTCGCGGTGTGCGACATCGACGAGGAACGGGCACACCAGGCGCTCCCTTCCCCGGCGGCGAGGGCGTACGGCGCGTGGTGGGAGCTGCTCGAGCGCGAGTCCCTCGACGCCGTCTTCATCTGCACGCCCCCGCTCGCTCACCGCGATCCCGCCGTCGCCGCCCTGAAGCTCGGGCTCGGCGTCTTCCTCGAGAAGCCGATCGGGCGCACGATCGAGGATGCCGCCGCGATCGTTGCTGCGGCTGCCAGGAGCGGGTCGGCATGCGCCATCGGCTACCAATGGCGGGGACTCGCGCCGCTCGACGATCTGCGGTCGGCACTCGAAGGGCAGACGCTCGGGCTGCTCGTCGGCTACAGCTTCGGTCCCCCCATACCGAGTCGCCCGTGGTTCTTCGATCGCAGGAAGAGCGGTGGCAACATCCTCGAGCGCGCCAGCCACCATGTCGACCTTCAGCGGGCGATAGGCGGCGAGATTCTCAGCGTTCAGGCCGCCGCCGGGCGCGCCTCGCTCGGCCACGAGCACAACGGCGAGTCGGGCGACGTCGAAGAGGTCGTCTCGCTCATTCTCCACTTTGCCAGCGGGGCGCTCGGGGCCGTTCACGTGGCGTCGACCCGTTCGGGATTTCCGGAGATGCATGGCGCGGACTTCATCGCCGGCCAGGCCAGCTTCCATCTCGACCTCGATCCGAGCTTCGTGCTCACAGGCCGCATGGGCGATCGCACGATCGAGGTCGCGAGTCGGCAGGACCCCTTTGAGAGAAGTGTGGCGCGATTCGTGGAGACCGTCCTCACGAGAGATCCGGGTGCCGTCTTCTGTAGCCCTGTGGACGCCCTGGAGACGCTCAAAGTCACTCTCGCGTGCGAGCGAGCGCTCGAGACCGGCGAGACCGTCGTCGTGCGGGAGCTCTTCTGCGGATGAAACCGGAGCGAGGACATGCCTGAGCTCGCCCACCTCACCTGGCTCGAGGCCCAGGAGGCACTGGCGGACGCTCGTCTCGCGCTCGTGCCGATCGGAAGCTGCGAACAGCACGGGCCTCATCTGACGCTCGACACCGACACCGCGATCGCGCATGGGTTCTCCCGGCGTCTCGCCGACGACCTCGGCGACCGAGCGGTCCTGTGCCCTCCGCTCGGCTACGGCCTCTCCGAGCACCATCTCGGCTTTCCGGGCACGATCACGCTGCGCCCAAGCACGCTGCTCGGCTTCCTCTCCGACCTGGTCGAGAGCCTCGCCCACTGGGGACTTCGACGCCTGCTGGTCGTGAACGGCCACGGCGGCAACATCGACGGCATCCGCTTGGCCGCGCGGGCGGCGCGCCGCGATCACGGCGCTCTCCTGGCCGGGCTGATGTGGGCGCAGCTGGCGGCGGACGCGATCGCCGAGCGAGTGACGAGCGAGCGCTACGGCCATGCCTGCGAGATCGAGACGTCGGTGGCGATGGTACTGGCGCCGGCTTCGCTTCACGCCGAGCGGATCTCGGCGCCACGGAGCAAGCCGTCGTCGAGCCCGCTGACGGATCCGCCTGGAGCGCGCGTCGATCGCGCGACCTGGTTCGAGGAGTGGACCGAGGACGGAGCGCTCGGCGATCCACGGCTGGCGAGTCACGAGCTCGGCGAGGCCGTCGTCGAGGTCGCCTACACGCGGGCGCTCCGGTTCGCCGAAGACTTTGCCGAAGAGCCGCCGCCCGAGAAAGGAGCTCGAGGATGGAAGCTGCCGAATCGATAGCCGGCCCCAGGCGCGTCCGCCTCTTCGTCGCCGACGACTGGGTCGACGGCGTCGGGGCCGAGCCGCTGCGGGTGACGAGCCCGGCGACGGGCGAGGAGATTGCCCTCGTCGAGCAGGGAACGCGCGCCGATGTCGCCCGAGCGATCGAGGCGGCGACGGGCGCGCTCGAGCCGCTCGCGCGCATGACCGCCTTCGAGCGGGGCGGGCTCTGCCACCGGATCGCCGACCGCCTGCTCGAGCGGCGGGAGGAGATCGCGCGCGACATCACCGCCGAGCAGGGCAAGCCGTTCCGGTCGCAGGCGCTCCCCGAGGTGGACGTCGCCGCCGAGATGTTCCGCGACGCCGCCGAGTCCGCGCGACGGCTCGACTCGGCTGTGCATCCAAGTTCCGACCCCGCCAAGCGCGTCCTGACGATCCGCCAGGCGCGGGGGGTCTACGGGATCATCACCCCTTGGAACTTCCCGCTCGCGATCCCGAGCGAATATCTCTCCGCCGGGCTCGCGACCGGCAACGCGATGGTCTGGAAGCCGTCGGAGTGGACGCCGCTCTCCGCCTGGCACCTGATGCGCTGCTTCCTCGACGCCGGCGTGCCGGAGGGAACTCTCAGCCTCGTCCTCGGCGCGCCCGACGAGGTCGGAGACGAGGTCGCCGGGAACCCCGGCATCGTCGCGATCGGGCTGACCGGCAGCAGCCGCACGGGCGAGCTCGTCGCTCGCCGCGCCGCCGGCAAGCCGATGCTGCTCGAGCTCGGCGGCAACGGCCCGACGATCATCTTCGACGACGCGGATGTCGCCAAGGCGATCCGGCAGACGGCGTTCGGATCCTTCGAGAACGCCGGGCAGATCTGCAACTCGACCGAGCGGATCCTCGTCCACGCACGGCTGCACGACGAGGTCGTCGCCGGCCTCGTCGACGAGGCGGCCAAGGTGCGGCTGGGCTCGCCGTTCGAGGACGAGACGACCATGGGTCCGGTTGCGAACGAGCCGACCGCGGCGAAGATGGACTCGCACCTCGAGGACGCGCGCGAGCGCGGAGCCGAGATCGTCTTCGGGGGCGCCCGGGCCGGCGGCTTCCCGACCAGTCTCTACTACGAGCCGACGGTTCTCGACGGGGTGACGACGGCGATGCGCTTGAACGTCGAGGAGACGTTCGGTCCAGTCGCCCCGGTGCTGACCTTCTCGGACGAGGACGAGGCGCTCGCCTGGGCGAACTCGGCTCCGTTCGGGCTCAACGGCAGCGTCTTCACGCGGGATATCGGGCGGGCGCTACGGGTCGCGGAGAAGCTGCAGACGGGCACCGTCAACATCAACGAGACGTCGGCCTACTGGCAGCCGCATACGCCGGCCGGAGGCTTCACCGGAAAGAAGAGCGGCATGGGCCGGATCGGCGGCATCTACACCCTGCTCGAGATGACCCAGGTCAAGACGATCACGATCGACATCGAGGAGGGAAGCTCATGAAGGTCATCCCCGGGCGAGAGAAGTCGGCGCGGCTGAACGCGCGCGCCGTGCGACGGATTCCCGGCGGAGTCAACTCGAACGTTCGCCTCGATGCTCCCCGCGTCTTCTTCGAGCGCGGGCAGGGAGCGTGGCTCTGGGACGTCGACGGCAACGACTACGTCGACTACCTCCTGGGCCAGGGGCCTGCGTTTCTCGGCCATGCGCCCGAGCCCGTCCTGCAAGCCGTCGAGGCGGCCTCACGCAAGGGGATGGTCTACGGAGCGCAGCACCCCCTCGAGGTCGAGGCGGCGGAGCGCCTGTGCGAGCTGCTCGGCTGGGCGGAGATGGTTCGGCTCGGGTCGACGGGCACCGAAATGGTCCAGGCGGCGCTTCGCCTCGCTCGCGCCGCGACCGGACGGGAACAGTTCGTCCGCTTCGAGGGGCACTACCACGGCTGGCTCGACAACGTCCTGATCGCGCCGCAGCCCGGGCCGGCCGCGCCGGCCAGCGCTGGCCAGCTCCCGGAGGCTCTCGCGGATTCGATCGTCCTCCCCTGGAACGACCTCGATCTCGTCGCGGAGACGCTCGAGCAGCGGGGAGACGAGATCTGCGCGGTGCTGATGGAGCCGGCGATGCTGAACGCGGGCGCCGTCGCGCCCGACCCGGGCTACCTCGGGGGCGTGCGGGAGGTCTGCCGGCGGACGGGCGTCCTCCTGATCTTCGACGAGGTCATCACCGGCTTCCGGCTCGCAGCCGGCGGGGCGGCCGAGCGTTTCGGGGTAGCGCCCGACCTCGCCGTCTACGGCAAGGCGATGGCGGGCGGCTGGCCGGTCGCCGCGCTCGCGGGGCCGGCGGCGCTGATGGAGAGGTTCGGGAGCAAGGAGGTAACGCACGCCGGCACCCTCAACGCGAACGTCATGGCCTCGGCCGCCACCGTCGCGACGCTCGAGCTCCTCCTCACCGATCCTCCCTACGCGCGCATCGAGGAGATCGGCGCCAAGCTGATGGCGGAGCTCGGCGAGCTCGCCGCCTCCGCCTCCCTGCCGCTCCGGATCCAGGGCTTCCCGGCGGCGTTCCATGCGTCCTTCGGTGAGCCTGGCGACGCCCGGACCTATCGCGACCTGCAGGCCCTCGACGCCGCGCGCTACGCGCGCCTGGCCCAGCGGCTCTTCGAAGAAGGCGTCTGGGTGGCGGCGCGCGGCATCTGGTACGTCTCCGCCGCCCACGGCGAGCGGGAGCTCGAGATCACGCTCGAGCGGGCTGCAGCCGCGCTGGAAGGGGCGTGAGGACGACATGACCACGAGCCTCATCCGAGTCGGGGTCGCCCAGGTGCCGCAGACGGCCGATCTGACCGAGAATCTCGCCAAGGCGCTCGAGTACATGGAGCGGGCCGCCGACGAGGGCGTGGAGCTTCTCTGCTTTCCCGAGACCCATCTCTCCGCCTATCGCGTCGGCGTCCTCACGCCGGAGGCGCCCTGTGCGGAGGGCGAGCTGGCGCAGGCGCTCGAGCAAGTCGCCGAGCGCTGCGGTGAGCTCTCCCTCGGCGTCGTCCTGGGCACCGAGACGCCAAATCCCGGCGGGAAGCCCTTCAACACCGCGGCCGTGATCGACGAGGGCGGCAGAATCGTCGCGCGTCACCACAAGTCCAGGCTCACGCCGAAGGATGCGCTCGGCTATGCCGCGGGCGCCGGGCCGACGTCGTTCGTGTTCAAGGGAATCCCGATGGGAGTCGTGATCTGCTTCGAGGGCTTCCGCTTCCCCGAGACGACGCGAGAGCTCGCGAGGCAGGGCGCGAGGGTCATCTTCCATCCCCAGTTCAATCACATCCTGCCCGGCATGGAGTGGAAGCTGCCCGTCCACGAAGCTCTGCTCGTCGCCCGCGCCGCCGAGAACACGGTCTACGTCGTCTCGGCGAACATGAGCCATCCCCTCAACAACTGCCGGTCGCTCGTGATCGCCCCGAACGGCCTGATCCAGGCGGCCTCCGACCTCACGCGGGAGATGCTGCTCGTCGGCGACATCGACCCGACGCGGGCGACCCATGCCTTCCTCAAGGACGATCCCGAGGAAATGATGAAGGCCCTCGCGGAGGTGTAGGGGCCGCATGCGAGTCGGCGTCGTCGGACTCTGGCACGAGACGAACACCTACTCGGCTCGCGCGACGTCTCTGCGCGAGTTCGAAGCCTTCGAGTTCCTCCGCGGCGACGATGTCTTCCGCCGCCACGCCGGCACGGCAACAGTCATCGGAGGGATGCTCGAGTCGACCGATCTCGAGCTCGTGCCCATCCTCTCGGCCGGCGCCTGGCCGGCCGGGCCGGTGACGCAGGATGCGCTCGAGGCGATCTTCGGGGCGGTGGAGCGAGAGCTCGAGGCGGCGCGCCCGCTCGACGGGCTGCTGCTCAACCTCCACGGGGCCATGGTCGGCGAGCAGCTCGGCGACCCCGAGCTCGAGCTCGTGCAGCGCCTGCGCGCCGAGCTCGGCGAGGTGGCGGTCGCGGCCGTGCTCGATCTCCACGGCAACCCGTCGCCCGCGCTGATCGAGCTCTGCGACGCGATCGTCGCCTACGACACCTATCCGCACATCGACATGCGGGCTCGGGGGCGCGAGGCGGCACGACTGCTCGCGGAGATCATCCGCGGCCGCGCCCTCCGCACCTTCGCCGGGAAGGTGCCGCTCCTCTCGAGCCCGCTCGCGCAGGCCACCGACGAGCGGCCGATGCGCGAGCTCAAGGCCCGGGCGCAAGAGCTCGCCGACCAGACGGGCGTCGCACGCATCTCCCTCCTCCCCGGCTTCCCCTACAGCGACGTGGAGCGAGCCGGCTTCACCATTCTCGTGACGTCCGAGCGAAAGGACGAGGCGACCGCCCGGGACGCCGTTGCCACGCTCATGCGGGAAGTGGAGGCGCTTCGAGACGAGTTCAAGATCGTGAGAGACGACCCGGTCACTGCGGTCAGCCGCGCACTCGAGGCGCGCAAGCGGCCGGTTGTCCTCGTCGACGTGGCGGACAACGTCGGGGGCGGCGCTCCGGGCGACGGGACCGCACTCCTGGCCGAGCTCCTCGACCGAGGAGCGACGGGGGCTGTCGTGCCGGTGGCCGACGAAGGGGTAGCTCGCGAGGCTGCGCGCGTCGGCGCGGGAGGGACGCTCCGCGCCGACGTGGGCGGGAAGACCGACGCCTGGCACGGCAGCCCGGTCCCGATCGTCGGCCGGGTGGATCGCGTCACCGACGGACGCTACCGAAGCACCGGCTCGTGGATGACCGGACAGGAGTTCTCGATGGGCACTACAGCCGTCCTCGACGTGAACGGCGCCACGCTCGTCGTGACCGAGCGCGCCGTCCCTCCCTTCCACGCGGAGCAGCTCCTCTCGGTCGGTATCGATCCGCGTGAGGCAGCCGTACTCGTCGTGAAAGGTGCCATCGCCTGGCGCGCCGCGTACGGCGACATCGCCGGAACGGTCATCGAGGTCGACACGCCGGGCATCTGCCCGCTCGATCCGACTCGTCTCCAGAGGAAGACCATGCCGATGCGTCTCGATCCCCACTCGCTCGCACCGCAGGAGCGCTCGGACGCATGACGCCGGACGAACGCCTTGCCGAGCTCGGCCTCGAGCTCCCGGAGATGCCGGCCACCCCGTACGAGCCTAAGCTTCGGCTCGTGACAGTGCACGGCGGGCTCGCTTACCTCTCCGGCATCGGCCCCATAGGTCTGCAAGGCGCGATCGGCAGCGAGCTCGGCATCGAGGAGGGTTACGAGGCAGCCCGGCAGACCGCGCTCCTGGCGCTTCGCCAGATCACCGACGCGCTCGGCGAGCTCGATCGGGTGGCTCGCTGGCTTCGCGTCCTCGGGTTCGTCCGCTCGGCGCCCGGGTTCGGCGAGCAGCCGCGGGTCCTGAACGGCTTCTCCGACCTGATCGTCGACGTGTACGGCGAGGAGCGCGGCCTCTGCTCGCGCTCGGCGATCGGAACGAGCGAGCTTCCGCTCGGCATCCCGGTGGAGGTCGAGGCAATCGTCGCCCTCCGCTAGATTCGACGCGGCACCATACCGTACCCGCGTCAAGAGCGCTACGAGCGAATCCGCGTCGACCTCATTCAGCGCCTCGCAGGCTACCCGTAGCTTCTCGACGTCACGTGCAGGCCCCGAGAGCGCGGCGATCGCGGCTTCCAGCGGCCGGGCTGGGCGCCCTGGCTGCGCCCTGCCGAGGGCGCCCGCTTGCGCTCTGGCGCCCTCAAGGGCGCGGTAACGAACGTTGCAGATCACGATCGTGCCTCCGCTCGTCGCGGCGGGCGTCGGCACTGGTCCTGGACCTCCTCGGCGACGGTCTTGCGGACGCGTGGAACGTCCGCGGGCGTTCGGCTCTGAGGCGCGACAATCCGTTCCGCGGAACGCGCCCGCGCTTCCGTGACCGACAACGACGCGGCTCACGGCCACGAGGCGAACGCTAGTCTCGGTGTCGTGACAGAGCCGGAGGAGCTCGGCCGGGGCGGGCGGTTGCGGGGCGGTGCTGCAGGCGAGCTCGTGGCGGCCGCCTACGCCGCCGAGAGCGCACATGGCCCGCGGCTCGCCCGCGGCATGTCGCTCGCGGATCTTGCGCATGCAGTCGCCCTGGTCGAGGGCGGCGACCTGGCCGGCGACGACGCGCGGGCACTCGTGCGAGCGCTGCTCGAGCTGCACGCGATTCCCGGCGACGAGTTCCCGTGGGACCCGTCGCTCGGCGACGCCTTCAATGCACGCGAGGCCGAGCTCGAGCGGCGGGTGGGCAACGCGGCCGCGGGCTGGCTGAGCGCGGGGCGTCCACGTCGCGAGGCCTTTCGCGTCGGGCTCCGTCTGACTGCGCGTGGAGCTGCGCGGGAGCTGCACGACGCGCTTACCCACCAGGCCGCCGCGCTCGCGCGACAGGCCCGCGCGACCCGAGACGCGCTCGCGACCGACTACACCTACCTGCAGCCGGCCCAGCCCACCACCGTCGGCCACTTGCTCCTGACGTACGCCTATCCGGCGCTGCGGGACGCCGATCGCGTGCGCAGGTCGTACACGGCCCTCGGGGCGAGCGTCGCCGGCGCCGGTGGCAGTGCAGGCTCGCGCTGGGCGCTCGATCGAACGCGTCTCGCCGATCTGCTCGGTTGCGACGGAATGATCGAGCATGCCAAGGACGCGGCGTGGCAGGCGGATGTCTACGTCGAGCTCCTCGCCGCCCTCGCGATCGCGGCCACGCACCAGAGCCAGCTCGGCCAGGACTTCGAGATCTACGCGAGCCAGGAGTTCGGGCTCGTGGAGCTCGGCGATGCTCACAGCCGCGCGAGCGCGCTGATGCCGCAGAAGAAGAACCCGTACGCTCTCGCCGCGATCCGAACGCAGGCCGGCCAGGCTGCCGGCGACCTGGCTGCTGCACTCGCGACCCTGCACACCGGGTCGGCTCGTACGGATCACTTTCACCTCCTGAACGGCACGGTCCCACGGGCGCTCGACGAGGCGGTCGCGATCGCGCGGCTCACGGCGTCCGTGCTGAACCGGATCGAGTTGCGGCCGGCGCGCTTCGAGCAGGTCGCACGCGAGAGCTTCGTCACGGCGGCCGACGTTGCCGATGCCCTCGCGCTCGAGGGCAGCCTCGACTACCGCAGCGCGCACAAGGTCGTCGGACGGGCCGTCCGCGACCTCGTCGAGGCGGGAGAGCCTCCGTCGGCGCTGACGCCGGCGCGCCTGTCTGCGGCTGCCGAGGCCGCGATCGGGGCGCCGGTCGAGCTCGACGAGGCGACGCTGCGTGCCGCGCTCGATCCTGCTGCGTGCGCTGCAGCCCGCCTGCAGATCGGCTCCTCGTCGGAAGTGGCGATGGGCGCGATGCTCGCGGGGCTCGATGCGACCCTGGCGGCGAACGAGTCCTGGAGCGAGGCTGCACGGAAGCGCGAGCGCTCTGCCGAGGCGGCGTTGCTGGCGCGCGCCCGTGAGCTCGTCTGAGCCGCCGCTCGCGGCGACGACGCGTTCTGCCGGGGGGTGCGCGACCGGCTGCCCTGCGCCGGTCGCGCCTCCAGCGCGGGGCCAACGAGATCCGACGTGCCGCTCCGTGTCGACGAAGACGAGCAGACGACCGCTACCGCGGCGGCGAAGGTCGTGTCGACGAGAGAAGTTCAGGCGGCCCGGCTGGCCGGTGCGGAATCGGCCAGCCAGAGATGGGTCGCGGCCAACGCGCGCCAGGGCCGCCAGCGCTCGGTCATGCGGGTCGGCGTCTCGGTTGGCCGCGATCGGTGTCGTTCGATTGCGCGGCGGAGACCTGCATCGGCCGCTGGGAAGGCGTCTCGTTCGCCCATTCGCAACGCGAGGTAGTTCGCCGTCCAGGGCCCGATGCCCTCGAGCGCGGTAAGCGAGTCGATGAGCTGCGCGAGTCCGATGCTGCCGTCCAGGCGGATTGTGTCGTCGTCGACTGATTGCGCGAACGCGCTGATGGCGCCCGCCCGTGTGCGAGTCAGCCCGAGCCTCGTGAGGTCAGTGCCCGCGAGAGCCGTCGCGGTGGGGAAGAGATGGGTGAGTCCGAGTTGGGTGAGGCCGGGCACGGGCGTCCCGAGCCGCCGGACGAGCCTGGCGGTGAGGGTGTTGGCGGCGGCGGCGCCGACGTGCTGGCCGATGATCGCGCGCACGCCGGTCTCGAACGGATCCCACGTTCCGGGTACACGGAGTCCCGGCCGCTGCTCGAGGAGCGGCCCGATCGCCGGGTCGCCGCTCAGATGACTCGTGGGCTCGTCGAGGTCGAGATCGAGCCCCGCGATCCGCCGGCTCCGCTCCACGACGTGTGTCAGCTCGTCCCAGTGGGGAAGGTGCGCCCGCAGGAGGAGCTGCTCGTGGTCTCCCGGTAAGAGCTCGAGCACGCCTGGATGGCCCCCGAGAGTGAACGTGCGCCTGTAGGTGAGCTCGCTCACGTGCTCCACACCCGGGATCGCCCGTGCCGCGAAGTAGGAGATCATCGCTCCCCAGTCGAGCGGGCCGGCGAATGGCAGGCGCAGCGTGAGGCCGCCGTCGGCGGCGAGGCGGTCGGTCTTCCGTCGCCGTGCTCGGAGCGCTCGCGGCGGGGCGTGGAACACCTCCTGGCAGGCGCGGTTGAGCTGGCGGACGCTGCCGAAGCCGGCGGCGTAGGCGATCTCGAGCACGGACAGATCGGTGTCGTCGAGGAGTCGGCGCGCGAAGTGCGTCCGGGCGGATCGTGCGAGGCCATCCGGGGTGACGCCGACGTGAGCTGCGAAGAGTCGGCGAAGGTGTCGCGCCGAGACTCCGAGTCGCCCGGCGAGCTCGTCCTCCGTGCGCCGGTCGAGCGCCCCGCCGAGCACGAGGCGGACCGCGCGGCAGGCGAGCTCCGGCCCCGACCACGTGAGCGGCTGCGGCGCCCGATACGGCCTGCAGCGAAGACATGCCCGGTAGCCGGCCGCTTCCGCCGCCGCTGCGAACCCGAATCGAGTCACATTCGCCGGGCGCGGGTTGGCGCCGCAGCCGGTCCGGCAGTAGATGCCGGTCGTCACGACTGCTGCGTAGTCCCTCATCTACCTACCTATAGCGCGACCGGCGCGACTCGACCGGCCGGATCCGGACCTCTCGTTCCGGCCTGGGCCGAGGTCACAGAGCGTGACACTCGTGACCGTCCGCAGACGACGGACGGGGCTGCGCGCACGCAGCCCCGTCTCGTTGCCTCAGTCGCGTCCCGGTGTCGCCAGGAAGGCGACGAATCGGCCCGTCTCGGCGTCGAACGCCTGGCCCGTGATCCTGCCGAGGTCGTCGATGTCGTTGGCCGTGGTCAGGACGAGTCCCGAGTCGTGCGAGAGCAGGGCGTTCAGGTCGGTCCTCGCACCTCCCTGCCAGAGAGCTGCGCGGCAGTTGTCGTCCGCGTCGCACGACTGGCCGACGATCTGACCCCTTTCGTTGATTCCGAGTGCCTGGCTCGTGGCGTCGTCCTGCAGCGTCCCGAGCGGAACGATCCCATGATCCTTCGTCCAGAGGAATGCGCGCGGGTTGAAGGCGGTTCCGTCCTCGGCGCCGGCGTTGGCGAACCCGACCACGGCACCTCGTTGATTGATCGCCATCGGCGTGTTCCACGCGACCCCGCCCAGATCGCCGATCTCGACGGGCCTGCCGTCTTCCCAGAGCACGTTGTGGATCGCGCTCAGCCGACCCGCTGCCTGATCGCAGATCCCCGAGATCCCGACCACCTGCCCACGATCGTTGAGCGCTGTGGCGGCGCTGACGCTGTCGCCAGGAAGCGGCGGCAACTCTCGTATCCTGTGCTTCCCCGGCCCCCACACGACTGCACGGAACTGCAACTTCTGCGGGGCCTCGCAGGTCGGATCGAACACCGTGTTCTCAGCCCAACCGACGGTCTCGCCGCGGTTGTTCGTCCCCGTCGCGAACCCATGCGTCCCACCCAGCGTCGGCAAGGGCGTCATCACGCCGCGTTCCCACCGGAACCCCAGGCAGCGATAGCCGGTTCCCGTCGCCGCCGGGAAGAAGAACCCGCAGCTCCACCGCTCGCCGAGCGGGTCCGGTTCATCGGTCTGCGCGATCCCGCTCACGATCCCGCGGATGTTCTTCACCGGCCACAACACCGCGCTGTTCCGCTCCGGACCGCCGAGCGTGCCCAAGTCCGTCAATCCTCCATGGCGCCACAGCGTCGCGTGACGAACCTGGTTACCCGACAGATTCGAGCGACCCGCGACCCAGCCGCGATCGTTGATGCTGTACCCGACGCTCGAGGTACCACCCAACGAGGAAAGACCGGCGACCTCGTACGACGCGAATCCCTCGCGCGGCGGCGTGCCCACGCCGACTCCCGCAACTGCGGCTCCGACGGCGACCAGCGCGGCCAGCACAACCGGTGCGATCAGCTTCATCACCAACTCCTTTCGGCGCTGCACGCACCTTCGCGGCGCGTGCCTGCGTCGGCCCGGATTCTGCGGGACCCTCGGCGGGTGCCCGTCAGAGGTCAGCCTTGCCGGTGCACCGGGCCTGCGGCTGGCCGTTTCCGGACGAGTCGACCGGCTCGCTCGCGGTAACGACCGTCGACTGAGCGCCCGTGCTGTGTCCGAATCCGGCCGGTCTCGATCCTCGTTCTCTGCGTTACTACGGAACGAGCGACGAGCGAACGCCGAGCTGGGAGGCTTTATGAGCGACGTCCAAACCCTGACCGATCTCAACGAGCAGTTCATCGAGGCGTTCCGCCAAGGCTCCTGGGCGCTGCTCGAGCCGATCCTCTCGACCTCCTTCTCCTACCTCGACGGCGCGACCGGCGAGGTCTGGTCGCGCGAGAGGTATGTCGACGCGCTGGAGGGTCACGCAGCGCCGGCGCTTGCAATCGACCAGCTCGCCGTTCACGTCGACGGCGGAACCGCGGTCGTCTCCGCGCGCACGACCAGGAAGCCCGGGCAGTACAGGCGCTACGTCGACACCTACGAGCGGCGCGGCGACGACTGGCTCTGCGTCCACGCGTGCGTCTGGCCGCTTCACGAAGAGTGATCGCTCCGATCCGGTACGCGAGGTCAGGATCGAGGGCGTCGGCGAACCGGCCGACCAGGACCGCGACCTCGACGAGTCGGGCCGCTCTGCTGCGGGCCCGCAGGCCACCGTCGCTACTCGATCCGGAGGACGCGGTCGCCGAGCGCCGACTCGTCGACTGCGATTCCGAGACCCGGTGCCGTGGGCAGCCGCGCCATCCCGTTGCTCGCCGCCGGAGCGCCGGCGGCGATCCGCTCGACCACCATCTCCGAGGGCAGGTAGCCGCCGAGCACGAGCTTCGGGTCGGTCGAGCATGCGAGGTGCATCGAGGCGGCGCTGACGATGTCGCCGCCGCCCGCGTCCTCGATCGTCAGCGGCAACCCCAGGGCGACTGCGAGATCGCGTGCGCGTCGTGTCGGCGTGATCCCACCGACGTTCGAGAGCTTCAGCCGGACTGCGTCGAGCGCTCCCGCCACGTGGGCCTCGACGATCTCGCGAACGCCGGTCAAGACCTCGTCCAGGATGAAGGGACGGCGCGAGCGGCGACGCACCCGAGCGCATTCGGCCACGGTCGCGCAGGGTTGCTCGATGTAGACGTCCAGCTCGTCGACGGCTGCAACGACGCGGACGGCGTCGGCTTGCGGCCAGTAGCCGTTGGCGTCCACGATCACCCGGTCGGCGCCGGCGAGAGCGTCCACGCAGGCGCGGATCCGCTCCACGTCGTCGTCCGGCCGGCCGCTCCCGACCTTCACCTGCACCTGCCGGAAGCCCGCGGCCAGGGCGTCCGCACAGCGCTCCCGCATCTCCTCCGGCGCGGCCACGCCGACTCCCGTGTAGAGCTCGATCTGCTCCTGTCGCGTGCCGCCGAGCAGGTCGCTGAGCCGGAGTCCGGTCGCCTTCCCATGCAGATCCCAACAGGCGATGTCGAGCGCCGACTTCGCGTACGCGTAGCCGCGAATCGCCGCATCCATCCGCGCGTGGACGAGCTCGACCGCGTGCGGGTCGGCGCCGAGTACGGCCCGGGCAAGAGGCTCGAGGACGGCCCGCGTGCTCGGTCCGTATCCGGGCAGGAAGCTCGGCGTGAAGACGCACTGCTCGCCCCAGCCGACGAGTCCGTCGCCGGTCTCGACGCGCACGATCGTCGCGTCCTGCTCGTTCGAGCTCCGGCCGCCCGAGAGGGCGAATGGCCCGCCCGCATGGTGGTAGAGGACCGAGAAGACGTCGACCCGGCGGATCGTGTCCGTAGCCATCATGCGAGTACTATCGCCGTCGTGGATCCGCAGATCATCCTCTACACGCTGAACACGGACGCGCGGACTCCCACCTGACAGGAGTGCTGCCGCGTGAGGGAGTTTCTCTCCGACCAGGGCGTCCCGTTCGTCGATCGCAACATCCGCAGAAGCAAGGATGCGCGCGCCGAGCTCGCCGAGCGCACGAACGAGCTCGTCGTACCGCAGCTCTTCTGGGGCGACCGCCACGTCGTCGGCTTCGATCCCGAGGCGCTGACAGAGCTCGTCCGGGACTATCGAGACCGCGGATGATCGAGCCGCCCGGGAACTCGCTCGAGCCCGCTCAGGGCGAGCGCGTCGTCGAGCCCGGCGATGATCTGGCGGCCGGCCTGCGCGCGTTGCTCGCGCGGATCGCCGAGGAGCTCGACTTCAACGACGCGAAGGGCACTGCGCCGTATCGCCTCGGAATGCACGACGGACTTCGGTTCGCGGAGGACGCCGTGGCCGATCTGCTCCGCCGCCACGGCCACGAGGCCGTCGCGACGGAGCGTTCGGTCGACGCCTAGGAGCTGGCGCTACCGGTTGATCACCGGCTGGCGCGAGTGCTCGTTGAGGTAGCGGCCGCCGCCCTCGGCGCAGACGACGATGTCCTCGATCCGGACGCCGAGCGTGTCGTCCCAGAGGATCGACGGCTCATCCGTGAACGTCATCCCGGCCTCGAGCGGGATCGCGACCTCTTCGGAGATGAACGGCTGCTCGTGGATGTCGACGCCGATCCCGTGGCCCATCCTGTGCCGGAATGTCTCTCCGAGCCCGGCCTCCTCGATCGGCCCGCGGCAGGCTGCGTTCACCTGGGACGCGAGCGCACCCGGGACTGAGGCCGCGCGGCCGGCTTCCTGGGCGGCGAGCGTGATCGCGTGGCAGCGCTCGTACTCGGGATGCGGCTCCCCGGCGACCACCGTCCTGCCGAAGTCCGAGCAGTAGCCCTGCCAGACAGCGCCGAAGTCGAACATCACCGGCTCGCCCTCGGCGATCGGCTCGAGCCCCGACGCCTCCTGCGAGTCGTGCCGGTGCAGCCCGTAGGAGAAGATGTGGGTCGGGAAGGAGGGCAGACGCGAGCCGAGCGCACGGAGCTGGTGCTCGACCTCCTCGTGGAGGTCGACCATCGTCACGCCAGGCTCGACCTTGCCCTCGGTTGCCGCCATCGCCCTGTCTGCGATCGAGCAGGCGTGAGTCATCAGCTCCAGCTCGCGCTCGCTCTTGACCCGGCGGAGCTCGTTCACGAGCGGAGAGCCGTTGACGAGCTCGGCGCTCGGTGCGGCGCTCCCCAGCTCGAGCACCGCCTCGCCCCAGGTGCGGGAGCCGATGGCGACCCGATCGAGGGAGCCGAGCGACCCGACCGCCTTGCGGAAGACCGCCTGGCCGTCGTCCCTCTCGCTCACGGTCACGACCTCGCCGATCTCCCGCCCCCAGAGGTGGAAGGCGACATACATGCGCGGGAGCACGTAGACCGGCTCGCGGTCGGGCGCGAGCAGGGCGCCGGTGACCCAGCCGTGCGCGTAATGGACGTTCCCGAAGCTCGGGATGTCGCGCTCGAGCCCGGTCAGGTACTCGAGGTCGGACGAGGGCGGGACGAACAGCGCGTCGATCCCCTGCTCGCGCAGCTTCTCCCCGAGCCGGGTGCGGCGCTCGGCGTACTCCTGCTCGGAGATTCCCCTCCCGGCGGCGGAGTGAGGGGCGGTCGAGTTCGGGTCGATCGAGGTCATGTGACTCCTTCGTGCTCGTGGGTTTGCGTGCTGGCAGGGTCGCGGAGGAAGCAGGCGGCTGCGCGGTCGGGCCCGAGCGCGTAGAGCGGCGGCACCTCGCCGGGGCAGCGCGCGAACGCGTGGGGACAGCGCGGGTGGAAGCGGCAGCCGCTGGGCGGGCTCGCCGGATCGGGCACCTCGCCCGGCAGCGCCTCCGGAAGCGTGCCCGACCCGTCGGCGGCCGGAATCGCCGCGATCAGGGCCTCGGTGTAGGGATGCTGCGGGGAGGACCAAAGCTCACGGGTAGGCCCTTCCTCGACGATCGTGCCCAGGTACATCACCGAGACCTCGTCCGCGATGTGCCGAACGATCGCGAGGTCGTGCGAGATCAGGAGCAGTGCGAGCTCTAGGTCGCGGGTGAGGCCGACGAGGAGGTTCGCGATCTGGGCCTGCGTGGAGGCGTCGAGCGACGAGAGCGGCTCGTCGAGCACGATCACGGACGGATCCGCCGCGAGCGCGCGGGCGATCGCGATCCGCTGGCGCTGGCCGCCGCTGAACTGGTGGGGGAAGCGGCCGGCGGCCCCGCCGGAGAGGCCGACCTGGTCGAGCAGCTCTCCGACCCGCGTGCGCCGATCGGTGCGCTCGCCCTCGCCGCGCAGCCGCAGCCCGTCCGCGATCTGCGAGCCGACCGTGCGTCGTGGGTTCAGCGAGGAGTACGGGTTCTGGAAGACCAGCTGGAGCCGCGTCTCGTGACGTGGCCGAGCGCCGCGCCGGAGGGGCGAGAGCGGCTTCCCGTCGAAGACGATCTCTCCGGCCGCCGGCTCGACGAGCCCGACGATTGCGCGGGCGAGCGACGACTTGCCGCAGCCCGACTCGCCGACGAGACCGGTGATCCGCCCTCGCTCGAGCGCGAGGCTCGCGCCGACGACGGCGTGCACGTCCACTCCCTGGCGTCGGTAGACGACGCCGAGCTCTCGTACCTCGACGAGACTCACGAAGGAGATGCGAACGGATCGACGTGGCAGGCGAGGAGGCGCGCGGCGCCGACGGTGACGAGCGGTGGCGCCTGCACTCGCGACGCGTCGATCGCGTAGGCGCAGCGGGGATGGAAGGCGCAGCCTGCCGGCCGGCTACGTGGGCTCGGAGGAAGGCCGGGAATCGCCAGCAGGTCGGCGCGACCGTCGTCTACCGGATGCGGAAGCGCGTCCAGGAGGGCGCGTGTGTACGGGTGCCGCGGCGTCGAGAGCAGCTCCTTCGTCGGCCCCGACTCGACGATCCGGCCCGCGTAGAAGATCGAGACGTGGTCGGCGATCGAGCTCATCACGCCGAGGTCGTGGGTGATCAGGATCACCGCGAGTCCGCTCTCGCGGCGCAGGCGGTCGAGTAGGCGGAGGATGCCCGCCTGGACGGTCACGTCGAGCGCGGTCGTCGGCTCGTCGGCGATCAGGAGCTTCGGACGCGTCGCGAGCGCTCCTGCGATTGCGACGCGCTGGCGCATGCCGCCCGAGAACTGGTGCGGGAAGGCGTGCAAGGCTCGCTCGGGATCGGGGATCCGCACCTCGGCGAGAAGCTCGGCCGCCCGCGCGAGCGCGGCGCGCTTCGAGGCGCCTTCGTGGACGCGGACGTGCTCCGAGAGCTGGCGGCCGATCGTCAGCATCGGATGCAGCGAGGTGAGCGGATCCTGGAAGACCATCGCCAGCTCGCGCCCGCGCACGCGCCGGAGCGCCCGGCCCGAGAGGCGGAGGAGGTCGCGACCGCCGTAGATCGCTCGCCCGCTCGTGCTCGCCCCGCGAGGTAGGAGCTGCAGCAGCGCGAGCACCGAGATCGTCTTGCCGCTGCCGCTCTCGCCGGCCACGCCGAACACCTGGCCCTCTTCGACCGTGTAGTCGACGCCGTCGACGATCGTGACCTCGCCGCGTTCGCCCCGGATCCGCACCCGCAGCTCCTCGACCTCGAGCAAGCTCATTCCTCCTCGCTCCCGGCGCGCCAGGACGACTGCGGGTCGAGGACGTCGCGGAGGCTGTCCCCCAGGAAGTTGAACGCCAGCACGACACTGAAGATCGCGAGGCCGGGAAACGTCCCGATCCACCAGAACTGGAAGTACTGGATCCCCTCCGCGACGCCGGCGCCCCATTCCGGCTGCGGCGGCTGGGCGCCGAGGCCGAGAAACGAGAGGGCCGAGAGGAGGAGAATCGCGTTCCCGAGATCGAGGGTCGCGAGCACGAGCACGGGGCCGGCCACGTTCGGGAGGACGTCGCGAACGAGCGCCCGCCGAGCGGAAGCGCCGAGGAGCCGGGTGGCGGTCACGTACTCGGTCTGGCCGATCGAGAGCACGAGGCCCCGAACGACGCGCGCGTAGGAGGGCCAACTGACGATCACGAGCGCGAGGACGGCGTTGCGGATACTTGGCCCGAGCACCGCGGTCACGACCATGGCGAGGATGATCGCCGGGAAGGCGAAGACGAGGTCTGCCGAGCGCATCACGATGCTGTCGACGAAACCGCCGAAGTAGCCGGCGACGGCGCCGAGCGTCGCCCCGACGAGCAGCGCGAGCCCGACGAGGAGAAGCGCTAGCGGAATCGAGATCCGTGCCCCGTAGAGGACGCGGGAGAGCACGTCGCGTCCGAGCTCGTCGGTCCCGAAGAGGTAGTCGCCCCCGGGCGGAAGGAGCGGCGCCGCGTTCTGCTCGAGCGGGTCGGAGGGTGCGAGCAGCGGGGCGAAGATCGCGACGAGGATCCAGGCCGCGGCGAGCGAGAGGCCGATCACCGCCAGCGGCTGGCGCCAGGCAGCCGCTACCCGAGGGCGACGGAGGCGGAAGCGCCGGACGGGAGTGGCGCCGGGAACGCTCACGAGACGCGGATCCGCGGGTCGATGACGCCGTAGAGCACGTCGACGGCGAAGTTGACGACGATGTAGACGACGGCGACGAAAAGGCTGACGCCCATGATCGCGGGCAGGTCGAGCGTGGTCGCGCTGCGGTAGGCGTACTGACCGATTCCGGGCCAGGCGAAGATGTTCTCGACGAGCACCGCTCCCGTCATCACGTTCGCGAAGGCGAGCCCGATCACGGTGAGCACCGACGGCAGCGCCGCGCGGAGGACGTGGCGAAGCACGATGCGGCGCTCCGAGATCCCCTTGGCGCGCGCGGCCCTGATGTAGTCGTTGTGCACGACCTCGAGCACGGCGGCGCGCGTGTAACGGGTTAGGAGGCCGATGTTGTAGAGCGCGAGCACGAGCGCGGGGAGGACGAGGTGGCGAGCGGCGTCGCCGGCGGTCGCCCACTCGCCCTGGAGGAGCGCGTCGATCGTGAAGAAGCCGGTTCGGTGCTCCGGCTCGCTGAACTGCGGGTCGAGTCGACCGGTGCCGGGGAGCCAGTTGAGTCGGAAGAAGAAGATGTAGAGGGCGACGAGCGCGAGCCAGAAGGTCGGCATCGAGACACCGGTAAGCGAGACGACGCGGAGGACGTGGTCGGTCAGCCGGTTCTGCCGGATCGCGGCGAGGATGCCGAGCCCGACCCCGACGACGACGGCGATCAGGATCGAGAGGAGCGCGAGCTCGGCGGTCGCAGGGATGAACGTGCCGAGCTCCTCGGTGACCGGGAGCCGGGCCTGCTGCGACTCGCCGAGGTCACCGTGGGCGAGACGCCAGACGTAGATCCCGTACTGCTCGGGCAGCGACTTGTCGAGACCGTAGCGCTCGCGGAACGACGCGACGGCGGCAGGATCCTCGATCGCCCGCTGGCCCAGATTCGCGGCTGCGGGATCGCCGGGCGCGAGGTTGGTGAGCAGGAACGCGACGAGCGTGATCCCGAGTCCGAGAAAGAGGAGCGCGACGAAGCGGCGCGCCAGGAAGCGCAGGAATGGCCGGGGCGGCCGCGTGCGCGACCGCCCCGGGATCAGTGCCCCCAGAGACCTACCTCGAGCCAATCGTGGCCAGGTCGATCTGGAAGGTGGCGTTGTAGACGACGCCCGTCAGGTTCTTCGACGCGGCGACGACCTGGCCCGGCTGGAAGAGCGGGAAGAACGGGCCCCGCTGGTTGAGCTGCACCTGGATCTGCCGGAAGAGTTGACCGCGAACCCTCGGGTTCGAGGTCGAGCCCGCCCTGCGACCGAGCGCCTCGAGCCTCCGGTCCGAGCCGGCCGCCCAGCCGGCGCGGAGACCGACGAGCTGGCCCGGCAGGAAGACGAGGTAGTCGTTCGGATCCGGGTAGTCCGGGCCCCACAGCCAGAGGCCGAGCTGCTCCGTCCCCGCTCGGTAGTTCGCGAGCGAGGTGGCGATCGGCTTCCCGGCGAGGTTGACCTTGATCCCGATCTTCCCCAGGTCGGCCTGGATCTTCTGCGCGATCACGCCGAAGGAGAGGCCGCTCGACGTGAAGTCGCTCGGAAACTCGAGCTCGACCTCCGGGTTCGTGAGGCCGGATGCTGCGAGCTCGGCCTTTGCCCTGGTTGTGTTCTGCTTGATCGCCGCCGCGTCCGCCAGCGCCCCGAGGAACTGCGACGGCACGACTCCCGCCGCCCGGCCCGACCCACGGCCGGCGAGCCTGACGAGGCCGGCGTAGTCGAGCTGATAGCGGATCGCGTTCTGGAACCGCTTGTTGGACGTGATCGACGAGATCTTCGAGTTGGAGTTCGCGAACAGGAACCAGATGTTCGGGCCGGAGATCGCCTGAACGTTGACGTTCCGGCTCCCGAAGAGCGGCCTCGCCTGATCGGGCGAGAGGTCGAGCGAGATCTCGTTCGTGCCCCGCTGGACGCTCAGGAGCTGCGCCGGAGCGAGCACGTTCCGGATCACGACGGTCGCGAACTTCGCCTTCCGTCGGCCTGTGTAGCGCGGGTTCGCCGTCAGCTCGACGCGCGAGGTCGTGTTGAACGACTTGAGGAGATACGGCCCTGAGCCGGCCGACGTCCGGTTCAGGAACGACTCGGCCTTGTCCGTCTTGTCGGCGCCGGCTGCGTCGGTGCCCCCGTTCGCCTCGACGAGCTTGGAGTTGACGATCCCGAGCGAGCCGTTCGCGACGATCGCAGGAAGCGCCGGATTCGGAGTTCTCGAGCGGAGGATCACCGTGTACGGGCCTCCCGCCGAGACCGTGACGCCGGCGAGAAGGAAGGACGGGTTGCCCTTCAGGTTGATCAGGCGCCGGAACGAGAAGACGACGTCTCTGGACGTCAGCGGGGTGCCGTCGGAGAAACGGACGTTCCTGCGCAGGGTGAAGGTGTAGGTCTTGGCGCCGTTCGAGGCCCTGTAGCCGGTCGCGAGCGACGGCCGCGGGGTCGTGACGTCCGAGCCTCGGAACTCGAGCAGCGTGTCGTACAGGACGTGGGCGACGATCCCGCCCGTGACCTCGAACTGCCGTTGCGGATCGGCCGTCTTCAGGTCGAACGACTTGTCGATCACGAGCGTGCCGGTCGCGGCCTGATCGTTCGAGGTCGAGTTGGCGGCCGCGGCCGCGACGGCGATCGCGGCGACGAGGGCTACTGCGACCAGCAGAACCCTGCGCGGCGTGGAGCGGCTGAGCATGTGTGGTCCTCCTATCGGGTTGCGGGGCTGGTGAGACGTGTCATGCGGCGGCCGTCGACTCGAAGAGGCCGCTTTCCCTCCGGGCGCGCTCGAGCGCGATCAGCGCCTCGTCCCGCCAGGAAACGTGCTCCTCCCAGCGCTCGGGCGGGAGCCGCTCGTGGAGCTCACCCGCGACGCGGGCGACGAGCTCGGGTGTCCAGGGGTCGTTCTGGCCGCGCTCGGCGCCCATGCGGGCGTAGGCAGGACCGAGCATCTCCGCATGGGCCTCGATCCCGCCGCGGGTGTTCAGCTCGGCGGTCTCGAACGGGCCGATCGCGGCCCAGCGCCGGCCGAGCCCGTCCCGGACGACCCGGTCGACGTCGTCCACCGAGGCGACCCCGTCGCGAACGAGGCAATAGGCCTCGCGGAGGAGCGCGCCCTGGAGGCGATTGAAGACGAAGCCCTCGACCTCCCGGCGGACGAGCACGGGGGACATCCCGACCGTGGCGAAGAGCGCCCCTGCGCGCTCGACGACTTCGGCGTCGGTGAAGCGCGCAGGCACGAGCTCGACAATGGGGAGGAGGTAGGGCGGATTTCCCGGATGCGCCACGAGACAGCGCTCGCGACCGGGGAGCTCGGAGGCGAACGCGCTCGCGACGAGCGCCGAGGAGGCGCTCGCGAGCGGGACCCGGGCGGGCGTGAGCGCGTCGAGCTCGCGGAAGAGCTCTCGCTTCAGCTCGAGCGACTCGGGTGCGCACTCCTGAACGTGGGTCGCGTCGCCGACGGCCTCTTCGAGGGTCTCCGCGAGCCGGACCCGTGCCGCCGCGAGTGCCGGCGCCTCGTCGAGGAGCCCACCTGCGGACAGCCTGGATAGCCGCTGCTCGAGCTCCGCGGCCACCTCGGTCCGCCGGGAGACGTCCGGCTCGTAGAGCGCCGTCTCGACCCCGGCGCGGCCGAAGACGACGGCCCAGCCGACCCCGATCGAGCCACCGCCGACGATCGCGATCCTTTGCTCGCTCAGACGAACTTTGTGTTTCTGAAACACAATCGCTGCGCTCCTAGGCGCGCGCCGACGCCTGCGCGTCGCGGTCGATGGCCACCGCCGTCTCGAGCAGGCGCGGCAGCAGCTCCTCGCGCACCTTCTCGAGGCTCCAGCGGCTTGCGTGCACTGAGACGTTCATTGCAGCGGCGACGCGCCCGGCCGAGTCGTGGATCGGCGCGGCGAGTGAGCGCAGGCCCTCCTCGAGCTCCTGGTCGACCATCGCCCAGCCCTGGCGGCGGACGCGCTCGATCTCGACCACGAGCTGCGCCGGGCTCTCAATCGTCCGCGAGGTCATCGGGGTCAGGTCGGCGCTCTCGAGGTAGCCGGCGAGCCACTCGTCGGTCTGCCCGGCCAGGAGCACGCGGCCCATCGAGGTGGCGAAGGCGGGAAAACGCGTGCCGACGCTGATCGAGACGGACATGATCCGGTTCGCCGGCACGCGGGCCACGTAGACGATCTGATCCTCGTCGAGGACGC
>JANDLU010000111.1 GCA_024330215.1 Candidatus Gaiellasilicea maunaloa
CTGGCCTTTGCCGCTCTTGGCTTCCCCGCACCGGTCTTCGCCGAGCCGGCCCTCGCCGGGCGGGCCTTCGCGCCGGCCTTCGTCGGGACGGCCTTCGTCGGGACGACCTCCGTCGGAACCGCTTTCGCCGGCGTCGCAGGCTGCCGGATCTGCCGAACCCCTTCGTAGCTCGCGCCGCCCGCAACCGTGAGGGCCACGAGCGCGACGGCGACCTTCGTGGCGACACCGCTGCCGACGGCCGCGCCGCCGCCGACGGCGATACCGCTGCCGACGGCCGCGCCGCCCGCACCGATCGCCGGCACGCCGATCGCTGCGGTCGCGCTCGGTGCGCCCTTGAAGAGAGTCAGCGAGAGCGGCAGCGGCAGGAGCGCGAGCTCCTTGAACGCGTGCCGCCGCTTGATTCCGAGCGCGGCGACGCGGGCGCAGCGCGGGCACTCCTCGAGATGGGCGACGAGGCGCTTTCGCTCCTTCCGGCCGAGCCGGCCGTCCGTCTGCTGCGAGAGGGCGAGCTGGGCGCGGTCGCAGGTCACGAGGTTCTCGACCTCCTCGGCGAGCGACCGGCGGGCGCGGAAGATCAAGGTCTCGAGTGCGGTCGAGGAGACCGCGAGGATCGCAGCGATCTCCTTGTAGGAGCGGCCTTCCAGCTCGCGGAGGACGAGCGCTTCGCGCTGCGAGGGAGGAATCCGCTGGAGGGCGCGCACGAGGTCGTCGAGCGACGGGCCGTCGTGGTCCGTCTCGATGGAGGCGAGCTCGCGGTCGAGCTCGACCTCGTGCGGCCGGGTCTGCTGCTGCCGGAAGCTCTGCCGGATCAGGTTGTGCGCGATCGTGATCAGCCAGTTCGTGGGCTTGCGCGGCTGCTCGCCCCGCTCGAGCGCGCGCAGGGCGTTGACGAACGTCGTCTGGGTTACGTCCTCGGCGTCCGCCTGGTGACCGAGAACGGCGTAGACGTAGCGGTAGACCTCGGCCGCGTGCACGCGGTAGAGCTCGTCCAGCTCCCGCGCAGCCCGGATCCCGATCGCGGTCGTCGCCACGTCTAGGGAGATGCCCGAACCGGGCTCTCTCTGACGCGGCGACCCGAACGGCCACACAAAGTTCTTACATCTAGGGACGACGTGCGTGGCCAATCGACCCCGACTGTAGCCTCCGGTCGTGGCCGCGACGGAGTCCTGGCGGATCGCGATCGTCTCGATGGTTCTGCCTGTGGTCGAGCGGCTCGTGCCGGTGCTGCGCGACCTCGGCCACGAGCCGGTGGGCGTCGTCACCGCCCGCGCCGAGAGGGACAGACCCTCGGACACGATGCTTGGGGATAGGTCCGTTCCCGCCGGGCTCGATCTCCTCTTCGGCAAGGACAGATGGTCGATCGAGCCGCTGCTGCGCGCGCTCCGGCCCGACCTGATGGTCTGCTGGGGCTTCCCCTGGAAGCTGCCCCAGGCGGCTCTCGACGTCGCGCGGCTCGGCTCGATCAATCTCCATCCAGCCCTGCTTCCGCGCCACCGAGGCCCGATCCCGCTCGCCTGGGCGCTGCGCGCGGGGGACGGGCGCTTCGGGATCACCTGGCACCGGATGGACGCCGAGCTCGACACGGGCGGACTCCTCGCGCAGACGTCGATCCCGATCGAGGACGACGACATCGAGATCACGGACTTCGGGCCGAAGCTCGGCGCCGCCGCGTTCGGCCTGCTGCCGCGCGTCTTCGAGCGGGTCGCGGCCGGCGATCCTGGGGACGCGCAAGCAGAGGAAGGTGCGAGCTGGGCCGGCCACTTCGAGGACGACGACTACGTGCGCATCGACTGGTCGCAGCCCGCGCGGCGGATCCACGACCAGGTGCGGGCATGGAACCTGACCTTCGGGATGAGCGCTCTGGTCGCGCCCGTCGCGGAGCTCGACGGCGAGCACGTTCGGCTCGTCCGCACGAGCCTCCGCGACCCCGGCGAGAGCGCGCGCAGGGTCGAGTGCGGGGACGGGCCGCTCTGGCTCGTCGAGACGGAATCGCTCTAGCCGGCAGCCTGATGGGCCGGAGGCAAGCGCCTCCGGCCCATCGCTCCTTCTAGGCCGAAAGACCTTTCGGCCTAGTCGTCGCCGCCGTCAGTCGTGACCGTGACGGTCTTCACGACCTCGCAGTTCTCGTGGACGTCGTGCTCGTCGCTGTTCAGCCAGACGGTGTCGTGGCCGTCGCCGCAGTCGATCTTGTCGACCTGATCGTCGTTGGCGAGCGCGTGCAGCTTGTCGTCGCCGTCGCCGCCGTTCTGGACGTCGGCGCCGCGCCCGACCCAGATCACGTCGTCCCCGTCGCCGCCGTCGACCGTGTCGTCTCCCGACCGGCCGCGGAGATGGTCGTCGCCGTCGCCGCCGTTGATCGCGTCGTTGTCGGCGCCGCCGAGGATGCGGTCGTTGCCGTCCTCGCCGTTCAGGGTGTCGTTGCCGCTCCCGCCGTGGATGCGGTCGTTGCCGTCGCCGCCGTTGACGGTGTCGTCGCCTGCGAGCGCGACGATCCGGTCGCGCTCGGATGTGCCGGTGAGCGTGTCGTTGCCGCTCGTGCCCTTGATGTTGTCCGCGAGCGCGGCCCCGGTCACGACGAGCAGCGCGAGCGCGGCGAGCGCCCCGACGATCATTCTGGTGCTCTTCATCTGAATCCCCTCCGTTGATCGAACTGACGGCGCCATGCTCTCCGCCCCCTGTCAGCCGGCCGTTCGCCGAACGTAAAACGCGCGTAAAACGTTCAGGCAGGTGTCAGCTCGGCACGGGCCTCGGCGAGCGGGAGGCGCACGGTGAAGACGGTGAGCCGGCCCGGCGAGCTCGCCGCCTCGACCGAGCCGCCCATGCCCTCGGCGAGCTCCTTCACGATCGCGAGGCCGAGCCCGGTGCCGACGGGTCGCTCCCGGCCGTAGCGCGAGTAGAGATAGAAGCGCTCGAACGCGCGCTCGAGCTCCTCAGCGCGGAGACCAGGCCCCGTGTCCTCGACCCGAAGTTGGCCGGGCGTCGCGTGGATTCGCACCGAGCCGCCGGTCGGTGCCAGACGGAGGGCGTTCTCGACCAGGTTCGAGACGATCTGGAGCGTCCGATCGGCGTCGCCGAGCGCCGGTGCCTCCTCGTCGCCGCCGATGTCCAGGGTCACGCCGAACTCGCGGGCGTGGCTCTCGTAGCGGCGCAGCGCGTCCCGTGCGATCGTGCGCAGATCGATCCACTCGCGACGGACGCTGAACTCGGCCTTGCGGATCCGTGCGAGGTCGAGCACGTCGCCGACGAGCCGCTCGAGCCGGCGCGACTCGCGGACGATCGTCGTCGCCGCCTCCTCGACCGGCAGCACTCCTTCGCGCACGCCCTCGGCGTATCCTCGGATCGCCGTCAGCGGTGTCTTCAGCTCGTGGCTGACCGAGAGCAGGAAAGCACGCTCGGCCTCTCGTGCCTTCGCGAGCTGGACGGCGACGTCGTTGAAGCTCTCGGCGAGGAGGGCCAGCTCGCGCGGGCCTCCGACCGGTACGAGCCGCGGCTGCGCGGCCGAGTCCGCGAGCCCGCGTGTCGCCTCTGCGACGCGGCGGACGGGCCTTGCGATTGCGCGGGCGAGTAGGAACGCGATCAGCGCCGCGAGCGCGGCTGTCACGACGGCAGCGAAGATCAGGCCCTCGACGTGCGGTCGCCAGGCCGAGTTCGTCGAGCTCGCGGGGCGGAGGAGGACGAATCCCTTTCCGCGGACGAGTCGCGCGGCGTAGAGGTAGCGCGTGCCGTCCCGCTCGAGGGTCCCGTCGAGCCGCGCGCCCCGTCGGAGCGGTGCCGCGCGCTCGGGAGGCAGGAGCGGAGAGGAGCCGTCGAGCGGAACCTGGACGACGCTCTCGTCCTGGCGCTCGAGGAACTCCTGCAGCGAGCGGAGCCGCGCGAAGGGCAGGATCGCCTCGCGTTCCCGCTCGACGAGCAGGTCGAACTGCGCCGAGACATCGCGAAGCGTGTTCCGCTCGACGGCTCTGCGGGTGAGGATGGCTCCGATCGCGAGCGCCAGGGCGAGGGAAAGCAGGGCGACGAGCCCGATCGCCGCGAAGAGCCTGGCCCTGAGCGTCACGGCCTGACGGCCTTGTACCCCGCTCCTCGAAACGTGCGGATCGCGTCCGGCCGGCCGAGCTTACGGCGGAGCTGCGCGACATGGACGTCGACCGTGCGCGTGCCGCCCGCGTAGCTGAGCCCCCAGACGCGATCGAGGAGCAGATCGCGCGAGACGACGATCCCGACGTTGTCGAGCAGGTACGCGAGCAGGTCGAACTCCTTGCCCGTCAGCTCGACCGGGTCGCCGGCGACGGAGACCTCCCGAGCCTCGGCGTCGAGGACGACGTCGCCTAGCTCGAGCCGAGCTGCCCGTGGGACGGGATCGCTGCGGCGGAGGACGGCCTTCACGCGCGCCGCGAGCTCGCGCGGCGAGAACGGCTTCGTCACGTAGTCGTCGGCTCCGACCTCGAGTCCAGCGACCCTGTCGGCCTCCTCGTCGCGCGCGGTCAGCATCACGATCGGGACCTGCGAACGGGCGCGGATCCCGCGGCAGATGTCGAAGCCGTCCTGCCCCGGCAGGCCGACGTCGAGGATCACGAGACGCGGTCGCACGCGCTCGAGGTCGAGTAGCGCCTCCTCGCCCGAGCGGGACCACGCGATCCTGTAGCCGTTCTGCTCCAGATAGGCGCTGACGAGCGAGCCGATCGACTCCTCGTCCTCGACGAGCAGGAGCTGCGGGCCTGGAGTCATCTCCCGACGGCGCGAACCTCGCCGGCCGGGCCGTCGCCGTCGCGGATCACGGTCACGACCATGCCGCGGCGCAGTGCGGAGAAGGAGGCCGGCCGGCCGCGCAGCGAGATCCTCGCACCCGGCGCGACCGCGATCGTCACGATCGAGGCGTCGCGCTCGCGGAGGGTCAGCGAGCCGGCTCCCTTGTCGCGGATGACGCCGCGGTCGATCCGGTAATCGCGCAGCGCTCCGTCGTCCTTGACGAGCACCTCGGCGCGCACGAGATTCGGCCCGAAGAGATAGCTCGCGAGCCCGTTCGGCAGCGCTCGGGAGAGCGCCAAACCGGGCTGCGCGGCGAGGAGCACCGCGTTCACGGCGAGCAGCGCCGCCACGACCCATACAGCCTTCGATCGTCTGGCGCTCATGCGCGCATTGTCGCCGTGGATCGTCAGGGCGTCGTGCCCTCCACGTTAGGGCGGTGTAAAACCGCGCTCCTCGCAGCATCGCGCCGCTGGCGCAACTCGCGGCCCGCGATCAGCGTCATCAAGAGCCCGGTCGCGCCGGAGACGAGGAACGCGAGCGGGGTGCCGCCGAGATCGGTGAGGAAGCCCGCGAGCAGGCCGCCGACCGGCGCGAGCCCGGCGAACGCCCAGAGGTAGAGGCTGACAACGCGGCCGCGCAGGTGGTCGGGCGCGCCGAGCTGGAGGATCGAGTTCGCGTTCGAGGTCCAGAGCGTGAAGCAGGCCCCGGTGACGAAGAGCAAGAGCGCGCAGGCCCAAACGGCCGTCAGCGGCGCGATCGCGAGCAGCGTAACGCTGAAGCCGCCGGTGCCGGCGACGAGGACCTTCCAGCTCGCCCGGCCGAGCGCCGCACTGAGTAGCGCACCGACGAGGGCGCCTGCCCCGAAGAACGCCGAGAGGATGCCGAAGACCTCGGGTCCGGTGCTCAACGTCTCCGAGGCGAGGAGCGGCAGGATCACGTGGAAGTTGAAGCCGACCGTGCTGACGACGGTGACGATCGCGAGGATCAGCCGCACGTGCGGGGTGTGGCGCGCGTAGCGGAGCCCTTCCGCGATCGAGCGCAGCATCGACGGCGGCTCGGCGTCGCGGGCCACCGGCACGAGCTCCGCCGTGCGCATCAAGAGCAGCGATGTCAGGACTGCGAGGAAGCTCACGGTGTTGATCGCGAAGCAGACGCCGACGCCGAAGGCGGCGATCAGGACGCCTGCGAGCGAGGGACCGACGACGCGCGAGGCGTTGAAGAGACTCGCGTTCAGCGCGACGGCGTTCGGCAGCTCCTCGCGGCCGACGAGCTGGAAGGTGAGCGCGTGGCGTCCCGGCGCGTCGAAGACGAGTGCGCAACCGCCGAGCGTCGCGAGCACGTAGACGAGCCAGAGTGAGGTGGTACCCGTGAGGACGACCACCGTCAGCAACGCCGAGATCACCATCGAGAAGAGCTGCGTAGCCATGACGAGCTTGCGGTTCTCGATCCGGTCGGCGACGACGCCGGCGAAGAGGCCGAAGACCGTGAAGGGGGCGAAGCGGCAGAAAGCGAGGATGCCGACGGCGAGCGGCGATGAGGTCAGCTCGATCACGAGCCACGCGAGCGCGATGTTCTGCATCCACGTCCCGATCACCGAGACGAGCTGACCGATGAAGAAGAGCCGGTAGTTGCGATGCCGCTTCAGGCTCGCGAACGTGCGCGCGTTCAGCGCGAGCAGCGCGGCGCTCACAGGAGCCGCCCCAGCGGCAGGAGCGCAGCCTCGATCGCCTCGAGCTCGGCGGGCTCGAGCCCCTTCAGCCGGTCGGCGAGCCAGGAGGTCCGCCGCGCACGCACGCGCTTGAGCAGCCGCGCGCCCTCCTCGGTGAGGGTGAGGCCGACGCGGCGGCGGTCGGAGTCGTCCCGGGTGCGCTCGAGCAGGCCTGCCTTCTCCAGCCGGTCGACGTGTCCCGAGAGCGCGGGGGCGGAGATCCGTTCCTCCGCTGCGAGCTCGCGCAAGCTCAAGCCGGGGCGCTTGCGGATCAACCAGAGGAGGGTGACCTGCCGGCTCGTGACGCCGAGCCCCTCCGTTTCCTTGCGCAGCTCGCGGCCGAGCCGCAGCAGCACCGGCCGCAGCTCATTCGCCACGGTGAGGGGGTCGGAGATAACGTCGCTAACCATTAGCCTGGTTACGAGTTTACCAGTTGGACTCCCTTGCGCCCGGGCCTTTCGGGCCTCTAACCTCGGACTCGATGACAGAACGCCTGGCTCGCCATGCGGCGCTGCACCCGAAGCGCGTGCTCGCGATCTGGGGCGGGATCATCGTCGTCTCGATCGCGGCGATCACGCTTCTCCTCCCATCGGCGCTCACGACCGACGCCACCGTGACGAACGATCCCGAGTCCCAGCAGGGCTACGACGCGATCCGGAACGCGTTCCCTCCGACAGGCGACGACGTCCATGAGGTCGTCCTCGTCAGCGCGCCCGGAGCAGACGTCACGGCCGACGCGGGAGTACGCGCCGAAGTCGAGCGCCTCGCGGCCGAGCTCGAGCGGACTGGACAGACGCGAAACCTCGTCACCTACTACGAGTCGCGCGACGAGAGCCTCGTCTCGCCCGATCGCGACTCGACGGTGATCGCGGTCACCATGGGGCCTGACGGCGAGGACGGGATCGGCGATGTGCTCGAGGTCGTCGAGCGGGCGGACGGGGAGCCCTACGAGGTCACGATCACGGGCGAGTTCACCGCCGACCACGACTTCCTCGAGCTCTCGAACAAGGATCTGAAGGAGGGCGAGCTCTTCTTCGGGCTGCCGGCCTCGCTGATCGTGCTGCTGCTCGTGTTCGGCGCCGTCGTCGCCTCGCTCGTCCCGCTCTTGCTGGCAATCGTCTCGATCGTCTTCGCGCTCGCCTTGGTCGCGATCGTGGGCCAGGTTTGGGATATCTCGTTCTTCGTGGTGAACATGCTCTCGGGGATGGGGCTCGCGCTCGGGGTTGACTACGCGCTCTTCATCGTCTCTCGCTTCCGAGAGGAGCGGGCGCAGGGGCTGGAGAGGGTGGAGGCGATCGCGGCGACGGCGCGCAGCGCGAGCCGCGCGGTCCTCTTCAGCGGCTCGGCGTTCGTGATCGCGCTCACCGGGATGCTGCTCGTGCCCGACACGATCCTCCGCAGCCTCGCGGCGGGCGCGATCCTCGTCGGCTTCACCGCGGTCGCGGCCGCGACGACGCTCTTGCCGGCTGTGCTCTCGCTGCTCGGCGACAAGGTGGATGCGCTGCGGCTGCCGCTCGTCGGGCGCGGCGGCTCGGGCGAGGGGCGCTTCTGGGGCTGGGTCGTCTCGCGCGTCCAGCGCCGGCCGCTGGTCAGCCTCGTCGTCTCGGCGGCGGTGCTGATCGCGCTCGCGCTGCCGGCGCTCGACCTACTCACCGGGTCGGCCGGAGTCCGCACGATTCCCGACGGCTACGCCTCCAAGGACGGCTTCAACGCGCTCGAGCGCGAGCTCGGGGTCGGAACCCTCGATTCGGCGCAGGTGGTCGTCGAGGGAGACGTTGCGGCGCCCCCGATCCGCCGGGGAATCGAGGAGCTGCGCGACACGCTCGCGAGCGATCCGGAGTTCCGCTCACCAGAGCTGACGGTCTCTCCCAGCAACGATCTCGCGATCGTCGAGGCGCTCGTGGTCGGCGACAGCCGCGATGAGGCGGCCGTTCAGGCGATCGAGCGACTGCGGCAGGACGTTGTCCCGGCCGCGTTTGGCGGGGCCGGCGTGACCACGTACGTCACCGGCGAGACGGCCGAGATCGTCGACTACCGCGAAGTGATGGCGCGCTGGCTCCCCATCGTCTTCCTCTTCGTGCTCGGCTTCAGCTTCATCCTGCTCATGCTGGCGTTCCGCTCGATCGTCGTGCCGGCGAAGGCGATCGTGCTCAACCTGCTCTCGGTCGGCGCCGCCTACGGCCTGATCGTGCTCGTCTTCCAGAAGGGGGTGGGCAACGAGCTGCTCGGCTTCCCCAAGGTCGACGCGATCGAGGCGTGGCTGCCGCTCTTCCTCTTCTCGGTCCTCTTCGGGCTCTCGATGGACTACCACGTCTTCCTGCTCAGCCGGATCCGCGAGCGCTTCACGCACACGGGCGACTCGAGCGAAGCTGTCGCGTTCGGTGTGCGCACGACCGCGCGGCTGATCACCGGCGCAGCGCTGATCATCATCGTCGTCTTCGTCGGCTTCGCGACCGGCGAGCTCGTGATGTTCCAGCAGATGGGGTTCGGTGTCGCCGTCGCGCTCCTGCTCGACGCGACCGTGATCCGCTCCGTCCTCGTGCCAGCCGCTATGGAGCTCCTCGGCGAGCGCAACTGGTATCTCCCGCGCTGGCTCGAGTGGCTGCCGCACCTCGAGGTCGAGTCACCTGCGCGCGTCCCGGATCGGCCCCCGTCAGCGTGACCCAGTCATTGTGACGTAGCGACGAAGCGCGCGATCCGCGTCCCGATCTCCTCGCCCTTGTCCTCCTGGAGGAAGTGGCCGGCGCCCTCCACGATCTCCGGTTCGAGCGCACCTGGGATGTGGGCGGCGATCCGCCCGGCGACGCGAGGCGAGAAGATCGGATCCGAATCGGAGAAGAGGACGAGCGCCGGCTTCTCCCAGCGGCCGAGCGCCTCGCGCACGGCGAGGAGCGGCGGCGTGTTCGGATGCTCGGGCTCGGTCGGCACGTGCTCGGGAAACGCGAGCACACCGGCCTTCGACTCCGGGACGGGCCACGGGGCGCTGTAGGCCTCCTCGACCGCGTCGTCGAGTGGCTGGACGCAGGAGATGCGGACGAGCCGGCCGGGGACGAGCTCGGTACCGTGGCGGCGGACGAAGGCGCGGAAGCGCAGCCATTCGTTCGAGGGCGGCCGGCCGGCGCCGATCCCGGTGTTCAGGATCACGACGCGGGCGACGCGCTCGGGCTGCTCGACCGCGAGCCGGAGGCCGATCGGGCCGCCCCAGTCCTGGACGACGACGGTCAGGTCGCGGAGATCGAGCTCCTCGACGAGCCGCCGGATCGAGTCCGTGTGACGGTCGTAGGAGTAGTCCACGAGCCGCAGCGGCTTGTCGGAGCGGCCGAAGCCGAAGTAGTCCGGCGCGATCGTGCGGGTCGTGGGGGTCAGCTCCGGGATGATCTTCCGATAGAGGTACGACCAAGTGGGCTCGCCGTGGAGGAGCAGCACCGGCGGGGCTCTATCGTCATCGGGCCCCTCGTCCAGGTAGTGCAGCCGAAGTCCGTCCTGCTCGACGTAGTGGGGCGCGAAGGGATAGCCGGGAAGGTCGTCGAAGCGCTCGTCCGGGGTGCGGTAGGCGTCCACGCTCAACCCTCCGAGAGGACGAAGGCGAGGAAGAATCCGGCAACGGTCGAGAACGCGACGTACGGGCCGCCGTGCGCGAACGCCTCTGGCAGAACCGCACCGGCGAGAGCGGCGAGCACGGCGCCGCCGGCGAAACCGAGCA
>JANDLU010000112.1 GCA_024330215.1 Candidatus Gaiellasilicea maunaloa
CATGACGCGTCTGTGGCTACCACCGGCTCTGGGACTACTAGAGAGAACGTCGGAGCGGATCCACCAATTGATCGCGCCACGGTGCGCCTCGAAAGCGGTCGCGATCATGTCGAGTGGGTACTCAAAAGGCTCCCAGCGACCTTCGTGCCGTTCCTGCCCAACGACGCTGTACCAGCCGAGTGTTGCAGGGAGCATCTCGAGCAGCCACTCCGCGATCTCAGAGTCCGTCGCGTAGAACGAGAGTCGATGCCCACCGACGCGCTACCAGCCCGCCAATTCATCGCTCACGTTCCCATGACGCTCGAAGACTGGAAATCGGATCTGTGCCGGAGCGGCTACAGGTCCTTGCGTAGGAAGGACGCGGCCGCCAACCCCCAGATCATCGCCACCCACACCGCGGCCCAGGCGAGGTAGGCGGCCGTCAGCGGCGCCTCGCTCAGGAACGGGAAGGCCACCGCCTCCGTGCCGCCGAACTCGACGAGCGCCGACGGGTCCTGGAACGCGTGCATCGCCCCGCGCCAGAGGCCGTCGGTGGGCAGGAGCATCCGCGACACCGTGCCGACGCGGGCGATGCCGTCGTTTCCGAGGGACTCCCCGACGCCCCCAACCACACCGGCGACCCACGTGGCGCCGAAGAGGCCGACCGCGACGACGCCCGACGCCATCGGCGAGATGACCGTGGACAGCAGCACCGCGAGGGTGAGCAGCACCACGGTTTGCGCCGCGAGCAGCGCGAGGGCGGTCGCCGTCGACGGCGGCCAGTAGCCCACCGTCGCCCGGACGATAAGGCACTGGGCGAGGCCGGCGAGGACGACGAAGCCGGTCCCGAACACCACCAGTCCGAGCCACTTGCCGAGCAGGAAGGCGGAGCGACGGACCGGCCGGGCCAGCACAGCCAGCGCGATGCCGGACTCCGTCTCGCCGGACAGCGTCGGGCCGGCGAGGAAGGCGGTTCCGAGCGCCGCGATCAGGCTGAAGCCGAACATCACCAGGTTGAGCAGGATGGAGGACGTCAGCAGGGTCTCGCCGCTCGTGAGCGTGGTCTCCGCGGCCAGCCGCCCGAACCCCCAGCCGCTCAGCGCGAGCAGCACGACGGTGAGCGCGGCGAGGGCCGGCAGCACGCGCCGGCGGGACGCCTCGCGCAGGGTGAGCGCGGCGATGGTCAGGACCGTCCGGGTCGTCGTCACCGTTCTTCTCCGTCGCCCGTCCGCAGGATCCCGAGCAGGCGCTCTTCGAGACTGATCCGCGCGGGCTCGACCGCGTGCACCCGTGCACCGAGTGCGACCAGGTCGCGGATCAGGTCGGGTATGGCCGTTCCGTCGTCGCCCAAAAGCGCCACGGTGAACATGTCTCCGGCCCGCTCGACGTCCCCGGTCGCGGCCAGCCGCGCCTCCGCTGCCGGCGAGAGGCCGGTCAGGTGCAGCCGGAGCTCGCGCTGGCCGAGCAGCTCGGCGAGGGTTCCCGAGGCGGCGACCCGGCCCCCGTCGAGGATGACCACCCGGTCGCAGACCCGCTCGACCTCGCCGATCAGGTGCGAGTTGAGGAGCACCGCGACACCCCCCGACCGCAGCTCCAGCACGATGTCGCGCACGTCGGCGCGGCCGAGCGGATCGAGGGCACTCGTCGGCTCGTCCAGGATCACAAGCTCCGGCCGGGCCACCAGGGCGACCGCCAGCCCGAGGCGCTGCTGCATGCCCTTCGAGAAGCCGCCCACGCGATCGCGGGCGCGTTCGGACAGGCCCACGAGGGACAGGCAATCGTGCTGTTCCTGCGCCGGCACCTCGTCTCCCGTCAACCGGACGTGGAGGGTCAGCACCTCGGCCGCGCTCAGCCACGGCTGGTACCGGAAGAGCTCGGGGAGGTAGCCAACGCGGGCGCGGGCGGCGGGATCGGCCGCGGTTTGGCCGAGGAGCATCACCTCCCCCGCATCGGGACGGACGAGGCCGAGGAGCATCTTGATCACGGTGGTCTTGCCGGCCCCGTTCGCCCCGAGCAGCCCGACCACCTCGCCTCGGCCCACCACCAGGGAAACGTCCTCGACGGCCGGCCGCCGGCCGTACCGCTTGCGCAGCCCCGAGCACCAGACGGCCGGTGCCGGCGGAAGGGCGGCAACCAGGTGCGCCGCCTCGCGACGTGCTGCGTCGTTCCCGACGGCGGTCGGGTCGGCCGCACTTGGGTCGGTCACGCTCAGCGCAGGTCTCCGGCGATCGACAGCACCTCGTCGGCGTCCAGCGAACCGGCCACGACGGTCACCACGCCGTCGTCCACCCAGACGACGGCCGCCAGGGTTCGGTCGCGCGTGGCCAGCACCGTGGCCGGCACTCCGTTCACCTGCGTCGACGACGTGGTGACCTCGTCGGCGGGCACGGGCAGCGGCAGGGTGGAGCCGTCCGCGGTGAACGTGCGCAGCTTTGCCGCGACGTCGTCGGGCACGCCGGGAAGCGACAGCAGGTAGTCGCGCACCGTCTCGAACGGGACTCCAGAGGAGAACGCGGACGGAGCGACGGCGCGACCCACGAAGAGGGCGGGCGCGCCGCTGGAGGACGCCCAGATCTGGGCCACGCCCGGGCCTGCGACCAGACGCAGCCGACTCCCGTCCAGGCCCGGCGGGGGCGCCGGCAACGCCTTCCCGGCCTCGGCGGCGGCCCGGTCGGCTCTGTCCGCGGAGAACGTGAAGGTGGCGCTCACCTCGCGGCCCACCTGGTAGTCCGGCTCGCCGCTGACGCCGCGGGGCAGGGCGGTCACCTCCGGCACGTCGAGACCCGTCTCCGCTGCTGCGGCCGCCGCGTCGGGGACCTCGCGCACGTCGGGGGCGCCGGCCACCTCGACGTCGCCGTAGGCGCTCAGATCCGGCAGGGCGATGAGATCGGCGGTGCGAAGGCTAACCGGAGCGATCTGCTCGGTCCGGAAGATCTGCAGCCAGTCGTTTGCGGCAGCGACGCCGGCGGCGCTCACGACGACGGCGACGGCGAGGGCCGCGACGAGGGGACGGCGCAGAGCTGCGCGGGGCCGGCCGGCACGAGGGGTCGCCCGCCCCGCGCTGGTGGCGTGCGTCGCCTCCGACAGGCGCCCCCACGCGGAGGCGACATCGACCTCCGCGCCGCCCTCGGTCGCCAGCGCCGCCCTCATGAAGGCGGCATCCTCGCGCATGGCGGCCAGCTCGCCGAGGCACTGCGGGCAGCCGGTGACATGCCGGCGGTCGGAGTCGGTCACCCCGGCCGCCTCGTCGAGCAGCCGGCGCAGCACGCCTTCAGTCGGATGACGCATGACGGCTCAACTCCTTCCGCAGAGCGGATTCGGCGCGCCGCACGGTGGTGCCGACGCTGCCGGGGGACAGGTCGAGCGCCGAGGCGACCTCGGCGTAGCTCAGGCCGCTGTGCCGCAGCACGAGGGCAACGGCCTGCGTGCGGGGCAGCCGGGCTAGCGCTGCGCGCACGCGGCTGCGCTCCTCGAGCTTGACCACCGCCTCGGCCACGTCGGAGATGTCGGATCTGAGGGCGGCAGCGTCCGCCGCGGCGGCGGTCTCCTCCCGCGTCGAGCGACGGCGCCCCGAACGGAGCAGGTTCAGCGCGGTGTGGGCGGCGGCGACGGAGAGCCAGCCGAGGGCCTCCCCGGCCGGCACCGACGAGCGACCGAAGGAGAGGAAGACATCCTGTGCGACGTCCTCTGCCTGGTCGCGCGAACCCAGCACCCGGGCGGCCACGCCGACGACCCGTTGGTAGTCGCGGTGGAAGATCTTGTTGAGGTCGGCGCGCACGGCACCGCGAACCGAACCCGACACCGCCATGGTCTCCTTCCTCTCGTCCCGCCCCTCCGCGGCACCGGCGACCGCTCCCGGGCCCGCCAGGATGGCCGCAGCCGTCGCTCCTCCTTGCCGAATCAGGTCCATGTCTCTACAGCACCGCCGGGATCAGGAATGTGACATCGGGCCTCGCAGTGTGCCCGTGCCGAGCCCGGTGCGCGGCGTTGTCATTTCGAGAACCAGCGCTGATATTTGCCGGCGATGCCGCTGAGCCTTGCCTAGTTCGGGCTCGACGGCCAGCACGGTGACGTCGCGTTCGACTAGCTGAGCAGTGAACTTCCCTGTTCCTGCCCCGACTTCGACTACCTGGGAGGGCTCGCTCAGCTCGGCGAGGAGCAATCGACGGCGGCGTCCGGACAGGAGGGGCGCGCCCGCGCGTAGACGCCAGCTGCGCGGCCATATCCTTGCATCGCTGTTGAATGGACTTCCGGCTCCACGCCTACTAACCCTAGGACTTTCGGCTGGGCCGGTGTTCGCGGATGACGCCAGAGCTAAGTGTCTACGCGAGGCGCTTTCGGAGACTCACATGGATGACGCCTGGTGTGTGGGGTGACGGCGATTGCTGGCCGTCGGGCTCGTAGCCGCTGGCGTCGTAGAGGGATCTGGCTTCCTCCGCAGCGTCGGCCACGTCCAACTGCACCGTCGTTCCACCCGCGCTCCCGATCCAGTCTTCGATCGCAAGCAGCAGCCGTCGCCCAAGCCCCCGCCTTCGGTACTCGGGTGTAACCCACATCGCGATCACGTGGTAGAACGAGCTGTCTTCCTCGTCCCGATATGCCCCCACCAGTCCGACCGCCTTGCCGCCTACGAGCGCGAGCATTGTGGCCATCTCCTCGCCCTCGGCATCTCCGGAGGCCCACTCCGCCCACCCGTTGTCGGAAAACGCGGCCTCCTTCGCAAGAGACTCGCCGAACGACACGGGATCTGCCCGAAGCGCGTTCAATCGAACGGCCTTGACCTGATGGCCCTCGTCAGCGGCGACTCGTCGAATGCTTATTGCCACGATCCGACCCTAACGTCCACGCTAACTCGCCTGCGCGAGTGTTCCGCAATGACGCCTGAAGATCGCTAGCCTCGACGGATGGGCTTAATCCGCAACGACGCGCTTGTTCAAGCGCTCATAGACATTCGACTCGTTCCGCCGTCGACCACAAACGTGCGAATAGGCACGACCGGGGAGGCTGACGGCTTCGTTCGACTGTCTTACGAGCACAGCGACGATGACGGTACGCCCACGATGACTACTGGACGGATCATTGATGCCCATGCCCGAGCTCTCGACAGGCTCAACTGGGAGTCGCTCCTCAGCGATCCACCCGAGTTGCGCTGGCCGAGGCGACGCGACGACTGAGGACTGGGCCAGTGTTCGCGAACGACGCCTGACGCACTACTCGCTCCTGCCGAAGGTCTCGAGAACCGGGTCATTGGCGAGATACGCTGCCAACGGGGCGTCTTGAATCATCACCATGGCTAGACGGAACTATTTGGTCGAGGGCTTATCTGGTGCCGGTAAATCCTCCGTGTACGAGGAGCTCATCCGACGCGGCTACAAGGCCATCAGTACCGACCGTGCCTGGGCCTACCATGCCGACCCTGACACCGGGCTCCGAGGTGGGCCCATTCGTCACGACAACTTCATGTGGGACCAGCAAAGAGCTGTCAGCGAGCTCGAAAGCCCGGAACCAGAAGTGGTGTTTGTCTGTGGAAGCAGCCGCAATCGCGACCGCTTTCTGCCCTATTTCACCAAGATATTCAACCTGCGCATCGACGATGACACCATGCGTCGGCGCCTCCAAGAGCGCACCAATAATGAAACTGGCAAGCAGCCCGAGGAAGTCGAACTTATGCTCAGGCTAAATCGGAGCGAGGAGAAGCCGGCCGGAGCGATAGATGTAGACGCTACCCAGCCTCTCCACCAGGTGGTCGACGAATTGCTTCGCTTAGCAAACTGCAGAATCGTGACGAGCGACTCGAGGCTGACACCATGGTCTAAACGCGGGTCCGCGATAGGTCAGTCATTCGTGATCTCTGAGCCCGCCCTCCCGATCGTGCAGGCTGCTGCTAGCCCGCGGAGGCTATCCTCCGTGGAACGTCGGATGAATTCTGGGATGTCCTATGCCGCGAGACCATCACTCGCATCGAATACGCCTGGTCTGGCTACTCTACGTTCTTGCGACGCTGCTGCCGTACCTCGACGAGCAGGGCATCGACCTTACACACTCTGACCACGATGAGGTGGCCTCGAACATCTCGCAGACCCGAGATGGCTCGGTCTCTGTCCTCACGTCAGATCACCGTGAGCGTTACCTGGCACGCCTCGATCCAATTGACTTCGACGGGGCACTGCTTCGCCGCTACTACGAGGAGTTCAACGAGACGGCAGCAGAGGGCGTCGATTACGCAATGCTGGACGGGATTGCTTTCTTTCGTGACACGCTCGCGTCTCTCGAATCCGCGATCGTGGCCGTGTTCATCATCGGCTAGTCCCTGCTCAGGCCGCGTGCGCTCGGCTGGGACAGGGTTCCGGAATGACCTCTGACGAAGGCAGTGCCGTGGCACGTGTTCTCAGTCGGCGAGGTCTGCCCTGTAAAGGCGTTCGTCGAGTTCGTTTCGGAGCCGATTGAGCTGCGGGCCTCCGCCTTCGCTGGCGTCTTTCTTTGCGTTGAACAGCCGCACCCATAGCCCTGCAGCCCAGGCGGCGGCACGGTCTTGCCCCGACCAGTCACCGAATGCGGTCTGGTAGGCGTCGATGAATTGCTTCGTTTGCGCGACTGTGGCGGCCCCACCGGGAGAGCCTTGCGCAGCCCATACCGCGGCCGCGAGCCCGACGATGGCTGCTTCCGGTTGGGCGATGACACTGTCCCAGTCGTGCACGGCAAGGGGGTCATCCCCGATCCAGCGAATGTTCTGCGACTCCCAGTCTCCGTGGCCTAGCCGCAATGGCGCCTCGTACGCGCTCAGCAGATCTCGCACACGCGTGCGCTGTCGTCGATCCACGAGGGGCCGTCCACCAGATTCAGGTTCGTTCCGCGATCGTCGCGCTCAGGCCACGTCGTGGCAGCGGGGTGGTCCCACGCTGTCCACGGCGGCGACGGCAGCAGCGTCGGCAAGCTGGCGACCTCGGGGGCCGCGGCGATCAACCGGCCGAGCAGGGTCGCGTACGGGCCAGCGCCGAGATCCGGGTCGCGTTGCTTCCCTCCGCCGATGAGGAATTCGGCGCTCACAGCCCACCTGTCCACTTGATCCACGTTGCCAAGCGGGGCTGGACAGGGATATCCAGCCATTGCGAGGTGCCGCTGAACTGCAACGCAGGCCCGCAAGCGGTCCTGCCAAGGCCGAACCTTGAGCACGACCTCTTGCCGGTTCGCGAGTCTCACGCCTAGAACGCGAGAGAGATTCCCACGCTCGAACAACGTCGCCACGATCGGGCTTCCAAGAGACGACTCGCACCACCGCCCCAAGCTCTCGTCTGATAGCACCGTCCGATCATGCCGGGCCGGACGCACAGCGCTCGGCTGCGCGAGTGCGCTCTCACCCGAGCTCGCGCAGGCGCGCCTCTCCTACGAGTCAGCGTCGTGGAAGACGATCGTCTTCAGGTCGGTCATCTCCTCGACCGCGTAGCGCGGGCCCTCCTTGCCGATCCCGCTCCCCTTGAGGCCGCCGTAGGGCATCAGGTCGGCGCGCCAGAGCGGCGAGGAGTTGATCTGGATCGAGCCGCTGTCGACCTCGCGGGCGAAGCGAAGGGCGCTCCCGAGGTCGGCGGTGAAGAGGCCCGCGCCGAGGCCGTACTCGCTGTCGTTCGCGAGCGCGATCGCCTCGTCGATTCCTGCCACGGGCGTGAGCGCGACCGCCGGCCCGAAGAGCTCGGCGCGCGAGATCTCCATCCGCGGATCGACGTCGCCGACGATCGTCGGCTCGACCACGGCGCCCTCCCGACCGCCCCCGGCGACAAGCGTCGCGCCGCCCTCGACCGCGTCGCGGATCGTCCGCTCGACACGCTCGGCCTCCGCTTCGGAGATCACCGGCCCGAGCCCCGTCGCCTCGTCGAGGGGGTGGCCGGTGCGTAGGCCGCCGACGAGCGGGGTGAGCGCATCGACGAAGTCGCCGTAGACCTCCCGCGCAACGAGCACGCGCTGGACGGAGATGCAGACCTGGCCCGCATTGACATAGCCGCCCGTGAGAGTTGCGGCGGCGACCTGCTCCAGGTCTACGTCCGGGAGCACGATCAGCGGGCAGTTCGAGCCGAGCTCCAGGGACAGCCGCTTCACGCCCGCCACGCGCGCGATCTGCTCGCCGACGGCGGTCGAGCCTGTGAAGCTGATCTTGCGCACCCGCGGGTCGGAGCAGAGCGCGTTCCCGAGCTCCGCGCCCGGCCCCGTCAGGCACTGGAGCGCGTTCTCGGGGAGCCCCGCCTCGAGGAGGGCGCGCGTGAGGAGGAGCGCGGTCAGCGGCGTCTGCCGCGCGGGCTTGAGAACGACGGCGTTCCCGGTCGCGAGGGCCGGGCCGACCTTGTGCATCACGAGCAGCGCCGGATAGTTGAACGGCGTGATCGCGACGACGATCCCGCACGGCTGGCGCAGGGTGAAGGCGAGCTTGCCGGCGCCGCCGGGAGCGGCGTCGACGGGGACTGTCTCGCCGTGGAGCCGCGCCCCTTCGGAGGCGCTGACGCGGAGCAGATCGGGAATCCGTTTCGCCTCGTTCGTCGCCTCGAGGAGCGGCTTTCCGACCTCGAGCGAGATCGTGCGCGCGAGCTCGGGCAGCGAGCCATCGATCGCGTCCGCGGCGCGGCCGAGGATCTCGCTGCGCTCCCAGGCCGAGAGCGCGCGCATGGCGCGGGCCCCGTCCTCGGCGGCCGCGAGCGCGAGCTCCGCGTCGGCCGCGGTCGCGACGGGAACCGTGTCGACGACCTCGCCGTCATAGGGGTTCCGGACCTCCTCCTCCCGCTCCGCGCCACGCCACTCCCCGGCGACGTACATCGGCATCAGGCGTCCTCCTCCCGGGCCCGCCAGCCGTCCTGGCGCTGCACCGTCATCCCCTCGCGCACCCACGTCACGCAGGCGCGCGTGTTCGGGATCCCGTCCACGACGACGAGGCAGTCCCAGCAGACGCCCATCCCGCAGAAGACGCCGCGCGGCGAGCCGCCGGCGGTGACACGGGTCGCGATCTCACCTTCCGCGAGCAGGACGGCGGCGACGCTCTCGCCCTCGTAGGCGGTGACGGCGCGGCCGTCGAGCGTCAGCGTCACGGCCGGGCCGCGCTCGAGGCCCTTGGCCGCGTCGAGCGGGAGGCGGGCGTCAGTCAATACCGTGGCTCCACGAGCGAGACGTAGTTCCCGTCCGGCTCGGCGAAGTAGACGTAGCGCCACTCGCCGTCGCCGCCGACGTCGAGCGCCTGCGGCTCGCCGTGCACCTCGACACCCCAGGCGCGCAGCTCGGCGACCGCAGCCGCGAGGTTGGAGACGCCGATCGCGAGCTCCATCGGGCCGACGTGACCCCACTCGCCGCGGCAGTCAGGCCCCGGCGGCTCGAGCACCACGGGCTCGATCGCGGCGCCCTGCGCAGCCATCGGCATCGTCATGTGCTGCGCGGGCAGCTCACCCGAGTACCACGGCTCGCGGTACCAGGGAGCCATCGGATCGAAGAACTCGGTCGACTCGAAAAGGAGCTCCGTGAAGCCGAGCCGCTCGTAGAACGCGCGCGAGCGGGCCATGTCGGTGACGCCGAAGGCGACGTGGTTGACACCCTCGGGACGCGGCTCGCCCGGCAGGGAGCGCCAGAGCCCCGTCCACTCGATCAGCTCGAGCTTCGTCCCCCAGGGGTCCGCGACGTATGAGATGTCGAGCGCGACGTCGTGCGGAACGACCGCGGCGCTCTGCGGCGGCATCAGCTCCTCACAGCCGGCGGCGACGAGCCACTCGTGGACGTGCTCGACTCCCCGGACGTGGAGGCAGACCTCACAGACGCCGACCTCGCCCCAGGCCTGTCCCTCGGGCGAGCCCGGAGGCCCGTCGCCGTCGAGCACCTGGACGAGCTTGAGCCGGCCTGGGCCGACAGGAGTCGCGGCCGAGCTCGCGAGCATCGCCACGCGCGCCTCGGGGGTCCGCCCCACGAGCGGATCGAGCCCCGGCAGCGGCCCGGAATAGTCGAAGAGCACCCGGTCGAAGCCGACGTGGCGGCCATAGAACGCGACCGCCTCGTCGAGGTCCGTGACGCCGATTCCGATG
>JANDLU010000113.1 GCA_024330215.1 Candidatus Gaiellasilicea maunaloa
GGCGGGCGGGGGGGCGCGCCCCCCCCCCCCGCCGCGTCCGCGGCGCCCCTCCCCCTCCCCTGGGCGCCCCCGGGGTCACCCCCCCCCCCCCCCCCTGTTCTCTACATCCGCTCGATCATCGCCTCACCGAAGGCGGAGCAGGAGACCTCGGTCGGGTCGTCGAGGAGCCGCGCGAAGTCGTAGGTGACGACCTTGTCGGCGATCGCGGCGCCGAGCGAGGCGATGATCAGGTCGGCGGCCTCGACCCAGCCGAGGTGGCGCAGCATCATCTCGGCGGAGAGGATCAGCGAGCCGGGGTTGACCTTGTCCTGGCCGGCGTACTTCGGCGCGGTGCCGTGCGTCGCCTCGAACATCGCCACCTCGTCGGACATGTTCGCGCCGGGGGCGATCCCGATCCCGCCGACCTGGGCTGCGAGCGCGTCCGAGATGTAGTCGCCGTTCAGGTTCAGCGTCGCGATGACGTCGTACTCGGCCGGGCGAAGCAGGATCTGCTGGAGGAAGGCGTCCGCGATCGCGTCCTTGATCGTGATCGATCGGCCCTCGTGCTCGAGCATGAGCCACGGTCCGCCGTCGATGGGCGTCGCCCCGAACTCGGTCGCGGCGAGCGCATAGCCCCAGTCCCGGAAGCCGCCCTCGGTGAACTTCATGATGTTGCCCTTGTGCACGAGCGTGACCGAGTCGCGGCCGTTCGCGAGCGTGTAGGAGATCGCCTTGCGCACGAGCCGCTCGGTGCCTTCGCGCGAGACCGGCTTGATCCCGATCGACGAGGTCTCCGGGAAGCGGATCTTGCGCACCTCCATCTCGCCCTGGAGGAAATCGATCACCTTGCGGGCCGCGTCGGTCCCGGCCTCCCACTCGATCCCCGCATAGATGTCCTCGCTGTTCTCCCGGAAGATGACCATGTCCGTCTTGGAGGGGTCGCGGAGCGGGCTCGGCACGCCCGGGAAGTAGCGGATCGGGCGCAGGCAGACGAAGAGGTCGAGCTGCTGGCGGAGCGCCACGTTGAGCGAGCGGATCCCGCCGCCGACGGGCGTCGTCAACGGCCCCTTGATCGAGACCGAGAAGTCGCGTGCCGCCTCGAGCGTCTCGTCGGGAAGCCAGACGTCGCTGCCGTAGAGACGCGTCGCCTTCTCGCCCGCGTAGATCTCCATCCAGCTGATCTCGCGCGCCTCGCCGTAGGCCTTCGCGACAGCCGCGTCGACGACCGCCTTCATCACCGGCGTGATGTCGACCCCGATCCCGTCGCCCTCGATGAACGGGATGATCGGGCAGTCGGGTGTCGGCCGGCCGGCGACGACCTTCTCGCCGTCGGAGGGAACCTCGATCCGCGTCTGGGTGCTCATTCGCCTACCGTGTGCTCGTGGGTGTGCAGAAGCCGATGCTCGACTCGCCCGCGCAGGCTATCGCGTCGGTTCTGATCGAGGGCTTCGACAGGCACTACCGGCTCTTCCGAGCGACGAGCGCGCTCGCGAAGGCGCGCTTCGAGCGCGGCGCCTGGGCCGGCGCCCAGCGCGCCGTTCAGGAGCGGATCCGCTTCTACGACGAGCGGGTGCGCGAGAACGTCGAGCGCCTGCGCGCCGAGTTCGAGCTCGACGCGCTCGCTGCCGACGACTGGCGTGAGGTCAAGCTCCGCTACGTCGGCCTGCTCGTCGATCACTCCCAGCCCGAGCTTGCCGAGACCTTCTTCAACTCCGTGCTGATGCGCGTCCTGCGGCGCACGTACTACGACAACGACTTGATCTTCGTCCGCGCCGCGGTCTCGACCGAGTACATCGCCTCGGAGCCGCCGATCTACCGCAGCTACCACCCGCGCAGCAACCATTCGCAAGGGGGCGGCCTGCGGGAGTGTCTCGAGCGGGTCTTCCGCGACTTCGGCTGGAGCCGGCCCTTCGCCGACCTCGGGCGTGACCTCCACCACCTCGTCGCCGCGCTGCGCGAGCGGCCGGGCGGTCCCTGGACGCACCTCGAGCCGAACTTCCAGATCCGCGTCCTCGGCTCGGCCTTCTACCGCAACAAGGCGGCCTACGTGCTCGGCACGATCGAGAACGGGGACGAGCTGCTGCCCTTCGTCGTCCCCGTGCTCCACGACTCCGGTGGGACGCTCGCGCTCGACGCTGTCGTCCTCGACCCGGAGCAGATCAACGTCCTCTTCTCGCTCTCGCGCGCCTACTTCATGGTCGACATGCACGTGCCCTCGGGCTACGTCGCGTTCCTGCGCCAGATGATCCCGGCGCGTGCGCGATCGGAGCTGTACACGATGCTCGGACTCGGCGGCCAGGGCAAGACGCTCTTCTACCGCGATCTGCTCCAGCACCTGCACCACTCCGAGGACGCGTTCGTCGAGGCGCCGGGAATCCGCGGCCAGGTGATGGTCGTCTTCACGCTGCCCTCGTATCCGTACGTCTTCAAGGTGATCCGGGATGCCTTCGGGCCCTCGAAGGACACCGATCGAGCGACCGTCCGCTCGAAGTTCGCCATGGTCAAGCACGTCGACCGGGTGGGGCGGATGGCCGACGCGCTCGAGTTCACGGATCTCGCCCTGCCGAGGCGGCGGTTCTCGCCAGAGGTGCTCGAGCAGCTCAGCTCGCTCGCGCCCTCGATGGTGGTGGAGGCCGGCGACTCGCTGATCGTGCGCCACTGCTACGTCGAGCGGCGGATGATCCCGCTCAACCTCTATCTCGACCGCGCGACCACGGAGGAGCTCGAGCGCGTCGTGCTCGAGTACGGAAACGCGATCCGCGATCTCGCGATCGCGAACATCTTCCCCGGCGACCTGCTCTGGCGGAACTTCGGCGTCACTCGCGACGGCCGCGTCGTCTTCTACGACTACGACGAGCTCGAGTACCTGACCGACGTCAACTTCCGCCGGATCCCGCCGCCGCCGAACCCCGAGGCGGAGCTCTACGGCGAGCCGTGGTACGCCGTCGCCCGCAACGACGTCTTCCCGGAGGAGTTCGGCACGTTCCTCCTCGGCGACCCGCGCCTGCGCGAGCTCTTCCTGCGCCACCACGCGGAGTTGCTGGAGCCCGAGTTCTGGCAGGACTGCCAGCGCCGCGTCGAGGCCGGTGAGCTCGTGGATTTCTTCCCGTACCCGGAGTCGCTGCGGTTTCGCAACCGCGTCAGTGATACTGGCTGACGGAGACGCACGGCCGCTTGCCGTCTGCGGGTCGTAAACTCGGCGGGAAGAAACGGAGGGTGGCCGTACAGAACTCAGGGAGCGTCATCGCTCTTCATGACATCGAACCTGCTCGTTATCCGCAACTTCTTGAGCTTTTTGCGGGCGAATGGTGGACAGCGAGCCGCGAGCCGGCGGCCGTCGAGCAGATGCTCGCACGCACCGACGTCGTTGTCGGCATAGTCGACACCGCATCCGACAAGCTCGTCGGGTTCGCGCGGGCGATCACCGATGGGACGTTCCTCGCAGTCGTTCTCGACGTCATCGTCCATCCGACCTATCGACGAACCGGCCTCGGTGCTCGGCTCATCGAGGAGCTGCTCACCAGTCCCGAGCTCGCCGACGTGGACAGCATCGAGTTGGTGTGCCAGCCCGAGCTCGTCGGCTTCTATCAGCGGTGGGGATTCACAAACAGCGTGGGCCGCTCGTTGCTGATGCGCCGAACCAAGAATCCTCTCTTGGCGTAGAGCGGGGGTCAGGTCTTGCATTCGCACGAACCTCCCGTCCGGCTACGCCGAGTTCTGATCCCCGATCACGACGAAGCGGACCGGCACGCCCTCGATCGAATGCTGCGGCGCGTCGTCGGTCGCGGCCGACTCGACGAAGCCCTCCTGCTCCTCGGGGCGGACAGCGACGACGATCTCGTCCGCGGGAAAGGTCGCGAGGGCGTCGCGGATCGCAAGCCCGACGTTCGCCTCGCCGGCGCCGGCCTCGACCGTCTCGCCAGGAAGCGCTTCGGCCGTCTGCTCGGCGACGCCTTCGGCGCGATCGAACGCCTGCTGATCGTTCGCGAGCCAGTCGAGGAAGCCCTGGCGCACCGCAGGGACGACGACCTTGACCGTGTCGGCCTCGCCGATCTCAGCGCGGATCGCGTCGTCGGCGTGCTCGACGGTGCTGACGACGAGGACGTTGCGAGCCATGCCGGAAACCTACTGCCTCGGCGCCGCTCTGTCGGATCCAGCACGCCAGAGGCGATTCAGCTCGCTTTGCGCGTAGATCACCTCGACGGGGAAGAAGAGCAGGCCGATCAGGTAGAGGACGAAGCCGAGCCACACGCTCACGCGCTCGCGCGTCCCGTTCACCTCCTGCCCCGCCGCGAGGCGCCGGAACGTTCGGAAGGTCGAGACGAAGGGCGGCACGAGGACGAGCCAGCCGATCGTGATGGCGAGGAGCGAGATGAACGGACTCCGGCCGAGCCGATTCTCCTCGCCGGTGGCGCGGCCGAGATCCCGCAGCTCACGATTCACCTTGTAGTACCAGATGAGGTAGTAGATCCCGAGCGTCAGGAAGACGAGCCCGAAGGCTGCGAGCGGGTGGCGGATCTTCGCCTCGGCGGCGGTGCCTCGGATGCGAACGACCTCGGCGATGGCCTCACGCTACTCGACGCGCGAACCGGATCGGTGAGCACGTCACTGCGACCCCGCTACCCTCGAACCGTGTCGAGCGAGCTGGAACCGGAGTCCACCGACGGGATCGCCGCGCACCTGCACGCGGTCACCGAGGCGCTCGAGGAGATCGTCCGCGATCGCAGCGTGCTGCGCGCGCTCTCGCTCGACGAGCGGACCCGGCTCCTCGCAGCGGCCGGCGACGTGCACAACCCGGACGTCGTCGCGCGCCGGCGGCTCAACAAGGTCGTTCGTCGCGAGAAGAAGGCGTCCCGAACCCAGGCCGACGAGACCACGCTCGCCGAGACCGGGATCCGCGTCCTCCGAGCAAAGCCGGTGTTCATGACGCCGAACGCCTTTCCGCCCGAGGGCGTCGAGCAGGAGGACGTCGACGAGCCCGAGTTCCGCGAGCTGCTCGAGCCCCAGCACTGCTACGTCTGCAAGCGGGACTACTCGGAGCTCCACGCTTTCTACGACCAGCTCTGTCCGGTCTGCGGCGACTTCAACTACGCCAAGCGCACCGAGACGGCCGACCTGAGCGGGCGCGTCGCGCTCCTCACCGGCGGGCGCGTCAAGATCGGCTACCAGGCCGGAATCAAGCTGCTTCGTGCAGGCGTGCACCTGATCGTCACGACGCGTTTTCCCTGTGACGCCGCCGGGCGATACGCGCAGGAGCCCGACTTCGGCGACTGGGCCGAGCGGCTCGAGATCTTCGGTCTCGACCTCCGGCACACGCCGAGCGTCGAGGGCTTCTGCCGCCACCTGAGCGCAACCCGGGAACGGCTCGACTTCATCGTCAACAACGCCTGCCAGACCGTGCGGAGGCCGCCGGCGTTCTACCGGCACATGCTCGAGGCCGAGACCGCATCCGAGCTCCTCCTGGTCCCAGCCGCGCGCAGTCTCCTCGGCGAGTACGAGGGACTACGTCGTTCGGAGATCCTGCCGGCGGCTCAGGCTTCAGCAGCGACGCCTCGGAGCCGCTCGTCGGCATCACGCGCTCGGCCGAGCTCTCGCAGCTACTGCTCCTCCCGGAGGATCTCGCCGGCCAGGCGGACCTCTTTCCCGAAGGGCGCCTCGACCAGGATCTCCAGCAGGTCGACCTGCGCGAGCGGAACTCGTGGCGCCTGCTGCTGGCCGAGATCTCGTCGGTCGAGCTGCTCGAGACGCAACTCGTCAACGCGGTCGCCCCCGTCGTTCTGAACGCGCGCCTGAAGCCGCTGATGCTTCGCACGCCCGAGCGCGACAAGCACATCGTCAACGTCTCGGCGGTCGAAGGCCAGTTCTACCGGCGCTTCAAGACGACCCGGCACCCGCACACGAACATGGCGAAGGCGGCGCTGAACATGATGACGCGTACCTCCGCGGCCGACTACCACGCCGACGGGATCCACATGAACAGCGTCGACACCGGCTGGGTGAGCGACGAGGACCCGACTCACATCGCCGAGCAGAAGGCGGCCGAGCATCGATTCCGGCCACCGCTCGACATCGTCGACGGAGCTGCTCGGATCGTCGATCCGATCATCGACGGGCAGTTGACAGGCGAGCACCTCTGGGGTCGGTTCCTCAAGAACTACCGGCCGACTGATTGGTAAGAGGCGCCTCTAACGTAATGAGGCATAGAGCTTCGTTGCGTTAGAGGCGCCCCACCTCAGTCGAGCTGCGACGTCGAGAGCCTCTGCACCTCGAGTGCGATCTCGCGGATCGCCTTCTCGAGCCCTTCGCTACGCATGGCGAGCTCGGAGATCGCGAAGCTCGATCCGGTCGTCGAGCGCAGCTCCTCGTTCCTGTGTGAGCTGATCAGCTCGTCGACGCGCTCGCAGAGCGTCTCGTCCAGCGTTTTCATGGCGGCCTCCCTCGTGGGAGAGCTGAGTATAAACCGCGCTGGATCATCCCGCTCGCCGACGGCTTCCCAGGCATGATGCTGCCGAATGCGGATCGCGATCCTCTCCACGTACCCGCCGCGTGCGTGCGGGATCGGCACCTTCGCCTTCGACGTGCGGGCAGCGCTGCTCGAGGTCGAGGACGTGGAGGACGTCAGCCCGCTCGCAGTCGTAGACGAGTCCAGGACGCCGCAGCGCCCGGAGATCCTGCGCGTGGTCGCCCAGGGAAGTCGGGGCGACTATCTTCGGGCCGCCCGGATGCTCGGCCGCACGGATGTCGACGTCGTCCTACTCCAGCACGAGTACGGGATCTTCGGCGGTCGCGACGGCGAGTACGTGCTCTCGTTCGCGCGCGAGCTGGCGCAGCCGCTCGTCGTGACGCTGCACACCGTCCTCTCGGCGCCGACGGAGCACCAGCTGAGCGTGCTGAGCGCGTTGTGCGACGAGGCCGAGCGGGTGATCGTCCTGACCGAGACGGCCCGGCGTCTGCTGACCGAGCTCGGCGCGTGCGAGGCGGAGAAGATCCGCGTCGTTCCCCACGGTGCCCCTCTCGAGCTCGGCACCCGGCGCCTCCAGCAGGAGCGGGGCCGGCGGGCGCAGTACGTCGCGCCCGTGCGCGGCGGCTACGAGCACATCAAGTCGCGCTTCCTTCTCTCCACGTTCGGCCTGATCTCGCCCGGAAAGGGCCTCGAGACGATGATCGAGGCGCTGCCCGGGCTCGTCGAGCGCCATCCGGAGGTGCTCTATCTGATCGCGGGTCGCACTCATCCGCAGGTCGCGCGGCGAGCGGGCGAGGAGTACCGGCTCATGCTCGAGCGCCGCGTCGTCGATCTCGGCGTCGGCGATCACGTCGAGTTCGACGATCGCTTCCTCTCCGTCGACGAGCTCGCCGACCTGCTCGCCGCGACCGACGTCTTCGTCACGCCCTACCGGAGTCGCGAGCAGATCGCATCCGGCGCACTCACCTTCGCGATTGCAGCCGGCTGCGCGGCTGTGTCGACCCCGTACTGGTATGCGGAGGACATGCTCGCGTCCGGCGCGGGGAAGCTCGTTCCCTTCGACGACCCGGCCGCCTTGACCGAGGCCGTGTGCGAGTTCCTCGAGCAGCCCGGGACGCTTGCCGCCGCCCGGGCCGAGGCCCGCAGGATCGGCTCCGAGCTCGCCTGGCCCTCGGTTGCCGAGTCGACCGCCGCGGTGCTGCTCGAAGCCACGGAGGCCGCTCCTCGCCGGACGTCGATCCCGGACGTCGAGCTCGACCTGGCGGAGACGCGCACGGATCACCTGCTCAGCCTCGTCGACGACTGCGGGATCGTCCAGCACGCGCACGGGGCGATCCCGAACCGGCAGTCCGGCTACTGCGTCGACGACGTCGCGCGGCTGCTCGTCGTCGCGCTCGAGCTCGAGCAGCGAACCGGCGACCGCGCCTGGGTACCGGTGCTCTACCGCTCGCTCGCCTTCCTCTGCGACGCGGCCGACGGCGCGGGCGGCCGCGGGATGCGGAATTTTATGAGCTACGACCGGCGCTGGCTCGACGAGCCGCACGTCGGCGATCACGTCGGCCGGACCATCTGGGCGCTCGGCGACATCCTCTCGACCGCGTGGGTGCCGGCGGCCGTCGGGCCGTCGCGTCGCCTTCTCGCCGAGCTCGTCGGCTCGCTCCAGCTCGAGCTCTCGCTGCGGACGGCGGCCTACGCGATCCTCGGCCTGGCGCGGCTCGACAAGGATCGACTCGATACGCCCGCCGGCGCCCTGCTCGAACGGTGCGTCACCCAGCTCGAAGCCGCCCACGACGCGAGCTTCGTCGAGGGCTGGCACTGGTTCGAGGAGCGCCTGACCTACGACAACGCCCGGATCCCGCAGGCGCTGATCGTCGGCGGCGCCGCCCTCGGGCGCGAGCCGGCGGTAGCCGCCGGGCTCGACTCGCTCGCCTGGCTCGGCGACGAGTGCGGGCTCGCCGACGGCGTGCTCCGGCTTCCCGGACACCTCGGCCGCCGCCGCAGTGAGCCGGCACCCGGGGGCGGCGACGAGCAGCCCCTTGACGCCTCGGCCTTCGTCGAGGCCGAGCTCGCCGCGTTCGCCGTCACGCACGACGCTGAGCACGGCGCCCGTGCCCAGCGCGCCTTCGAATGGTTCCTCGGGCGCAACCGGCTCGGCCTGCCGCTCTACGACTTCGCGACCGGCGGCTGCAGCGACGGGCTCGGCGAGGATGCCTTGAACGCGAACGAGGGCGCCGAATCGACGCTCGCCTTCCACCGCGCCCAACACGTCCTCGAGGCGGCCGGCCTGCCGCGCGTCCTCCGCAGCGGCGTCATCCGCCCCGGGGTCGTCGCGTGACGGTCAATCGCATGAGTGTGGGCGCCCGCGAGCTCTTCCGACGCCATTCGGACAACCCGATCCTGACTGCGGTCGACTGGCCGGACCCCGTCAACGTCGTCTTCAATCCCGCTGCGGCAATCGTGGATGGCGAGACGGTGCTGCTTGCTCGGGTCGAGGCGTTGACCGGGATCTCGCACCTGAGCGTCGCCCGCTCGGCGAACGGAATCGACGACTGGACGGTCGCTTCCGAGCCGCTGCTCGAGCCGCAGGAGGGGATCGAGAGCGAGCAGTGGGGGTTCGAGGACGCGCGGGCGGTCTGGGTCGCGGAGCTCGAGTGCTTCGTGATCACCTGCACGGCCTACGGCCCGGCCGGCCCGGCCGTCTACCTCGCGACGACGAAGGACTTCGTCTCGGTCGAGCGGAAGGGGATCGTCGTCTCCCCCGAGGACAAGAACGCCGCCCTGCTGCCCGAGCGCGTCGACGGCAAGTGGATTCTCTTCCATCGGCCGACAACGGGTTTCGGCGGTGTCTCGCAGGCAGGGATCGCCCTCTCTCGCTCGGACGACCTCGAGCACTGGACCGCGCCCGAGCCGGTGATGCAGCCGCGCTCGGGCGCCTGGTGGGACTCGCTCCGGATCGGGATCGGACCGCCGCTCATGAAGACCGAGCACGGCTGGCTGCTGATCTACCATGGGGTCAAGGAGACGGTCGCCGGCGCGATCTACCGCGTCGGGCTCGCCCTGCTCGATCTCGAGGAGCCGACCCGCGTTCTCCGTCGAGCCGACGACTGGATCCTCGGGCCGCTCGAGGCCTACGAGCGGCAGGGCGATGTCGCGAACGCACTCTTTCCCTGCGGCGTGATCCAGGAGAACGGCGGCGAGCTTCGCCTCTACTACGGCGCCGCCGACACCTCGATCTGCCTCGCGACCGGGCGCCTAGACGAGCTCCTCGAGAGAGTGCTGGCCGCGCCCCAGCCAGAGTGAGGAGGGTTCGGACAGGCCCTTAAGATCGTTCTCGAGGACGACCCAGGATCGTTCTCGCCGCCGATCTGTGACGACGTGCCGCGTCCTACGCTGTCGCGAGATAGAAGCTCGTGCTGCCCTACTTCATCCGGTTCCTCGGCGACTGACTCTCTCTCGGCAGAGAGCGCGCTCGGCAACGGTCCTCGTCGCCGGGGTCCTCGCT
>JANDLU010000114.1 GCA_024330215.1 Candidatus Gaiellasilicea maunaloa
TCGTCGTCGTCGAGGAGCCCGCCGACGCCAACGCCGCCTGCGCACGCAACCTGGGCGCGCGACGGGCGACGGGCGACGTGCTCGTCTTCGTCGACTCCGACGTCGAGGTGCGGGCAGACGCGGTCTCCCGGATCCGAGCCGCCTTCGCCGGCGATCCGACGCTGACCGCTCTCTTCGGGTCGTACGACGACTCGCCGGCGGCGCCCGGCGTCGTCTCGGCCTTTCGCAACCTGCTCCACCATCACGTCCACCAGACGGCTCCAGGGCCGGCGACGACGTTCTGGACGGGGCTGGGGGCTGTGCGTAGGGACGCATTCGAGGCGATCGGCGGCTTCGACGAGTCGGTGGCGATGATGGAGGACATCGACCTCGGCATGCGCTTGTCCGCGAACGGCGCTCGGATCGAGCTCGACGCGGCCGTGCAGGGGACGCATCTGAAGAGCTGGAGCGTCTGGGGGATGGTGCGGGCCGACTTCGCCGATCGCGGGGTGCCGTGGGTGATGCTGTTGCTGCGGCACCGAGGCTCCACCACGGCGCTCAACCTCGGCTGGCGGCACCGGTTGAGCGCGCTCGCCGCGCTCTTCGGCGCGATCGCGGTCGTCCGCCGGCGCCCCTCGGCGGCCATCGTCTCCGGGCTCGGGCTCGTCGCGCTCAACCACTCCTTCTACCGGCTCCTGCTCCGCCGCCGAGGGTTGGTCGAGGCCACCGCCGGCGTTCTCCTCCACGCCCTGCACCACCTCGCGAGCATCGCCGCGGTTCCCGTCGGCGTGTTCCGGCACCTGCGCGGCGGCAGACGTCGCGGCCGCTGATGCGGATCCACTGCCTCGTTACGGGGCACGTGCGCGCGAAGGCCGGACAGCGCGGCGTTCGCCGCTACCTGCTCGACGATTGGCGCGACGAAGCGATGCCGGTGAATGTCTTCTTGGTCGAGCACCCGGACGGCCTCTGCCTCTTCGACGCCGGCCAGACGGCGCTTGCGACGGCTCCGGGGTGGTTTCCTCGCTGGCAGCCGTTCCTCCGGCTCTCGCGCTTCGAGCTCGAGCCGGAAGACGAGGTCGCCCCGCAGTTGCGCGCCCGCGGGATCGAGCCGCGGCAGGTCGGCCGGGTCGTGCTCTCGCATCTCCACACCGATCACGTTGGCGGCCTCGACGCGTTCGGCCACGCCGAGGTCGTCGTCCCGCGCCTCGAATGGGAGCGCGCGACAGGGCTCGGCGGCCGGATCCGCGGCTACCTCCCGCAGTACTGGCCCGACGGGCTCGAGCCGACGCTCGTCGACTTCGACGGAGGCTCCATTGGTCCGTTTGCCTCCTCGCACGACGTTGTGGGAGACGGCCGGTTGCTGCTCGTACCCACGCCCGGCCATACCCCTGGTCACGCGGCACTGCTCGTGCGCGACCGAGAGCGCTCCTGGCTCCTCGTCGGCGACCTCGTTCACACCGCAGCAGAGCTCGAGCGGGTCGCACCCGCGATTGCCGAGTGGTCTCGCGCGGAGGACGTCGGTGTGCTGGCCGCGCACGATCCCTCGGCGGGCGCGCTCCTCGGCGGCACGTCGTAGAACTCCTCCTATGCTGCGATCCCGACGACGGAAGACGAAAGGATGCTCTCGATGCGATTTGGATTCGTCGGCCTCGGCCGCGCGGCACGGCTCTACCATCTACCGGCGGTCCGGGCGCTCGAGGGTGCCGAGCCGATCGGAGGCTTCGACGCGGCCGAGCAGCAGCGGGCCTCGTGGCGAGAGCAGACCGGTCTGCCGATCTTCGAGAGCGTCGACGATCTGCTCGTCCGCGGCGCGCCCGACGTCGTCGTCGTCGCCACGCCTCCGGCCTCGCACGCCGAGGTCTGCGTCCAGGCTCTCGAGGCCGGAGCCCACGTCATCTGCGAGAAGCCGTTCGTCACCTCGAGCGCCGAGGGCGACCGGGTGCTCGCTGCTGCTGCCGCAGCAGGCCGTCGGGTGGCCGTCAACCACCAGTTCCGCGAGAAGCCGATCTTCAGCGTCGTGCGCGACGCGATCCGGGCCGAGACGTACGGCCGGCTTGCGTTCTGCCAGCTCTGGCAGCTGATGAACCTCGCTCCCTGGAACGAGCCGACGGAGTGGCGCGCGGGCATGTCCGACCGAACGCTGCTCGAGGGCGGCGTCCACCTCGTCGATCTGATGCTCGTGCTCTTCGGCGAGCCGCCCGTGGCGGTGCACGCGAGCCACTCGGCCGGCTTCCACGCCGACCCGAACGCGGACGCCGTGCAGCTCGTCACCCTCGAGTTTCCCGGCGGTCGGCTCGGTCAGATCACGATCGACCGCCTCTGCCAGGGCGGGACGCGGTACTTCGAGGTGCGGGCCGAGTGCGAGCGTGCGTCGCTGCGCGCGTCGCTCGGCGGTCGTGCGCTCGTCCAGGTGGGGATGAAGCGGGCGGAGCGGCCCGGGATCAGGCTCGACCTCGGTCTCGGCGGCCTCGCGTGGGTGGAGCACGGCCTGCGCCGCAAGGTCCTGGCCCGCAGCCCGAAGGAGCAGGACGTCTACGCGACGGGCCTCCTCTTCGCGAGCATCGTCCGCGCCTTCCAGGCGGACGCGGAGCCGCCGTCGAGCGGGCGCGAGGCCCGCGACACGATCGCCGTGATCGAGGCGGCCTACGAATCGGCCGAGCGCGGCGAGCGCGTCGAGCTCGCCGGGCGACTCGCTTCAGCTCAGACCGTGTAGCTCGCGTTGACGATCGGGTCGCCGTCGCGGAGCGCACCGGGCGCGCCGAGTCGAGGGGTGACGACCCAGCGGTACGTCCCGTTGCTCAGCCGGTACGGCTTGCCGCCGAACGTCCAGCGCAGAGGCAGCGCATGCCGTGGCTCCTTTGTCACGGCCTCGTAGATGCGCGTTCTGCCCCGGTAGAACTCGAGGCGGTACGACTTCGCACCCGTCACGGGCGCCCACGTGAACTGCGGGGGCGCGACTTGCCGGGCGGCGGGCGGCAAGATCGGCGGGGCGGCCGGTGACTTCGGTGTTGCCTTGGGGCGGGGTGCGGGGGACGCCGGAGCGGTCCGGCGAGCCGGTGGCACCGCAGGTGCCGGCGCTGGTGGGCGAGGGCGAGCTGCGGGCGGGCGCGCCGCCGGTGCCTTGCGCGGCGGGGTCGGAGCGATGGCTGGGATGGTGGGAGGCCGCGCATCCCGCGCGACGATCGGGCGTATCGAGACAAGCCGTGTCGAAGGCGATGCAGACGTCGCGTCGCCGGACGGCACGAGCGTCCAGGCGACGGTCGAGCCGGCGCCGCCCAGGACGAACGCCGCGACGGTGACGAGGATGGGGTGCCGGGTGAGCCGGCCCGGACGGATTTCCGGGCGAGCCCGACGGATTGGCGGCGGTGGTTCGGCAACGACGATCCGCAATGCGGGTAGACGCGGCGAGAGAGAGGGGACGCGAGCAGGCATTGCCTCGCGCGCGCGCGCGGCGAGCTCGGAATCGACGAGCGCCAGCTCAGGAGAGATTGGCTCAGGAGAGCTGAGGTCGTGCTCGTCGAAGCCAGCATCGCGCCCTCCGTCGGACGCCCAGTTCTCCTCGAGCATTGGTCACCCCCTCTTGGATCGGGTCGGGCTTCGGATCGGATCGGATCGGTCCTGCTGCGTCCTGACGGTAGCCGACGTCTAGGACGTGGGGGTACGACAATCCTAGACTGGACTTTTCACCAGATCGAAGCATACGGTTGCTGTCCAGCTAGATCGGGGGAAAGGGAGGCACGATGGCACAACGCCGGAAGCCGAAGATGACGGGATTCCGCCGCCATGAGACGGCCAAGCACAGCCAGCCGCCCCACGGCGGCGGCGGCCACGGTGGTGGTGGCGGAGGCGGCGGGGGCAGCAGCTCCTCCAGCTCGAGCTCCTCGTCCAGCGGCTAGGTAGGTCGCTCTGCGGCAGCACAATCGATCCGGCCCCGCCGCTCCGGCGGGGCCGTGGTCGTTCACGAGGCGACCCGCTCCTCCCGATTCGTGAGCGGCTGGCTGAACCGGCTCGTCGCGCTTCCCGACGAGGGTGGCTCGCCCGTCCGCCACGCGGCGAGCGTTCCGATCCGTCAGATCGCCCGTCGGTTCTGGCCCTACGCACGTCCGTACCGCCTCTGGCTCTGCCTCAGTCTCGTCCTCACGCTCCTCGTGCCCGCGATCGGGGCGGCGCAGATCTGGATGTTCAAGCTGGTGATCGACGAGGTGCTCGTCCCCAGGGACTTCGGACCGTTCGGCTGGATCGCCGCGGCCTATCTCGCGCTCACGATCCTGGCAGGGATCGTCTCGTTCGCCGCCGATTATCTCTCCGCCTGGATCGGCGAGCGATTCCTGCTCGAGCTGCGCACGAGTGTCTTCAGGCACCTGCAGGGGCTCTCGCTCGAGTTCTTCGAGCGGACGCGACTCGGCGACGTGCTCGCGCGGCTCACGGGCGACGTCGCCGCCATCGAGACGTTCGTGCTCTCCGGCGTCACGCGTGCGGTCGCGTACGGGGCGCAGATCGGGATCTTCGCAGGCGTCCTCCTCTACCTCCAGTGGCAGCTCGCTCTGCCGGCGCTCCTCGTCGTGCCGCTCGTCTGGCTCGCCGCGCGCTACTTCACCCGGCTCGTGAAGCAGGCCTCGCGCGAGAAACGGCGTCGCAGCGGCGCCCTGAGCGCGGTCGCGGAGGAGAGCCTCGCGAATGCCCAGCTCGTCCAGGCATACAGCCGCCAAGGGACCGAGGTCGACCGCTTTCGGCGCCAGAGCGAGGCGGCGTTCGAGGCAGAGCTCGCGGTTACGCGGCTCAAGGCGATCTTCTCGCCGGTGCTCGACGTCATGCGAATCTCGGTGGCGCTCTCGATCATCGGCCTCGGCACCATGGCGCTCCAACAGGGGCGGCTGACACTCGGCGGCCTGATCGTCTTCCTCACCTATTTCGGGATGCTCTACAGCCCCATCAAGGGAGCGAGCCGCCTCACCAACTCGCTCTTTGCGGCCACCGCTGGAGCCGAGCGGATCATCGAGGTGCTCGACGAGCAGCCTGCGGTCGTCGAGCCGCTCCAGGCGCAGCCGCTCGTCCTCGCGGAGGGTCGGATCGATTTCTGCCAGGCCTCGTTCTCCTACCCCGCAGGTGTCCGAGACGCGCTCTCCGACGTCACCTTCTGCGTGAAGCCGGGGGAGACCGTCGCGTTGGTCGGTCGGAGCGGGGCCGGGAAGTCGACGCTCGCGAAGCTCCTCCTTCGCTTCTACGATCCGGCCCACGGATCGGTTCACCTGGACGGGATCGACCTGCGCGAGCTCAGCCTCGAGTCGCTCCGAGCCAACATCGCGCTCGTGCTTCAGGAGACTCTCGTCTTCGACGGCACGATCCACGACAACATCGCCTACGGAAAGGCCGGCGCCACCGAGCGCGACGTCGTTCGCGCGGCAATCGACGCGGACGCCGACGGGTTCATCTCGCGGCTTCCAGAGGGCTACCACACGCTCATCGGCCAGCGTGGGCGTCGGCTCTCGGGCGGTCAGGCGCAACGAGTCGCGATCGCCCGCGCGATGATCCGCGAGGCACCGATCCTGATCCTCGACGAGCCGACGACCGGCCTCGACGCCGAGTCGGCGCAGAGGATCCTCGCGCCGCTTCGGAAGCTGATGAGCGGGCGAACCACGGTCGTGATCACGCACAACCTGCTGACCGTCCACGAGGCGGACGCGATCATCGTCCTCGACGAGGGCAGGATCGTCGAGACCGGAACGCACGCCGAGCTGCTCGCTCGCGGCGGCACCTACGCTCAGCTCTACCGCCTGCACCAGCCGCCCGAGCCGCAGCCGATGCTCAGCGCAGTGGAGCGCGGATGAGCTCGTCCGAGCTGGCACCGCCCCCGGCCGCGCCGGGTGAGTCGCTCGCACGAGGCTATCGCGTGATCCGCCACCTCGCGCGGGGCAAGGCGCTCGATGTCTACGACGTCTGGAGCGACGAGCGTCATGCCTTGTGCGTCGCCAAGGTCGCACGTCCGGACCGGGCCGGCGATGCGGGTACTCGCCGCCGCTTGCGACGCGAGGGACGCCTACTCCTTCGCGTCGGACATCCGCATCTCGTCCGGGCCTACGAGCTCGTCGAGCGTCCTCATCCGGTTCTCGTGCTCGAGTCGTTGACGGGCGCGACCCTCGGCCACCTGATCGACAACAGCTCGCGCAGGCTTCCGCAGGGCGATCTCGTCTATCTCGGCCTCCAGCTCTGCTCAGCGGTGCGCTATCTGCACAACCTCGACGTGCTTCATCTCGACTTGAAGCCGGCGAACATCATCTCGGAGAACGGGCTGGTCAAGCTCATCGACCTCAGCGTGGCGCGTCCGCCCGGCCGAGCACGACCCGGCGTTGGCACACGCCAGTACATGTCGCCGGAGCAGGCGCGCGGCGGCGAGCTCGGACCGGCTGCCGACGTCTGGGGCATCGGCGCCGTCGTCTACGCCGCAGCGACCGGCCGCCGCCCGTTCTACGGTCTCGACAGCGAGACGACCTACCCACAGCTCGAGGTCAAGGCAGCTTCGGTCCGGACGTACCGGCGCCTTTCACAGCCGCTGTCGCAGATCATCGACCGAAGCCTCGAGCCCGATCCAGACGCCCGGCCGACGTCCGCGCAGCTCTTCGACAGCCTTCAAGCGGTAGCCGAAGCGACGCCCAGGCTGGATGGAGATTGAGCGGTTCGAGCTCGCGACCGGTACGTCTAGTAGGTCACGTTCATCGTGCCCGGCCTGACCTTTCGTCTAGCTCGAGCTGGACGGCAGATCCGTCCGTGCAGCCACTCACTCCTCCGAGACGGTTCGGATAGCGTTCGTGACGATGACTCAGCCCGCTCTCGCGAACCGGATTGCGGTTCCCTTCGTGGATCTGGGGCTCTCGAACGAGCCGATCCGGGCTGAGCTGCTCGAGGCCGTCTCGACGCTCCTCGACTCGGGTGCGTTCGTGAACGGCCCACAGGTTGCCGCCTTCGAGCGCTCGTTCGCGGCCTACTGCGGAACCGCCGACTGCGTCGGGCTCGCGAGCGGCCTCGACGCCCTGAGGCTGGCGCTGCTCGCCGCCGGAATCCAGCCGGGCGACGAGGTGATCGTGCCGGCGCAGACCTTCGTCGCGACGCTCGAGGCCGTGACGCAGGCCGGAGGCAAGCCCGTGCTCGCGGAGATCGGCGAGCTCGACTACGCGCTCGATGCGGCGGCGACTGAGGCGGCGGTGACCTCGAGGACGGCGTTCCTCCTGCCGGTGCACCTCTACGGTCAGATGGCGGACATGCAGGCGTTGCGGTCGCTCGCAGAGCGTCGGGGTCTCGCGATCGTCGAGGACGCCTGCCAGGCCCACGGGGCCGAGCGCGACGGGCTCCGCGCGGGCGCGGGCGGGCTCGCGGGTGCCTTCAGCTTCTATCCCGCCAAGAACCTCGGCGCGATGGGAGATGCGGGTGCGCTCGCGACCGACGACGAGGGTCTTGCCTCCACGGTTCGCGCGCTCCGCGAGCACGGCCAGCGGAGCAAGTACCGGCACGATCTGGAGGGATACACCGCTCGGCTCGACACGATCCAGGCGATCGTGCTCGAGCTCAAGCTGCGCCTGCTGGACGGCTGGAACGAGGAGCGACGGGCGGCTGCGCGGTTCCTCTCCGAGGCGCTCGCCGGTCTGGGAGACCTGGTCCTCCCCGCCATCGCCCCCGGCAGCATGCCGGTGTGGCACCTCTACGTCGTCCGAACAGCGGAGCCCGACGCGCTCGGGAGCTTCCTGCGCGAGCGGGGGATCGCCACCGGCCGGCACTACCCCGAGCCTGTGCATCTCGCTCCCGCCTACGCCGGTCTCGGCTACTCCGCCGGAGCGTTCCCGATCGCCGAGCAGCTTGCTCGCGACGGTCTCTCGCTCCCGATCTTCCCTGGGATCAGCGAGTCGCAGCTCGCGGCCGTGGCCGAAGCCGTCCAGGCGTACTTCCGCAGCGGCCGCGAGTGAGCTCCGAGCCGGCGAACGACGCGCCCTGCCGGATTCTCAACGACGTCGTGCTCGGGCAGAGGGTCGTCGTGGCGCCGTTCACGAACCTCTACGGCTGCGAGATCGGCGACGACACCAGGATCGGGCCGTTCGTCGAGATTCAGCGCGGCGCTCGGGTCGGCGCCCGCTGCAAGGTGCAAAGCCACACGTTCGTGTGCGAGGGCGTGACCGTCGAGGACGAGGTGTTCGTCGGCCACGGCGTCATGTTCGTCAACGACAAGTATCCGCGCGCGACGACGAACGCCGGCGCACTCCAGACCGAGGAGGACTGGCAACTGCTGAAGATCGTGGTCGAGCGTGGCGCCTCGCTGGGCTCCGGCGCCGTCCTGCTCGGCGGCGTTCGGGTCGGTGCCGGCGCCATCGTCGGAGCCGGGGCGGTCGTGACGAGGGACGTTCTCGCCGGCGCCGTGGTCGCAGGCTCGCCGGCTCGCGCTTTGCCTGGCGGTAGCGTGGGAGCCTCGACGACCTAGCCGTTTGGGGTGGAGAGTTGGTGGCGAATGCCGCCAATCCTGCCCGCAAGGGGATTACAGCGAGGTGCGCTCGGGCCCATCATGGAGTCGTCGTGGTCGTGACGGCTAGAGCGAAGCGGGTCCGGCTACGGGTTGCCGCGGCTGCCGAACGCGGGCCCGTCGCATGAGAACGCCGGTTGCCGTCGGCGTCGTCGGTGCGACACAACGCGCAACTGCGCTCACGCGGGCATTCGCCGAGCTCCCGCAGGCGGAGCTTCGCTGGATCTGCGACGACCTCCCGCGGTTGTCGAAGGGCGAGCCCGGCACGGGTACCAGCTGGACGACGAGGCTCGACGATCTGCTTCTCGACGAGGAGCTCGACGCGGTCGTGTTCGCGTCCACCGAGCTCGCGGGCGGCGGCCGGGCGCTCGCAGCGCTCGCGGCCGACAAGCACGTCCTCGTCGAGGGCCCGCTGGCGTTCACGTCCGCGGAGTCGGACGAGCTCGTCGCCGTCGCAGAGCGCCGCAGTCGTCGGCTGATGACCCACTCGCCGGCGCTGCTCCGGCCCGGCGTCCTCCGGCTGCACCGGTTGATCGACCGCGGCGTCCTCGGCGAGATCTTCTACGTGCACGCGACACGCTCCGCGCGACGCGAGGGCGACGGTCCCGACGTGCTCTGGGATCTCGGGATCGAGGCCGTGGCGCTCGTGCTCGATCTGCTCGGCGACCAGCCTGTCGACGCGGTAGCCCGCGGCGAGTCCTATCTCGGTCTCGACCGCCCCGACGTCGTCTTCGCGTCGCTCGGGTTCGCGACGGGCATCAAGGTCTACCTCCAGCTTTCGCGCCTCGACGGCGAGACCTCCGAGCGCCTCTCGATCGTCGGGTCGGCTGCGACGTCCGTCCTCGATGTCTCCGAGTCGCGACAGGGCCTCTCGCTCTATCTCGAGGGACAGCCGCTCGACCTGTTCGACGAGCTCGCGCTCGACGCCGGAGGCCACATCCGCTTCTCGTTGCCGGCGGACGACTCGACACGGCTCGGCTGCTCGCGGTTCCTGACCTCGGTGCGCTCGCCGAACGATACCCACTCCGCCCGCAAGGACTCGGCGGCGATTGCGGTCGTCGAGACGCTCGGGCGCTCCTGCGCCAACGACGGCACGACGGAGACCATCGCGCCGAGGACGGAGCGGCAGGAGCAGAACGTGATCGCGTTTCGCGGCTGAGAGCCCGCGGACTTA
>JANDLU010000115.1 GCA_024330215.1 Candidatus Gaiellasilicea maunaloa
CGACGTCGACCAGACGTCGAAGGCCGACGCCGACTCGAAGGCGTCGAACCAGAACAAGGCACGTCAGGACATCCGCGAGGGACAGAACGGCCATCAGCAACAGGTTGGCCGGGACGACAACTGCGGTTGCGAGCATCCGACTCACCACTGTGACTGCCAGCACAGCCACGGCTGCGGCTGTCAGCCCAGGCACGACGAGTGCGGCTGCACCAACGGCGACTCGACGCAGACGCAGGAGTCGTCACAGAACCAGGCGGCGTCGAACTCGATCGAGCAGACCGCTCGCTCGAAGGCGCTCGCTCTCAACGTCGCGCCGAACGTCGCCCGCCTGAACAAGGGCGACGTCGACCAGACGTCCGAGGCGGACGCCGATTCGACGGCGACGAACCGCAACAGCTCGATGCAGACGATCGACCAGGGGCAGGCTTCGCTCCAGAAGCAGGGCCTGCTGTAGCCACCGACGACACGACGGCGGGGCGGCCCTCGGGCCGCCCCGCCGTTTGCAGTCGCGGCCCTCGGGCCGCCCCGTTTGCAGTCGCGGCCCCCGGGCCGCCCGGCCTTCTTGCAGCCGCGGAGTGCGGTCAGCCGTACCGCTGCCTCGTCCTCCGTCTGCCAGGATGAGCGAGTGACCACGGTCCTGATCGCGGACGACCACCCGAGCTTCCGCGCCTCGGCGCGCGCGATTCTCGAGGCGGACGGCTTCGAGGTGGTCGGGGAGGCGGCGGACGGCGCCTCCGCGCTTGCAAAGGCACGCGAGCTCGCACCTGACGTTCTGCTCCTCGACGTCCAGCTCCCGGACATGGACGGGTTCGCGGTCAGCTCGAGGTTGCAGGAGAACGGCTCCGGCCCAGTCGTCATCCTCGTCTCGAGCCGCGACGCCTGCGACTACGGAGCGCTCGTCGAGGAGAGCGGCGCGCGTGGGTTCATCCCGAAGGACGAGCTCTCCGGCTCGGCGCTCGGCAACCTGATCGGATGAGCGGCCGCGTCCTCGGTGCCCTCGCCGGCGGTGGGGTCGCGCTCGCGGCCGGCGCGACCTGGCTCGTCCTCGCGAGCAACCACGACGACAATCCGGCGGCGACTCTCGCGTTCGTACTCACGGCCGGCCTCAGCTTCGTCGGCAGCGGGCTCGTCGCTCTCTGGCGGCGTCCCGAGAACCGCACCGGGATCCTGCTCGTCGCGGTCGGCTATCTCTGGTTCCTGGGTGCACTGACGGAGTCAGGGAGCGACTGGGTCTTCACGATCGGGATCGCCTTGAACAGCGTCGTCTTCGGCGCCTTCGTCCACCTCCTGCTCGCCTTCCCCTGGGGCAGGCTCGGCAGCCGCCGCGACGTCTCCCTCGTCGCCGCCACCTACGCGCTCGTGATCGTCGACGGCCTCGCGCTCCTGACGGTGGACGAGCGTCCCGCTCCGGACTGCTCGACCTGCCTCAGCACCGTGGCGCTGACAAACAACGAGACCGCCGCGACCGCGGTGCAGCTGACGGTCACCATGCTCTCGCTCGCCCTCCTCGCCGCGATCCTCGCGAGCGTCGGCCGGCGGTTCATCAAGTCGTCACCCGCCCTCCGGCGGGTGCTCGGGCCGGTGATTGCGACCGGCGCTCTGACGATGCTCGTCGCCGTCGCCGAGCTCGTCGCGGATATCTTCTCGGAGGCCGTCGCCGGGGCGATCGGCGTCGTCTTCGTCGCGACGTTCGCGACCGTTCCGCTCGCCTTCCTCGCCGGCATCCTGCGGGCGCGCCTCGCCCGCTCGGCCGTCGGCGAGCTCCTGCTCAAGCTCGGCGCCGGCGGTGCGTCCCTGCGCGAAGCGCTCGCGCAGGCGCTGCACGACCCGTCGCTCGACATCGTCTACTGGCTGCCACAGCGCGGAGTCTTCGTCTGGCACGACGGCAACCCATTCGTCGACGAGGGCGGTCCGCGGACCGCGAGGTACGTCGAGCATGACGGCAAGCGGGTCGCGGCGCTGCTCCACGATCCGTCGCTCGCCGACGAGCCCGAGCTCGTCGACGCGGTCGCTGCCGCGGCCGGCCTCTGGCTCGCAAACGAGCAGCTCCAGGCGGAGTTGCGAGCGCAGTACGACTTCCTCCAGACGATCGTCAACACCGCACCGTCCTTGCTGATGTCCCTCGACCTCGAGGGTCGGATCGCAAACTTCAACACCGCCTGCGAGCGCGCGAGCGGCTACGACGACGTCGAGGAAGTCCGGAACCAGTACTTCTGGGACGTCTTCATCGCCGCCGAGGATCGCGACGCAGTGCGGAGGCGCTTCCTCACCGATCCCGTGCACCTCCCGAGCGAGTACGAGAACACCTTCGTGAACCGGCGAGGCGAGGAGCTCGTGATCGCCTGGTCGACCGCGCCGCTCCGCGACGAGCACGGCGACGTCCGCAACATCATCTGCGGCGGCCTCGACGTGACCGAGCGCAAGCGCCGCGAGCTCGAGCTGCAGGGCGAGCGCGACTTCCTCGACACGATGGCCGACTCGATCCCGAGCCTGATCGTGCTCACCGACCGCGAGGGCCAGATCGTGCCCGACGGCGTCAACCTCGCGTTCCGGGAGACGTTCGGCTGGACGATGGACGAGACCACGCGCCACAGCTTCCTCGAGTTCGTCCATTCCGAGGACGACTACGCCGTGAGGATGGCGATCGCGGCCGCCGCGAACGGCGTCGCGCGCACGGATCTCGAGTCGCGTTGGCTCCCGCGCGAAGGCGAGCCGTTGCTCGTCTCGTGGGCCGCGACCCCGATCAGCCATCCCAGCGACCCGAAGCTCGTACTGGTCACCGGCGAGGACGCCACCGACCGCAAGCGCCGCGAGAGCGACCTCCGCTCGAGCGAGGAGCGGCTGCGGGCGGCGATCGAGGCCTCTCCGGTCGCGATCGTCGAGTACGCCCTCGACGACACGATCACGCGCTGGAACCCGGCCGCGGAGCGGATCTTCGGCTGGACTGCAGAGGAGGTGGTGGGCGGACTCGCCAAGCATCAGCCGCCGGAGCGCGCGACCGAGCTCGCCGAGCTCTTCCGCCGCGTCCGCAACGGCGACATCTACACCGGCGTCGAGAGCAGGCGGAACCGCAAGGACGGCGCCTCGATCGACGTCGAGATCTCCGCTGCGCCGATCCGCGACGTCACGGGCGAGGTGATCAGCCACATGGCTCTCTTCGCGGACATCACCGAGCGAAAGCTCCAGGAGGAGGAGGTGCGCGCCTCCCGGTCGCGGATCGTGCAGGCAGCCGACGACGCCCGCCGGATGCTCGAGCGCAACCTCCACGACGGCGCGCAGCAGCGCCTGGTCGCGCTCTCGCTCTCGCTCCGGCTCGCTCAGACGCGGATCGGCTGCGATCCGGACGCGGCCGAGACGATCCTGGGAGACGCGCGGGACGAGCTCTCGCTCGCGATCGAGGACCTCCGCGAGCTCGCGCGCGGGATCCATCCGGCGGTGCTCACGGATCGAGGTCTCGAGGCCGCGGTCCTGACACTTGCGACGCGCTCGCTGATCCCCGTCGAGGTGTCCGTGCCGGCCGAGCGGCTGCCGGGCGCCGTCGAGGCCGCAGCCTATTACGTCGTCGCCGAGGCGCTCACGAACGTGGCCAAGTACGCGCAGGCGTCGCTGGCCCACGTGCGCGTCAGCCGCGACAACGGCCGTGCCGTGGTCGAGGTGGCCGACGACGGGGTCGGCGGAGCGAGCGCCGGAGCGGGGAGCGGCCTGCGCGGGCTCGCCGACCGAGTGGCAGCTCTCGACGGGACGCTCGCAATCGAGAGCCCGCCCGGCGCGGGGACGCGCATTCGGGCGGAGCTCCCGCTTTCCTTGGCGCAAGATCGGAATCTGCGGGAGCAGATCCCGATCGCGCAAGACCCCTAGTGCAAGATTCCGCTTCGCCTTCGCGACGCGGCGATGCCCGGGGCTGGCCGAGCTAACAGCCTAGAATCGGACGATGAGCGAGTTCCCGACAGGCACGATCACGCTCCTCTTCGCCGACGTCGAGGGCTCGACGAGGCTCGCACACGAGCTCGGCGGAGTCTGGGCGGGCGCGCTCGCCGACGTGCGCCGGCTTCTGCGCGCGGCTGTCGCCGACGCTCGCGGGCGCGAGGTCGACAGCCGGGGAGACGAGCTCTTCGCCGTCTTCGCGGAGGCCGAGTCGGCCGCGGCCGCGGCGCTCGCCGCTCAACGCTCGCTGGCCGCACATCCTTGGCCCGGATCGCCGGTACGGGTACGCGTCGGTCTCCACACCGGGGCTCCCACGCTCGACGAGGACGGCTACATCGGCGTGGACGTCCACCGCGCGAGCAGGATCTGCGCCGCCGGGCACGGCGGCCAGGTTCTCATCTCCGAGGCGACCCGCTCGGCGCTTGCCGAGAGCGAGCTGCGCGATCTCGGGCTCTACACGCTGCCCGACCTCCCGGACCCCGAGCGGATCTTCCAGCTCGACGACGAGCGTGCCCACACCTTTCCCCCGTTGCGGGCTCGGCCGAGCGCGACGGCGCTCCGGGTCGCGCTCGCCGACGACTCGGTTCTCCTGCGCGAAGGGATCGCGCGGTTGCTCACGGACGCGGGCTTCGAGATCGTCGCCCAGTCCGGGACCGGCGACGACCTCCTGCGACACGTGGCGATGCACCGGCCGGACGTCGCGATCGTCGACATCCGGATGCCTCCTACCCAGACGGACGAGGGCCTGCGTGCCGCCCAGCAGATCCGCGAGCGTCACCCAGGCGTCGGCGTGCTCGTGCTCTCGCAGTACGTCGAGCCCGGCTACGCGCTGGAGCTCCTCTCCGAGAGCGCCGAGGGCGTCGGCTACCTGCTCAAGGATCGCGTCGCCGACATCGACGAGTTCGCGGCCGCGGTTCGGCGCGTCGCCGAGGGCGGCTCGGCGCTCGACCCAACGGTCGTCAACCAGCTCGTCGGACGCAAGCGGCAGCACGACCCGGTCGGCGAGCTCACGCCGCGTGAGCGAGAGGTGCTCGAGCTGATGGCCGAAGGACGCTCGAACCAGGCGATCGCCGAGCGGATGTTCGTGACGCTCCGCGCGGTCGAGAAGCACGTCACCAGCATCTTCGGGAAGCTCGGCCTGCCTGCGACCGCAGAGGATCATCGGCGCGTCCTCGCCGTCCTCGCCTTCCTGCGCTAGTCCGCTGCCGCCGCCGGCTTGCTCGCGCTCTCGGACGAGCTGCTCGTGGAGCCCGAGTCGCCGGAGGCGGCCGAGTCCTTGCCTCCCGAGCCCGAGTCGTTCGACGAGCTCGAGCCGGAATCGCCGTCCTTCGCCGCAGCCTTGCGACCGCCCTTGCCGTAGTCCGTCGAGTAGAAGCCGGAGCCCTTGTAGTGCACGGCGACCGGGTAGAGCACCTTCTCGACGGGCGCCTTGCCGCACACCTCGCACACCTCGGAGGGCGGGTCGGCCATACGCTGGAAGACCTCGAAGGTGTGCCCGTCGGGGCAGCGGTACTCGTAGATCGGCATCGGCGGCAAGGCTAGCAGCGACAATTAGGACGAAGCGATGACCGAAAGCGTTCAGACAACAGGGGTCCGGCCACGCGGAGGCTGGACTCTGCCGGCGGCGATCGCAGGCCGACGGTACCCGCTCGCCGTCGGCGCGGTGACCCTGTCGGCGGCTGCCTTCCTCCTCCACCAACTACTCGCCTGGCCACCGCACGAGGACGAGACGCTCGCGCTCTTCGTCGGCCGCTACCCGCTCGATCAGCTCTTCCAGGTCGTGCTCGAGGAGCGCGGCGGCGCCCCTCTCCACTTCGTCCTCGCGTGGGCTGTGGCGCATCTCGGCTTCGGGCTCGAAGGCCTGCGTGTCGTCTCCGCCGCGTTCGCGGTCGGCAGCCTGCCGATTGTCGCGGCATTGGCCGCCCGTCTGACCGGCCGGCGGCAGGCGCTCGTCGCGACCGTGCTCGTGGCGGCGAGCTGGACGTTCCTCTTCCACGGCGTCTACGGCCGGATGTACAGCCTCTTCCTCTTCACGAGCGCGCTCGCGTATCTCTTCCTGCTCCGGGCGCTCGAGCGCGGCGACCGCCGCGCCTGGAGCCTCTGGGCACTCGCGATCCTGGCCACCGTCGCGACCCATCCGTACGGCGCGATGGTGCTCGCGACTCAGGTCCTCTTCGTCCTGCTCGCGCGCCGCGATCGGCTGCGCCAGGCGCTGCTCGCCTTCGCGGCCGTCGGCGTGCTCGGGATCCCCTTCTGGCTCACCGATTTCGTGCTCGCCGGCCGTTTCGACGTCGGCGTGGGCGCGGGCGGTGAGAGGCTCGGCGGCCCGCTGCCCGTCTTCGCCTACCTCTGGCACGTGCTCGGAGACTTCACGACGGGCTGGTGGCCGCTGCTGATTCTCGTCGCCGCGCTCGGCGCGCTCGGCCTTCGCCGCCTGCCTCGACCGACCGTGCTGCTGACGGCTGCGGTCGTCGTCGTACCAACGCTGGCGTTCCTCGCCGCGCGGTTCGGCAGCGCCACCTCACCCGAGACGCGCCACCTGATCTTCGTGCTCCCGTTTGCCGCGCTCGCGATCGCAGCCGGGATCGTCCGGCTCCGACGGCTCGCGCCGATCGTGCTAGCCGCGCTCGTCGTCGCACAGCTCACCTGGGCGTGGCAGAAGACGCCGCCGCTCTTCGAGTGGGAGCCCGACGCGCGCCAGGCCGCCCGAGCCGACGCGTCGGCGTACCTTGCAGCCACGAGCCTTCCCGACGACGTCCTCTTCGGCTTCGAGCCTCTCTACCTCGGCGCGTGGGAGCGCAACCACGATTTTCCGCTCGCCGTGCTGCCGCGGGCGGACGCAAATCTCGCGCTCTCGACGCTGCTCGACCTCGAGCGGCCACTCGGCCGGGGGGTCTGGATCCTCGACGCGAGCGAGCCGAACAATGCTGCACCCGCGCTCGAGATCGACCTGACGCAGCCGCGGCCCGAGAGAGCATTCGAGGTGCGGCGGTTCGGGCCGTTCCTCGTGATCCGCACTGCCAAGCCGACGCGGACGCCGAAGCGCTACCTGGAGCGGGCGGGCGCTGCGATCCTCGTCGGCAAGTCGCTCTGGATCGGCGACGCGGACATCAATCTGCTCACGATCGATCGTGCGGCCCGCGCCCTCCGCGGCTACGGGGCCGATCGCTCGCTCTCGACGAGCTCGCGGTAGCAGGGCGCCTCCTCGAACGCGGCGAGGCCGGCCGGGTTCTCGCGGCGGCGTTCCTTCGGACGCGGCCTGCGCGCCGCGGCGAGCGCGGCCGAGGCGCCGAGCGCCGCGCCAACGAGGAACGAGCGCGTTCGCGAGCGGCGTGAGTCTTCGTGCATGGAAGGATCGTAGAACGTGATTGTGAGCCTCGGTGATCTCCTGCTCGACGTGATCGTGCGACTCGAGCAGCCGCTCGCCGAAGGCGCGGACGCGAATGCGGTGACACGCCTCGGCCCCGGCGGTCAGGCGGCGAACGTGGCCGCGTGGGTCGCCGAGCTCGGCGGGCGGGCGCGGTTCGTCGGCAAGATCGCGGCTGACGAGGCCGGGCTGGCGGCACGAGGCGGGCTCGAGCGCTACGGAGTCGAGGTCTGCGGGCCGGTCGTGGAGGGGCGCACGGGCATGGTGGTCTCGCTCGTGAGCGAGGACGGCGGGCGGACGATGGCCTCCGATCGCGGCGTCTCGCCCGATCTGCGCGCAGATGAGCTCGACGCGGCCTGGCTCGGCGGCTGCGAGACGCTTCATCTGGCCGGCTACTCGCTCCTGCGCTCGCCGATCGACGAGGCCGCCCTCTACGCCGCGGAGCTCGTTTCCCGGCTCAGCGTCGATCTCTCCTCCTGGAGCGCGATCCGCGACTTCGGGCCGGCGCGCTTCAGGGAGCGGCTGGAGGCGCTCCGCCCAGACGTGGTATTCGCCAACGAAGAGGAGGAGCAGATCCTCGGCGGCCCGATCGAGTGCGATACGTGGATCCTCAAGCTCGGCCCGCGCGGCGCCCGCTTCGGCGAGCTCGAGCTGCCCGCACGACCGGCCCGGGTCGTCGACACGACGGGTGCCGGGGACGCGCTCGCCGCCGGCTACCTCGTCGGCGGCCCGGAGCTCGCGCTCGAGGCAGCTGCGCTCTGCGTCGCAAGGCTAGGCTCGATGCCGTGAACAACCTCATCGTCGTCTCTCCGGAGGTCGGGCACGCGCTTGCCGAGCGACGGGCGGTCGTCGCGCTCGAGACAACGCTCGTCGCCCACGGGTTTCCTCCCGGGGAAGGCGTCGCTGTCGGGCTCGAGAGCGAGCGCCGTGTGCGGGAGGCAGGAGCCGTCCCTGCGACCGTCGGCGTGCTCGACAACAAGCTCAGGGTGGGCCTCGACGAGGGCGAGCTCGGGCGCTTCGGCGCCGACGCGCGCAAGGTCGGGCCGCGCGACCTCGCTGCCGCGATCGTCCAGGGCGCGGTCGGCGCAACAACGGTCGGCGGCACGCTCGCCGCCTGCCGCGCGGTCGGGATCGGCTTCATGGGTACCGGCGGTCTCGGCGGCGTCCATCGCGGCTTCCCGAACCCCCCCGACATCTCCGCCGACCTCGGCGAGCTGATGCGGACCGAGGCGCTGATCGTCTCGTCGGGGGTCAAGTCGATCCTCGACGTCCCCGCCACCGCGGAGCTATTGGAGACGCTCGGCGTCCCTGTGCTCGGCTTCGGGACCGACGACCTGCCGCTCTTCTACGCGGCCCACGGAGGCCCGCCGGTCTCGGGGCGCGTCGAGTCCGCCGAGGAGGCTGCGCGCGTCGCCCGCGCCCACTGGGGGCTCGGCCGCCACACCTCGATCCTGCTCGGTAGGCCCCCGAGCGAGAGCCTGGACGACCTCGAGCCGCTGATCGAGCGCGGGCTCGCCGACGCGCACGAGCAGGGTGTGAGCGGCCAGAACGTGACGCCCTTCGTGCTCGCTTTTCTCCACCGCGAATCGGGCGGGCGGACGCTCGCCGCGAACCGGGATCTGATCGTCGACAACGCAGCGCTGGCAGCGGAGGTCGCAGTCGAATATGCCTCACTCTAATGGGCCTCTCTATGACACCGTCAGAGACCTGAAGCTCGTCGTCGAGCGCGTCGAGCTCGAGCAGCTCGACCTGAAGCTCGAGCACATGACGCGGCGCACGACGGTCGTGCACCTTCGCGGCGCCGGGCACGAGGGCATCGGCGAGGACGTCAGCTACGAGGAGGATTTCCAGCTCGCGTTCACCGAGGACGCCCTGCCCGAACTCGCGGGCCAGCACACCCTCGACTCGTTCTCGGCGCTCGTCGCCGATCAGCCCAGCTACCGCCCGTGGGCGCTCGAGTCGGCGGCGCTCGACCTCTCCCTGCGCCAGAACGGCCGCTCGCTTGCCGAGGCCGTCGGCCGGGAGGCCCGGCCCGTCCGCTTCGTGGTCTCGCAGAGCGACGTCGCCGGCTGGCGCGACATCTCGCCGGAGATCCGCTTCAAGCTCGACGCGAGCGACTCCTGGACCGACGAGGTCGTAGCCGAGCTTGCCGCGACCGGCGCGGTCGACGTCGTCGATCTGAAGGGCTTGTACGAGGGCGACTGGATCGACGCAACCGCTTCGGCGGAGCTCTACGGCCGCGTCGCCGAGGCGTTCCCAGACGCTTGGCTCGAGGATCCGCGACTGAACGAGGAGACTGCTCCGGTGCTCGAGCTCCGTCGCGACCGGATCACCTGGGACTTCCCGATCCACTCGGT
>JANDLU010000116.1 GCA_024330215.1 Candidatus Gaiellasilicea maunaloa
GGGAACCCGTTCGCGCGGAACCAGATCGGGGCGATGCCGTTCGAGAGCTTCATCTACAACGTCTTCGCCGACAACTCGCCGAACATCGATCTCGTGGCGAAGTACTTCACGAATCGCAGGGGTGGCCCGATCACGCTCTTCAGCGGCAGCGGCTGGGCGATCCCGCGCGGCGCCAGGGACCAGGACCTCGCCTGCCAGTTCATGAAGTCCATGACCTCGGTCGAGGCCTGGAAGAAGGTCGGCAAGTCGCGCTTCGACCTGCGCAAGCGGCAGGGTCGGGCCTTCACCGGCCTCTATACGGCGAACACGAGAGCCGACGTGGCCGTTTTCGAGGACATCTACCAGCCGATCGGCAAGAAGGCGTTCGACGACGCGGTGACCCTCCTCGTCCGCGCCCCACGGTACGGGTTCGCGATCCCGCTCTCGCCGGCCTCGGCCGAGTTCCGGCAGTCGTGGATCGACGCGATCAACCGCGTCCTGAACGGACAGCAGAGCCCGCGCCAGGCGCTCGACCAGGCGCAGCGCGAGGCTCAGACCGCGATCGACAAGGCGAAGTAGCTCGGCGGCGTGGCGAGCGTCGCGACCAGCACGGCAGGGCCGGGTCCTCGAGAGAGGGCCCGGCGCTGGTTCTCCGGCTTCCGGGAACGGGAGACGTGGACCGCGTATGCGTTTCTCCTGCCCTGGGTGGTCGGGTTCGTCTTCCTGACCGCCGGGCCGATGGTCGCGAGCGCGTATCTCTCGTTCACCAACTACGGCGTCGAGCAGATCGCCGGCTTCTCGCCGACCGAGACCGTGGGGACGGAGCACTACCGGCAGCTCCTCCAGGACGAGAAGATCCGGACGTCTCTCAAGAACACGTTCGTCTTCACCGTGATGATGGTGCCGGCGACGATGATCGTCGCACTGCTGCTCGCCATGATCCTGGTGCGTATCGGCCGGGCCGCCGGCATCTTCCGGACGATCTTCTACATCCCGCAGATCACGCCACCCGTCGCGGTGGGCGTCCTGATCCTCGTTCTCTTCAACGGCCAGGTTGGGATCGTCAACCGCGGACTCGAGCTGATCGGGATCCAGGGTCCGTTCTGGACGACCGACCCGAACTGGATCAAGCCGAGCCTCGTGATCATGAGCGTCTGGGCCGTCGGCGGGACGATGGTGATCTACCTCGCCGCCCTCCACGGCGTGCCGCGGCAGCTCTACGAGGCCGCCGCGATCGACGGCGCCTCGGCGTGGCGGAGGTTCAAGGACGTGACGCTGCCGATGATCAGCCCGTCGCTCTTCTTCACCTTCATCATCCTGACGATCGCCGGGCTCGGCAATTTCACCGAGGTGTACACCGCCTACTTCGGTGCCGGGTCGACGGGCGCCGAGGCGCCGGATGCTGCGCTGATGTACGCCGTCTACCTCTTCCGCCAGCAGTTCGAGTTCTTCAACATGGGGTACGGCTCCGCGATGGCCTGGCTGCTCTTCGCGATCACGATGGTGATCACGCTCGTCCAGGTGACGGTCAGCCGACGGTTCGTCTTCTACCAGGGCGGCCAGAGGTGAACCCCGAGGTGACCGATGTCCGCGACTGAGAGCCTCGGGCCCGCCGCCGGAGCAGCCACCGCTCCGATCCCGCAGGTCCTGAGGGAGCCGCCCGAGGCGCGCTCGTCCGTCGGCGGCCTGAAGAAGGTCTTCTGGATCGCGCTCCTCACCGGCCTCTCCGTCCTCTTCCTCTACCCCTTCGTCTGGCTGATCAGCTCGTCGCTGAAGCCGCAGGGCGATGTCTTCGACAACCGGCTCATCCCGAAGACGTTCTCCTGGAACTTCGACGAGGTGTTCGCCGCTGCGCCGATCTTCGACTGGTTCCTCAACACCGTCTGGATCGCCGGGCTCGCCGCGGCGGGAGTCACGCTCGCCAGCGCCTCCGTTGCCTTCGCGTTCGCCTACTTCCGCTTCCCCGGCCGCACGCTGCTCTTCGCGCTGCTCCTCGGCACGATGATGCTGCCCCAGCAGGTGACGCTGATCCCCACCTACCTGATCTGGAACGAGCTCGGCAAGTTCACGACCGAGCACGCGTGGCTGCCGCACATCGGCGTCAACACCCAGTATCCGCTCTGGGTGCCGAACCTCTTCGGGAGCGCGTTCTACATCTTCCTCCTGCGACAGTTCTTCCTCGGGATCCCGCGCGAGCTGTTCGAGGCGGCCCGGATCGACGGCGACAGCTACTTCTCGATGTTCCGGCGGATCGCGCTGCCGCTCGCGAAGCCGGCCCTGATCGTCACGTTCATCTTTGAGGTCCAGACGAAGTGGTTCGACCTGATGCAGCCGCTGATCTACCTCCGCGACGACGCGCTGTTCACGCTGCCGCTCGGGATCAAGACGATCCTCGATCGCTTCGGAACCGGCGGGGGCGGCGAGGGCGAGTGGCAGATCATCGTCGCCGCGACGCTGATCCTGACGCTGCCGATGGTCGTGATCTTCGCCGTCTTCCAGCGCTACTTCATCGAGGGTATCGCCACGCAGGGAAGGAAGGGCTAATGACAGCGGTCGGGTCACGGACCGCCGTCTCCGACGGCTCGGACACCGTGCGCCCGGCCCACGTCCTCGGGCTCGACATCGGCGGAACGAAGCTGGCGGCGGGCGTTGTCGACTCGGCCGGCCGGGTGCGATCCTTCATCGTAGAGTCGACGAACGCCGAGGACGGGCCGGAGCGAGGGCTCGACCGCCTCTTCGAGCTCGGCCGCCGCGCGGTCGACGAGTCCGGGGTGGCGTGGACGGAGATCGAAGCCGTCGGGATCGGAGCGGGCGGCCCGCTCGACACCGCTCGCGGCGTCCTCATCGCCCCGCCGCACCTGCCCGGCTGGTGCAACGTTCCGCTCGCCGCGCGGGCAGAGGAGGCGTTCGGCCTCCCGGTGGCCCTCGAGAACGACGCGACCGCCGCGGCAGCCGGCGAGCACCGCTACGGCGCCGGCGCCGGGACGAGTCACATGGTCTACCTGACGATCTCGACCGGAGTCGGCGGCGGGATCGTCATCGACGGACGGCTCTACCGCGGCGCGAGCGGCAACGGCGGCGAGCTCGGGCACGTCACCGTCGACTGCGACGGGCGGCTCTGCCGCGGCTGCGGGCGGAAGGGGTGCCTCGAGGCCTATGTCTCGGGAACGTCGATCGCGGAGCGCGCCCGCGAGGCCGGCATGGGAGACGTGACCGCCGGCGAGGTCGCCGCGGCAGCGAAGGCCGGCGACGCTCTCGCGATCGAGGTCTGGGAGGCGACGGTCGACGCGCTCGCCTGCGGCCTCACCTCGATCGTCAACCTGCTCGAGCCGCAGGTCGTCGTGCTCGGCGGCGGCGTCGTCAGCGGCACCGGCGAGCAGCTCCTCGGCCCGGTGCGCGACCGTGTGCGCGCAGAGGCGATGACGACGGCGGGTGAGGCGGCGAAGATCGTCCAATCGGCCCTGGGGACGCACGTCGGGGTGGTCGGAGCAGCAGCGATCGCGGCCGAGCGCACGGCTTCGAGCATCGTGCTCGATGGCTGAGAGCGCCCGCGCCCTCTCCGAGCACCTCGAGCTAGCGACTCGAATCGAGGAGCTGCTCCCGCGTGTGGACGAGATCGGGCGGCTCGTCGTCGACTGCTTCGCGGCCGACGGACGCGTCTACACGTTCGGGAACGGCGGCAGCTCGCTCGACGCGACACATCTCGCCGAGGAGCTCGTCGGCCGGTTCAAGCGCGAACGCCGGCCGCTGCCCGCCCAGTCGCTGGTGGTCGACGCGGCAACGCTCACCTGCATCGCGAACGACTACTCCTTCGCGGAGGTCTTCGAGCGCCAGGTGCGGGCGTTCGTGCGAGCGGGAGACGTCGTCGTCGCGTTCTCGACGAGCGGCCGGTCGCCGAACATCGTGCGCGGGCTCGCCGCCGCGAAGGACATGGGAGCGACCACGATCCTGATCGGAGGCGGCGAGGGCGGCCCGGCACTCGCGCATGCCGACCACGCGCTCCTCGTCCCGTCGGAGTCGACCGCGAGGATCCAGGAATGGCATGCCTTCTTCCTCCACGCGATCGTCGATCGGGTCGACCGCTGGGCGGCCGGCGAATGAGCACCCGCGCCCTCCTCACGTTCCTGGGGCGCCGTCAGCCTTTCGCGGAGCCCGGCTCCGCCGGGCGGGAGCGAAAGGCGGCCAGGGACGTGAGGATCCACATGATCGGGAATGCGCATATAGATCCCGTGTGGCTGTGGCAGTGGCCCGAGGGATACCAGGAGGTGCGCGCCACCTTTCAGTCGGCAATCGACCGGCTGGAGGAGTATCCGGACTTCGTCTTCACGTGCGACTCGTCGCTCTTCTTCGAGTGGGTGGAGGAGAGCGATCCGGAGCTGTTCGAGCAGATCCGGGCTCGAATTGCGGAGGGGCGGTTCCAGGTCATCGGCGGCTGGTGGGTCGAGCCCGACTGCAACATCCCCTCGGGCGAGTCCTTCGTGCGTCACGCCCTCTACGGGCAGCGTTACCTGCGTGAGCGCTTCGGGATCACCGCGACGACGGGCGCCAACCTCGACTCCTTCGGACACAATGCGACGATCCCGCAGATCCTGCGCGGCAGCGGGATCGATTCCTACGTCTTCCTCCGGCCCGGCCCGAAGGAGAAGACGCTCGAGAGCCCCATCTTCTGGTGGGAGTCGCCGGACGGCTCGCGCGTCCTCGCCTACCGGATCCCGCACGAGTACTGCGCCCCGAAGGACGACCTCGGCGAGCACGTCGAGAAGGCGATCGCCTCGCTCCCCGGCGAGGAGGCGGAGTACGCCGTCTTCTACGGCGTCGGCAATCACGGCGGCGGCCCGACGAAGGCCAACCTCGACCAGATCGCGCACCTGAACGAAAACGAAGGCTCGCCGCGGCTCGAGCTCAGCTCGCTGCGCCGCTTCTTCGACGGCGTGGCGGCGAACGGCGGCGACCATCCAACCGTGCGCGGCGAGCTCCAACACCACTCGCCGGGCTGCTACACGACCCACTCCGGGATCAAGCGCTGGAACCGGCGTGCGGAGAACCTGCTCCAGCGCGCGGAGAAGTGGAGCGCGATCGCGGACTCGCTCGACCTGCGGCCCTATCCCCTCGCGGATCTCACTCGCGCCTGGAAGCTCCTGCTCTTCAACCAGTTCCACGACACGCTCGCCGGCACCTCGATCGAGCCGGCCTACGAGGACGCCCGCGACCAGATCGGTCACGCCTCGTCACTCGCCGCCAACGCCTTCAACGCGGCCGTGCAGTCGATCGCACGGCAGATCGGGATCGAGCAGGAAGAGGAGATGCGCCCGGTCGTCGTCTTCAACCCGCATCCGTGGCCGCTGCGCGCCGATGCGGAGGTCGAGTACACCTGGCTGCGCGCAGAGGGCGCGCACGTGGTGGACGACGCGGGCGAGGCGGTGCCGATGCAGATGACGCGCCCGCTGACGACGATGAGCAGCTCGCGCGACCGACTCGTCTTCCCCGTCGAGGTACCGCCGCTCGGCTACCGCACCTATCGCGTCCGCAAGGGAGAGCTTGTGTTTCAGAAACACAAGCTCTCCGCCTCGCAGACCGGGCTCGAGAACGAGCACCTGCTCCTCGAGCTCGATCCTGGGACTGGCCGGATCGCGAAGCTCGTCGTCAAGGTCACGGGCGCCGACCTCGCGGCGCCGGGATCGAAGCACGCTGTGGTCATCGAAGACCGGAGCGACACGTGGGGCCATGGCGTCACCGCCTACGACGAGGAGATCGGCGAGTTCGAATGCACATCGGTGCGCCTGCTCGAGACCGGTTTCGTCCGGGCGATCGTCCGCGTCGAGAGCCGCTACGGCGCCTCGACGCTCCGCGAGGACTACGTACTCGGCGCGAACGTGCCGTACCTCGACGTCCGCATCGCGCTCGACTGGCACGAGCAGCTCAAGCTGCTGAAGCTGCGCTATCCGACCTCCGTCGAGACGGACGCGGCGACGTTCGAGACGCCGTACGGCCACCTCGAGCGGCCCGCCTCCGGCGACGAGGAGCCGGGGCAGTCCTGGGTCGACGTCTCGGACGCCGGGCGCGGCCTCACGGTCATCAACGACGCGAAGTACGGCTACGACGTGCGCGGTGGCGACATCGGAATCAGTGCGGTGCGCAGCCCCGTCTGGGCCTGGCACGATCCGCGCGAGCTCGAGGAGGACGGCGACTTCGAGTACATGGATCAGGGCCGGCAGACCTTCCTCGTGCGTCTGATCCCTCACGCCGGCGACTGGCGCGACGCGGACGTCGTGCGGTGGGCGACGGAGCTGAACCAGCCGCCCTTTGCTCTCATCGAGACCTTCCACGCCGGGCCTCTTGCACAGTCCGACAGCTTCGCCTCGGACGGTGGCGGCGACGTCGTCGTCGCGGTCCTCAAGGCGGCCGAGGACGGCGACGGCTCGGTCGTCGTCCGCGCGTACGAGTCCGCCGGCCGGGCCGCGCGCTCGACGCTGCGCGTGCTCGACAGGACGATCGAGGCCGACTTCGGCGCCCACGAGATCAAGACGTTCGTGCTCCCGGCAGGCGGCGGCTCCGCGGTCGAGACGAATCTCCTCGAGTGGTGAGCTCACTCGGCGGAGACGAGTGGCAGCTCAAGGGCTGGGTCGGCGACGAGTGGCGCTGGCACGTCGCGAAGCCATGGGACACGCCCGGCTGGCTACCGGCGCGCGTTCCGGGCAGCGTCGTCGACGATCTCGTCCGGGCGGGAGAGGTGCCCGATCCGTACTTCGAGCGCCAGAGCAGGCTCGCAGAGTGGGTGCCGGCGCGCACGTGGGTCTACCGGCGGCGAGTCTCCGGCGGCACGATCGAGCTCGCCGGCGTCGATCACGAGGCGACGGTGTTCGTGGACGGCGAGGAGGTCGCGCACCACGTCGGCGCGTTCACGCCGTTCCGGATCGAGGTCCCGAAGGGCGAGCACCTGCTCGCCGTGGCCGTGCACGCGGCGCCGGAGAGCGAGGCACAGGTCGGTCGGACGAGCCGCGTCCGCGTTCACAAGAGCCGGATGGGCTACGGCTGGGACTTCTGCCCGCGGCTGATCCACCAGGGGATCTGGCGCCCGGTCACGCTCGATCCCGAGCCGGAACGGTTCCCGGTCGTGCGGCTGGAGGGCGGAGTCGGGACGGTGGAGATCGACGGCGAGGTGGCTCTCCTGGTCGAGGAGCCGCGGCTCTGGTGGCCGAACGGCCTCGGCGAGCAGCATCTCTACGACGTCGACGGCGTCCGGGTCGGCTTCCGCACCGTCGAGCTCGCCGACTACCGCCTGACCATCAACGGCGTCCCGACCCCGATCAAGGGCTGGAACTGGGTCCCGATCGACGCGCTCTACGGCGTCCCGCGGCCGGAGAAGCTCGCCCACCTGCTCGGGCTTGCGGCGGCCGCAGGCGCGAACCTCGTCCGCGTCTGGGGCGGCGGCCTGATCGAGACGCACGAGTTCTACGAGCTCTGCGATCGTCTCGGCCTGCTCGTCTGGCAGGAGTTCAGCCAGTCGAGCTCGGGGATCGCGAGCATTCCGTCAGACGATCCGGACTTCGTCTTCACGCTGCGGGAGGACGCGCGGCAGATCGTGCCGAGGCTCCGCCGGCACCCGTCGCTCGCGATCTGGGGCGGCGGCAACGAGCTCGAAGCGGACGGCTCCGAGCCGGCGCTCGTCGCGCTTCGCGAGGTCGTGGAGGAGCTCGACCCCGGCCGCGTCTGGCTGCCGACCTCTCCCTCGCCGGACGATCGCGATCTGCACGGGCCGTGGGAGCACCAGGGTCTGCGCGGGCACCCGGCGCACTACGAGTCGCGCCGGTGCGTCCTGCACAGCGAGCTCGGGGTCGAGGGGATGACGAACCGGCGCGCGCTCGAGGCGCTGATCTCGGAGGAGCACCGCTGGCCGGCCGATCGCGCGAACCTCGTCTACGAGCACCTCGGCGCGTGGTGGATCAACGCGCCGCTCGTGCAGGAGTGCTTCGGCGGGCGGCTGGTGAACGTCGACACGTTGCGCCGCGCCTCCCAGTGGCTGCAGTACGAAGGGCTCCGCTACGCCGTCGAGGCGACACTGCGACGCGGGGCCGGCGTGATCCCGTGGCAGCTCGACGAGCCGTTCCCGAACGCCTGGTGCACGACGGCGGTCGACTGGCACGGCGAACCGAAGCCGGCGTACTGGGGCGTTCGCCGAGCGTACCTCGGTGCACCGAGCGCCTCGTTCGCGACCTGGGCCTGGGGTGGCGAAGAGGAGGTGCGCGCGCGGCCCACTGCACCGGCGCAGCTCCTCGACCTCGACGGCACTGTCGTCGCCGAGTCGGCAGAGGGCGAGCTCACCGCGCCGCTCGCGGCGTTCGCGACCGACGTCTTCGTGCTCGATGTGAGCGGCAACCGCTACGCGATGACGCGGACGGAGGATCTCGCGCCGCTGCTCGACCTGCCCCCCGCCCAGCTCTCGCGCGAGCGAGCGCCAAGTAGCAGACTGTCACTTGTCAACTCCGGCCCGGTCGCCGCGCTGGGAATCGTGCTCGAGGACGCTCGGCCGTTTGGCTCGCCGGGATGGGTGACCTTCTCCGACAACATGCTCGACCTGCTCCCGGGCGAGAGGCGCGAGCTCGAGGTCTCGGGACCGGTCGGCGAGCTCCGGATCGAGGGCTGGAATGCTCGAGCTTAGGGCGCTCGCGCCGGACGGCTCGCCGGTCGAGGGCTTCCGCTTCGACGGCCACACGGTCACCTACGAGGGCAAGGGCCCGCTCGACGCCGGGATCCGCGTCGAGCGCCTCCTACCCGCGACCGACGACCCCGACTGGCTCGTCCCGGGCGTCTTCTACGGCGAGAACCGGCCGGAGGGCAACACCCGGCTCTATCCGCGCTGGACGCCCGGCGGCACGAGCGTCGAGAGGCTCGAGTCCGATTCCTGGTCCTTCCGTGCCGACCGCTGCTCGACGCCCGCCGTCTTCGCGCGCGGCGGCGGCCTCGTCACGCGGGAGGTGAGCCCGGTCGGGCAGGCCGGGGTCGGCTTCGCCCTGCGGGAAGACCGACCGGTGATCTGGCTCGACTTCCCCTACCGCGAGGAGCCTCTGCGCTACAACGGCCATGGCATCCCCGACCCGCCGGACGTCCAGACCTACCGCTGGCAGCCCGGCGAGAGTGTCGAGCTCTTCTTCGAGACGACGACGGGCGACTACGCGACCGTGTTGCGGAAGCCGGCGACACCGTTCGAGGATCCCTCCTGGGTGTCGCTCGAGGACGCCGCGGAACTGACTGCGTGGGGACTCTGGCGCTGGCACTACAGGTCCGACCCGCCACGCCTGCTGGAGACGGCTGCCTTCGACCGGGACGCCTTCGGCGCGGCCGGCGATCGCGACAACATGCACGTCTCCTGGGTCAGCGGGACGCCGTACGCCTACGCGCTCCTCCGTCACGGCCGGCGCGTCGGCAACGAGGCGTACGTCGAGGCAGCGACGGCCGTCCTCGATCATGTCGCCTCGAACCTCACACCCGGCGGCACCCTCTGGGCCCAGTGGACGTCCGAGCGCGGCTGGACGAGCGGCTGGCATCCCGATCGGATGCGACTGCA
>JANDLU010000117.1 GCA_024330215.1 Candidatus Gaiellasilicea maunaloa
CGCGGCGACGGTCAACGGCTCGATCAGCGCCGCCTACCTGAAGGATCCGGCGTCGCCGGCCTTCGCGAACGACGCGGTCGTGAAGCAGTACGTGGCGCTGATGGGCAAGTACAACCCGCGCGGCGTGGTCAACGACGGGCTCAACTTCTACGGCTTCGCCAAGGCGGACACGTTCGTCCGGGCGATGTACAAAGCCGGGAAGAATCCGACGCGGGCCGGCCTGATGCGCGCGCTCCTCTCGTTCAACGAGACGACGCCGTATCTGCTCCCGGGCTCGCGGCTGAAGTCGTCGGCGACCGACCACTTCATCATCTCGCAGCAGCAGATGCAGCGCTACGGCGACGGCAGGTGGACGCTGCTGGGCAGGCTCATCGACGGGCGCCCGCGCGGGTAGCAGCCGCTCGTCGCGTGCGATCCACCGGGGCCGGCGATTCGCCGGCCCCGGTTGCGTCTAGGCTGCTGCGGTGGATCTGACCCTCACGGCAGAGCAGGAGCTGATCCGCGAGTCCGCGCGCGAGCTCTGCCAGGCGGAGCTCGTCCCACACGCGCAGGCGTGGGATCGGGCCGAGGAGCTGCCGCGCGCGCTCGTCGGCACGCTCGCCGAGGCCGGCTTCCTCGCGGCGGCGCTGCCGGAGGAGCTTGGCGGCGGCGGGCTCGACTCGGTCTCCTACTGCCTCCTCTGCGAGGAGCTCGGCAAGGCCGACTCGTCGGTGCGGGGGATCGTCTCGGTCTCGAACGGGCTCTACGGGAAGACGATCGCGAACTGGGGGACGGAAGATCAGCGGGGTCGGCACCTGCCGGGGCTCGCGAGCGGCGAGGCGCTCGGCTGCTACGCGCTGACCGAGCCCGGCTGCGGCTCGGACGCGGCCGCGCTTGCGACCCGCGCCGAGCGTGACGGCGACGACTGGGTTCTGAACGGGTCGAAGGTCTTCATCACCCTCGGCTCCTGGGCCGCGACCGCGATCGTCTTTGCGCGCACGGGTGAGCCGGGGCCGCGCGGGATCACGGCCTTCCTCGTTCCGACCGACTCGGACGGGTTCGACGGTCGTCCCCTGAAGGGCAAGCTCGGCCTCCGCGCCCAAGACACCGCCGAGCTCTCCCTCGACAGCGTCCGCGTGCCCGACTCAGCCCGGCTCGGCGACGAAGGCCAGGGCTTCAAGGTCGCGATGTCGGCGCTCGACAACGGGCGGATCTCGCTCGCGGCGGGCTGCGTCGGGATCGCGCAGGGCTGTCTCGACGCGTCGGTCTCCTACGCGAAGGAGCGCGAGGCATTCAAGCGGCCGATCGCCGGGTTTCAGCTCGTCCAGCAGCTGCTCGCGGAGATGCACGTCGAGACCGAGGCCGCGCGCCTGCTGACCTGGAAGGCCGCGTCGCTCGCCGATGCAGGGCTGCCGTACACGACCGAGGCCGCCGTCGCGAAGTGGTACGCGAGCGAGGCCGCCGTCCGCGCCGCGAACGCTGCCGTGCAGGTGCTCGGCGGCTACGGCTACGTCGACGAGTATCCGGTTGCCAAGTACCTTCGCGATGCCCGCGTGACCACACTGTACGAGGGCACGAGCCAGATCCAGACCCTGATCGTCGGCCGCGCCCTCACCGGCGAACCTGCCTTCACCTAAGGAGAGCCAGATGCCCGAAGCCGTGATCGTCAGCGCCCTCCGCACCCCGATCGGGCGTGCGGGCAAGGGCTCGCTCGTCGCCGAGCGCCCCGACGACCTGCTCGCCTTCGCGATCCGCGAGGCGGTCGCGAAGGTGCCGGAGCTGGAGCCGAGGGAGGTCGTCGACGTGATCGTCGGTTGCGGCTTCCCGGAGCAGAAGCAGGGGATGAACCTGGCCCGGCGGGCGGCGCTGCTCGCCGACCTGCCCGACACGGTTCCGGGCACGACGGTCAATCGCTTCTGCGCCTCCTCGCTCCAGACCGCGCGGATGGCCTTCCACGCGATCAAGGCAGGCGAGGGAGACGTCTACGTGGCCGCCGGCGTCGAGTCGATCTCGCAGGTGAACGGCTATCCGAAGGATGCCGAGGAGCTGCACCCGAAGCTGATGGGCGAGGGTGCGATCGCGGACGTCTACATCCCGATGGGGATGACCGCCGAGAACGTGGCCGAGCGGTTCGACGTCTCCCGCGAGGAAATGGATCGCTTCGCGCAGCAATCGCAGGAGCGGGCGGTCGCCGCGCAGTCCTCCGGCCACTTCGCGCGCGAGCTGACACCGTACCCGCGGGCCGACGGGACGGTCGTCGACTCGGACGACGGGCCGCGCGCGTCCTCGACCTACGAGAAGCTGCAGGAGCTCGCGCCGGTCTTTCGCGACGACGGCAAGGTGACCGCCGGAAACTCGTGCCCGCTGAACGACGGGGCGGCGGCACTCGTGGTCATGTCCGACGAGCGCGCGGCCGAGCTGGGCGTGAAGCCGCTGGCGCGGATCATTGCCAGCTCCGTCACCGGGATCAGCCCGGAGATCATGGGCGTTGGCCCGATCAACGCGATCAAGGTGGCGCTCGCGCGGGCCGGGATGACGATCGACGACGTCGACGTGATGGAGCTGAACGAGGCCTTCGCCGCGCAGGTGCTCCCCGTCTGCCGCGAGGTCGGCGTCGACCCGTTCTCGGACAAGCTGAACCCGCACGGCGGCGCGATCGCGCTCGGCCACCCCTACGGGATGACCGGCGCGCGGATCATGTGCACGCTCCTGAACGACCTCGAGACCATGGATCGGACGATCGGGCTCGAGACGATGTGCGTCGGCGGCGGGCAGGGGATGGCGATGCTCGTCGAGCGCCTCCGGTAACGGGACGGACTGCGAGCGGGGGAGAGAGCCTTGTGTTTCAACAACACAAGCTCGGCTCGAACCCGCACCGTTGCGAGGGTCGGGAGAAGCTTGTGTTGTTTCAACACAAGCGATTCTTGGTTCGGCGATGAACGCGGTGGGTGATCCGGCCGCGCTCGAGGCAGTCGCTCGCGAGGTCGCCGCGGCGTGGGGGCTCGAGCTCGGGGAGGCGTTTGCGCTCTCGCGCGCCTCGTACGTCGCGCCGGCCGGCGAGGACGTGGTACTGAAGGTGACGCCGCCCGAGGACGACGAGTCCGACGAGGAGGCTGATGCGCTCGAGCTCTGGGGCGGCGACGGCGCCGTCCGGCTCCTGCGGCGCGACCGCGAGCGCCGGGCGCTCTTGCTGGAGCGCGCCCAGCCGGGAACGGACGTCTCGGAGTTGCCGGAGGGCGAGGCGGCGGCGATCGCCGTCGAGGTCGGGCGGCGGCTCTGGCGGTCGGCGGCGGAGCCGTTCCGCTGGATCGGCGACCACGTCCCCCGCTGGCTCGAGGCCGAGCCGTCCGAGCTGACGCCGCTCGCGCTCGAGCTCTATGGCTCGCTCGACGTCGGCCGCGCGACGCTCATTCACGGCGACTTTCACCATCAGAACATCCTCGATGCCGGCGGACGCCACGTCGCGATCGACCCGAAGCCGATGCTCGGCGAGCCCGAGTACGACGTCCCCTCGTTTCTCTGGAATCCGCTCCCCTGCCGGCTCCGGGTCGAGCACCTGGCGAGTCGACTGGCCACCTTCGCAGCCGCGGGGCTCGACGAGGAGCGGATGCGGAAGTGGACGGTGATCCGCGGCGCGTACCTGCAACCGCAGGAGGCCGACGCCCTGGGCGCGCTCGTGTATGCTCACTGACCGTACGTACGGTCTAGGGAGAGACGGGCATGGCGGGCAGGTCGCAGGAGATCCTCGAAACCTTCACGCGGCACGTCGCCGAGTTCGGCTACGACGGGACGAGCTTCTCCCGGATCGCCGAGGAGCTCGAGCTCTCGAAGGGCACGATCGTCCATCACTTCGGGACGAAGGACCGGCTCTTCGCGGCGATGCAGGAGACCTACATGCGTCGGCGACTCGCCGAGGCACGGGCGCTCGTCGACAGGCTGAGCTGGCCGGCCGAGCAGCTCGCGGCCGTCTTCTACGCCGTCGTGCTCGCCCACGTCGAGGATCGGGCCTCGATGGTCGCGAACCAGCGCGAGGTGATCCGCCTCGCACGGCACGAGTCGATGCGCGAGGCGCGGCGGCTGCGCGCCGAGTACCGCGAGCTCGTGATCGGGCTCCTCGAGGCCGGCGTGCGGGCCGGTGTCTTCCGGCCCGGGGACGACCGCCTGAGGACGTTGCTCGTATTCGGCTCGGTGCAGTGGCTCTGGACCTGGTTCGACCCGGAGGGCGAGAGCTCGGTCGAGGAGGTTGGAGCTGCGGTCGTCGATCTCGTCCTCGGCGGCCTCCTCGTCGATCAGTCGGAGCTCGCGCGCCTCACCGATCCGCAAGGGCAGATCGTGGAGCTCGTCCGCGCCTGCATCGACGAGCCGGTGGCGGTGTAGATGGCCGTTCTCGCCTCCACGCTTCGCAGCTCCCCCGACTACGAAGCGAACCGAGCCGCCGCGCTGGACGCCCTCGAGCACGTCCGTGAGCTCGCCGAGGTCGTGCTCGCCGCCGGCGGGCAGAGGTCGACGACGAGGCACCGGGAGCGCGGCAAGCTGCTCGCGCGCGAGCGCGTCGACCTGCTGCTCGACGAGGACGCGCCGTTCCTCGAGCTCTCGGCCCTCGGCGGCGCGCACGACCCTTCCGAGACGCCCGGCGTCGGCGTGATCACGGGGATCGGCCCGGTGAGCGGGGTCGAATGTGTCGTGATCGCCAACCAGCCCACCGTCAAGGGCGGCACGATGAACCCGACCGGGGTGACGAAGCAGCTACGGGCGCTCGAGATCGCCGCGCAGAATCGCCTGCCGGTCGTCTCGCTCGTCGAGTCGGGCGGCGCCGACCTGCCCAAGCAGGCGGACATCTTCGTTCCCGCCGGGCGGATCTTCCACGATCTCACCCGGCTCTCCGCCGCCGGGATCCCGACGGTGGCGCTCGTCTTCGGCAACGCCACCGCAGGCGGCGCCTACGTGCCGGGGATGAGCGAGTACACGGTCTTCGTTCGTAACGCGGCGAGAGTCTTCCTAGGCGGGCCGCCGCTCGTGAAGATGGCGATCAACGAGGACGTCGACGAGGAGACGCTCGGCGGCGCGGACATGCATGCGCGCGAGTCCGGCCTCGCCGACTACCTGGCCGCGGACGAGCACGACGCGATCCGGCTCGGCCGCCAGATCGTGGCCGATCTCCGCTGGCGCAAGCTCGGACCAGGCCCGAGCCTGGCGGCCGACGAGCCGCTGCACGATCCCGAGGAGCTGCTCGGTTGCGGGCCTGCGGACCTGCGCCGCCCAGTTGAGGCACGAGAGCTTCTCGCCCGCGTGCTCGACGGCTCGCGGCTCGAAGAGTTCAAGCCCCTCTACGGGACGACGCTCGTCACCGGCTGGGGCTCGATCTGCGGTTTCCCGGTCGGCGTGCTCGCGAACAACGGGATCCTCTTCTCGGCGGAGTCGCGAAAGGGCGCGCACTTCATCCAGCTCGCGAACGCCCGCGACACGCCGCTCCTCTTCGTCCAGAACATCACGGGCTTCATGGTCGGGAGCGCCTACGAGCGCGGCGGGATCATCAAGGACGGGGCCAAGCTGATCAACGCCGTCGCGAACTCGACAGTCCCGCACGTGACGCTGATGGCCGGGGCCTCCTACGGCGCGGGCAACTACGGGATGTCCGGCAAGGCGTACGACCCGCGCTTCGTCTTCACCTGGCCGAGTCACCGGATCGCGGTGATGGGCGGACGCGAGCTCGGCGGGGTGATGTCGATCGTCCGCCGCGGCGCCGCCGAGCGCTCCGGGACCGAGTACGACGAGGACGCGGACGCGGCGATGCGGGCCGAGATCGAGGAGCTGATCGCCGCCCAGTCGCACGCGGTGTACGCAACCGGCCGCGTGTGGGACGACGGCTTGATCGACCCGCGCGACACGAGGAATGTGCTCGGTCTCGCGCTCTCGGCGATTCACTCGGCTCCCGTCCAGGGCGCGACCCACTTCGCCCCGTTTCGGATGTGAGCGAGGCTGTCCCGATCCGGACGCTGCTCGTCGCGAACCGCGGCGAGATCGCCTGCCGCGTGATTCGCACCGCCCGGGAGATGGGGATCCGCACGGTCGCGGTCCACTCCGACCCTGATGCCGGCGCGCTGCACGTGCGCGCCGGCGACGTTGCGGTCGCGCTCGGCGGCTCGACGAGCGGCGAGTCGTACCTCGACCAGGCGAAGATCCTCGCGGCGGCCGAACGCGCCGGCGCCGACGCGATCCATCCCGGTTACGGGTTTCTGGCCGAGAACGCGGCGTTCGCGGAGGCGTGCGCCGCGGCCGGGATCGTGTTCGTCGGGCCCTCGCCGGAGGCGATCCGGACGATGGGGCTGAAGGATCTCGCCAAGGCGCGGGCGCGCGAGGCCGGGGTGCCCGTGCTCGAGGATGCCGAGATCGCCGGCGACGACCGCGATGAATGGCTCGCCGCCGCCGAGCCGGTCGGCTATCCGCTCCTCGTCAAGGCGACCGCGGGCGGCGGTGGACGCGGCATGCGCCTCGTCACTGAGGCCGGCGAGCTGGCCGACGCAGTCGAGGGCGCGCGGCGCGAGGCGGGCGGCGCCTTCGGCAACGCGGACGTGTTCCTCGAGCGCTATCTCCAGGTGCCGCGCCACATCGAGATCCAGGTCTTCGGCGACTCACACGGCAACGTCGTCCACCTCCTCGAGCGCGAGTGCTCGATCCAGCGGCGCCATCAGAAGGTGATCGAGGAGTGCCCGTCTCCGGCCGTCGATCCCGAGTTGCGCGAGCGGATGGGAGAGACCGCCGTTGCGCTCGCGCGCTCGCTCGGCTACGTGGGCGCGGGCACCGTCGAGTACCTGCTCGACGACTCCGGCGACTTCTTCTTCCTGGAGATGAACACGCGGCTCCAGGTCGAGCACCCGGTCACCGAGGAGGTCACCGGCCTCGACCTCGTCCGGCTCCAGCTCCTCGTCGCGCAGGGCGAGCCGCTGCCGTTCGAACAGGCGGATGTTGTCGCGAGCGGGCACGCGATCGAGGCCCGCCTCTACGCCGAGAGCCCTGCCGGCGGCTTCTCACCGACCTTCGGGACGATGTGGCGCTACGAGCACGCCTCCGTGCCGAGGATCCGCTACGAGGACGGGATCGACTCGGGGAGCGAGGTCACGACCTTCTACGACCCGCTGCTCGCGAAGGTCGTCGCCCACGCGCCGGGCCGGGTCGAGGCGGCCGGCCGGCTCGCGCTCGCCCTGCGGGGCATGCGTCTGCACGGGCCGTGCACGAATCGCGACTTCCTCGCGGCTGTGCTGGACGGCGCGGATTTTCTCGCCGGCGAGACCCGGACGGACTTCGTCGACGCCCATCCCGAGCTGGTCGAGCCGGGGTCGCGGACGCCGCTGCTCTTCCATCTGGCCGCAGCCGTAGCGGTGAGCGCGCACCGCCGGCGTGCGACCGCTCCGGTCGCCGGGCACGCGCCTCCCGGCTGGCGGCTCCTGCCCGGCAGCCCCGGCCGGCGCGCGACCTGGAGGGAGGGCGACGGCGAGTCACTCGAGCTCGAGTACCGCCTTGCGGCGAGCAGACTGACGCTTGCGCTCGAGGGCGAGACACACGAGGTCGTGCTCGGCGAGCTGGGGGCGGACGGGGCTCGCGTCCGCCACGACGGGATCGAGCGGCGCTGTGAGGTCGCCGTCGGCCCCGACGGCTCCGTCTGGGTCAACGACTCCGAGACGCAGAGCGTCTGGCGGCAGCAACCGCGGCTGCCCGAGACCGACGAGGCCGTCGTCTCCGGGAACCCTGTCGCATCGATCCCGGGCACCGTCGTCGCGGTGCACGTCGCGGTCGGCGACCGGGTCGAGAGCGGCCAGACGCTCGTCGTGCTCGAGGCGATGAAGATGGAGCACGGCTCGGTCGCGGCGGCGGCCGGCGTGGTCGAGGCGATCCACGTCGAGGTCGGCCAGTACGTCGAGGCGCACGCGAAGCTCGTGACGCTCTCGCAGGACGGCAGCGGCGAGTGAGCCGCGGCGGCGTAGGCTCGACGGAGCCGCCTCCGAGCGGAGGTGCCGGCTTCGCCGGCGCCGGAGCGGGAAAACTGCGCATCGCGAACTGCAGCGGCTTCTTCGGCGATCGGCTCTCGGCGGCGCGGGAGCTGGTCGAGGGCGGCCCGATCGACGTGCTCACCGGCGACTGGCTCGCGGAGCTGACGATGGGCGTCCTCGCCAAGCAGCGGGCGCGGGATCCCGAGGCCGGTTACGCGCCGACGTTCCTCGTCCAGCTCGAGCAGGTGCTGGGAACATGCCTCGAGCGCGGGATCCGGATCGTCTCGAACGCCGGCGGGCTCAACCCGCGTGGCTGCGCCCGCGCCGTCGAGAAGCTCGCCGAGCGCCTTGGCCTTGCCCCGCGCGTCGCCTGCGTCACCGGCGACGACGCGACCGAGCTCCTGCGGCAGCGGCGCAGCGAGGGCTGGCCGGCGCCCCACCTCGACACGGGCGCGCCGCTCGAAGGCGAGCCGCTCGTCGCGAACGCCTACCTGGGTTGCTGGGGGATCGTCGAGGCGCTCGAGGCCGGCGCCGACGTCGTGATCACCGGCCGGGTCAGCGATGCCTCGGTCGTGGTCGGGCCGGCGGCATGGCGCTTCGGCTGGGCTCGCGAAGACCGGGACGCGTTCGCGGGCGCCGTCGCCGCGGGCCACGTGATCGAGTGCGGCGCCCAGGCGACCGGCGGCAACTTCTCCTTCTTCCAGGAGGTTCCCGGGCTCGAGCGCTGCGGCTTCCCGATCGCGGAGCTCGCCGACGACGGCTCGGCCGTGATCACGAAGCATCCAGGCACCGGCGGTGCGGTGACCGTCGAGACCGTGACCGCGCAGCTCCTCTACGAGATCGACGGGCCTGCCTACGCGAGCCCCGACGTCGTCGCCCGGTTCGACACGCTGACGCTGGAGCAGGAGGCGCTCGACCGGGTGCGGATCTCGGGCACCCGCGGCGAGCCGGCGTCGCAGCAGGTCAAGGTCGGCGCGATTCTCTCCGGCGGCTGGCGAAACGGCATCACGTTCGGTCTCACCGGGCTCGATGTCGCCGCGAAGGCGGCTCTCGCCGAGGAGACGGTCTGGGGCGCGATCGCGGACGCGCGGCCTTCGACGACGTCGACGTTCGGCTGCTCGGCGGTGAGAACCCCGATCCCGAGAGCGTGCACGAGGCGTCGGCGCTCCTCGACCTCGTCGTCGCCACCGCCGACCGGGCGCTCGCCGATCGGTTCAGCCGTGCCGCAGTGGAGACCGTGCTCGCCGGCTATCCGGGCCTCTATCTCACCGCACCGCCCGGTCGGGCCACCGAGATCGCCTTTTTCTGGCCCACGCTGCTCCCCGCCGCGGACTTTCCGCAGGAAGTGACGCTCGATGGCGCGAGCTGGACGGTCGGACTTAGTGTTGTTTCAACACTAAG